>NZ_JBYHFO010000002.1:0-426037 GCF_057669865.1 Sporosarcina sp. Y1009 | reverse complement strand
AAGAAGTGATGAACAGAACCTTAAGTTGACGCGTATGAGGGCGGCGACTCCAGCGGGAAAAGCGCGAGCTGAAGACCCCGCAGGAACGCAATGCACGAGGAGGTGGGAAAGATTGATCTGTGTCTTTCCACACTTTGCCGTGCCCGCGGAAAGGAAATCAACGGCTTGCTTAAAAACCGCGTACTTGAATAATGAATCATTCAAATACGCGGTTTTAAATATTGGATATTTAATTTTATTTAGTAAACAATCCTACATAAACGATCATGTATGCAAATGTTCAGTACTATCTTCTTCCTCTGTAAAATAGAGGAAATTCTCATCTTCAAGTTCAGAAAGTCTCTCTTTATTAATACCAAGAGAAAGATTCCCCTCGAAAATTTCTTCCCACCAGGTTTCTGTCGTTGTCATTGTATTTCCTCCTTAATCGATTGTATTTTCGAATTAAACTTTATTTACCCTTGGGTGATATAATACAAACTGTAACCGGGCAAAAAGATTCGGAAGGCCTACTTTATATAATGAAATTTAAAATTTATTACTACTAAAGGAGCGAGTCAATTGGGTAAAACAACCTTTGCACTTATTGGAACAGGTATTGTCGGCGAACGTATTATTAAACAAATTCTTGCAAACGAAAACGCAGAAATCATCGCATTGTTCGACGAAAATACAGAACGGCTAACTGACATGGCGAATACATATGGCCTTTTTGCGGCATCCTCTTATGAAGAGGTTTTAGCCTTAAAACCGAATTGGGTTTATATCGGTACACCTCCAGTATCACACGCACCACTGAGTAAAATGGCAATTGAAGCCGGCTTAAATGTACTTTGCGAAAAGCCGCTGGCACATGATGCGGAAGACGGGTTAATTATGAAGCAAGCTGCTAGCGACAAAACAGTATTAACTGCGATGCATTTTCCGCTCATGTATAGCTCATCCGTAAGACATATGATGAAACTTGTTGAAAAAGAAACAATCGGCGATATTATTCGTGTCGAACTACATGCATATTTTCCGCACTGGCCAAGACTGTGGCAACAAAATCCGTGGATTGCTTCACGTGAACAGGGCGGATTTACGCGTGAAGTGTTCCCGCATTTTCTGCAAATTATGTATAGAATGTTTGGGAACATCAAGGTTCAAGACCACAAAACGACATATCCAGTCAATGAAACGCTTGCTGAGACAAGCGTCATTGCAATAGGTGAAACTGAAAACAAAATACCAGTACTTTTAAACGGACATACGGGAGTCGGACAGGAAGAAGAACTGTCATACATAGTATATGGAACAAAGGGCGTTTTAAAACTGCGTAATTGGTCGGAACTTAGCGTGGCACAAAAAGACAGTCCTTTTGAAATATTGACTTCCTTCGATTCAGTAAAAACGCTGATCGAAGAATGTATGTTAGCAATGGAAAATGAGGCTGAAATTCTTGTTCCGTTTTCTGAAGGACTCGTTGTCCAAGTGCTCATTGATGAACTACTGGCTGAAAAATAATGATGGAAATATGTGTATAATCATAAGCTGCTATAAGAATCTTTGCACTTTTCTGCAATTCTGTCTATCATAGAAAGTATTAATAGAATGGGGGAAGTCGATGAATTTCACAGCGAAAGATGTTGAATCGATGATTGCTTTACAGCATCAGTTTTATTTTACTGGTCAGACACGGAGCGCAGAATTTCGAAAGGAAATGCTCGCAAAGTTACGCGATGCAATTCTTGCAAATGAAGATGCCATTTCAGACGCACTTCAAAAAGATCTAGGGAAAAGTCCCTTTGAGTCATATGTAACTGAAATAGGTTTTGTCCTTTCAAGCATTTCGAATATGATTAAAAATGTAGAAGCTTGGATGAAACCACAAGTGGCCAAAACGCCGATTCATTTACAACCATCTAAAAGCTTTATCGTTCGTGAACCATATGGCTCTGTCTTGATCATCGGGCCGTTCAATTATCCATTTCAACTTGTCATGGAACCACTCATTGGTGCGATAGTCGGTGGAAACTGTGCCATTGTTAAGCCTTCTGAATCTGCAACTCATACAGTTCGTATCGTGGAGAAAATTATCTCAGAGACATTTTCACCTGAATATATTCGTGTGGTAGAAGGAGAGCGGGATGAAACGACTGCATTAATTCATGCGCCTTTCGATTATATTTTCTTTACAGGGAGCGTTGCAGTCGGGAAGGTAATCATGAAGGCTGCCGCTGAAAGATTAACGCCAATTACGTTGGAACTTGGTGGTAAAAGTCCAACAATCGTCGACCAAACTGCAGACTTATATCACGCCGCTGAACGTATTGTTTGGGGGAAGTTTTTAAATACTGGACAGACGTGTGTCGCGCCAGATTATCTACTTGTTCATCGTTCAGTAAAGAAAGAGTTTATCGAAATATTATCTGATACAATCCAAGCCTTTTATGGAATGGATGCCAAAGAAAGTCCTGATTACGGCAGGATTATTAATGAGCGCCAATTTATGAGACTTGTAAAAGTAATTGAAAAAGAATGGCCACAAATTGTCTTTGGTGGAGATTTTGATCGGTCTTCATTATTCATTGAGCCAACACTGCTTGACCGAGTGACTTGGGATAGTCCATCGATGCAAGATGAAATTTTCGGGCCAGTTTTGCCAATTCTTGAGTATGATAATCTCGGGGAAGTTATCCACCGCATTCGAGAGTTGCCGAAACCACTCGCTGCTTATATGTTTACGGAAAATGAAGAAGCTGCAAATTACTTTATTGAAAGTTTACCATTTGGCGGCGGATGTATTAACGATACGATTTCGCATGTGGGCAATACGAATTTGCCTTTTGGAGGAGTCGGTTCTTCTGGTATGAATGCTTATCATGGTAAGGATAGTTTTAATGTATTCACCCATGCAAAGTCAATGATGCAACGGAGCACAAAGATACCAATGAAACTCGCCTTACCACCATATGGAAATAAATTAAAAATTATCAAACCGCTTATCCGTTAATGGATGCGGTTTTTCTTTTCTTTTAGACTGGAATAAAAGTATACTTACTTATAGAGATTAATTTGTTGTTCAATTGAGCAAAGGGGATACTAAACATGACGAATGTATTTAATAAAGAGAAAACAGTAAAACTTTTAAAAAGACTTGTTGAAACACCTAGCCCATCTGGTTATACGTCGACAGTAATGGCGTTAATCGCAAAAGAATTTGAAACAATTGGTGTACCTTATCAAACGACAAATAAAGGCGCTGTTATAGCAACCATTGAAGGAACGGATACAACAAAGCATCGCCTATTAACTGCGCATACGGACACACTTGGAGCGATGGTGAAGGAAGTAAAAAGCAACGGTCGTTTAAAATTAACGATGATTGGCGGTTTCAATTGGAATGCAGTGGAAGGCGAATACTGCTTAATTCATACAGCTTCAGGCAAAAAGGTTCGCGGAACGATTTTAATGCATCAAACGACTGTTCATGTCTATAGAGATGCAGGTTCAGCGGAAAGAAATGCTGACAATATTGAAGTACGAATTGATGAAAAGGTATTTAATGCAGACGACACACGTAAGCTTGGTATTGAAGTAGGCGATTTTGTTTCGTTCGATCCTTGTTTCGAAGAGACGGATAGCGGGTTTATCAAATCGCGTCATTTGGATGACAAAGCAAGCACTGCGTTAGTTGTTGAATTAATACGTTCATTAATCGAACATGAAGTTAAACTTCCCTATACAACTCATTTTTATATTTCCAATAACGAAGAAATTGGTTACGGAGGAAACTCGAATATTCCTGCCGAAACGGTAGAATATATAGCGGTTGATATGGGAGCGATTGGCGATGGACAAACATCCGATGAATATACCGTCTCAATTTGCGCAAAAGATTCTAGTGGGCCATATCATTACGCGTTAACTCAACACCTTATTGAACTTGCTAAGCGTAAGAAGATTGGCTATAAACTCGATATCTATCCATATTATGGGTCGGATGCCTCGGCGGCAATTCGGGCAGGTTTTGATGTGAAACATGCGTTGTTTGGTCCGGGTATTGAATCATCACACGCACTTGAACGAACACATATTGACTCATTACAAGCAACAGCAGAACTTTTATATGCATATGTCACATCGGATATGATGGACTGAACGGAGGATTTTGATGGATACAAAGGAATTACTTTCAATTTTACCAATTAAAAAAGTCGTGGGAACGTTACCTCAAACAATAACGGATCTTGCGGTTAATTCGCGGGTCATAAATGCTGGCGGAATGTTCGTCTGCATTTCAGGCTTTACTGTAGACGGCCATGATTTTGTTCAACAAGCAGTTGCCAACGGTGCACGAGTCATTGTTGCATCAAAGCCGGTTGATGTTGACCTAGAAAAGATTGCTGTCGTTACAGTCGAAAATACAACGCGGGCGATTAGTTTATTGGCAGCGCGTTATTATCAATACCCTTCGAAAAAGATGACGATGATTGGTGTTACGGGAACGAATGGAAAAACAAGTGTTAGTGGAATTATTCAGTCTATTTTAAGAGCATCTGGAGAAAAATCAGCCGCTTCTGGAACAATCGGATTTGATTTGGATGGTACACTTTATGATACTGAAAATACGACGGGCGATGCGTTAACAACGCAAGCGATGATTGCACAAGCAGCCAATGAAGGCTGTCTTACTATGTCAATGGAAGTATCGTCTCATGGACTTGTTGAAGGCCGACTTGCCGGAACTGAATTTGATATTGCGGTATTTACGAATTTGACGCATGACCATCTTGATTTTCACGGAACGATGGACAATTACGGAGAAGCAAAAAGTCTTTTGTTTTCTCAACTTGGCCAAGATCTTGAGAAAAGAAAGTTTGCTGTTGTAAATGTGGATGATCCTTGGAGTGAGAAACTGTTTGAAAAGACAAGCTATCCGATATTAACTTACGGAATTAAGAACGAGGCTGTATTCCACGGAGAAGACATCGTACTTAATGCAGATGGGACAATGTTTACATTAAATTCTCCAGATGGTAAATTCCAGGTGACGATGAACTTAATCGGCGAATTTAGTGTAGCGAATGCGCTTGCTGCAATCGCGGCACTTTATGCCAAAGGGATGGCCACTTCAGATATTGTTCGCTATCTTGGTGAGATTGATACGGTGAAGGGTCGAATGGAAAAAGTTGAAACAGAGTTGCCTTTGACCATGTATGTTGACTATGCCCATACACCTGACGCTATTAAGAAAGCAATCGAGGCGGTTCTTCCTTATAAAAAGAATAAGTTGATTTTTGTTATTGGGACCGGGGGTAATCGGGATCGTGTTAAACGTCCTATTATGGGGAAAGAGGCCTCTGTTGCTGACTACGTGGTGTTCACAACAGATGATCCTCGCGACGAACCCTATGAAACGATTTTAGCAGAGTTAGAGTCAGGAATAGAACATGATAACTACGCTTGTATCGGCGACCGTGCCGAAGCGGTACGACATGCAGTAGCCGTTGCGAATCCCAACGACATCATCATATTTGCAGGTAAAGGGCATGAAGATTTTCAAATTATTGGAAATACAAAATATCCACATTCAGATGCGGACATCGCTCTTTCAGCAGCAGAGAAAAAATTCGGATCGAAAGAAGTAAAGAAATAAAAAAAGGACGAGCCGTCTAGATGCTAGGCGGCTCAACTTTATATGATCTAAAACATAAGCTGTTATTGCCAAGAAAAAAATGTTGAAATTTTAGGTTGTAATCACTATGATTAGACAAGCGGATTAAAAGGAGATTACAAATACATGAAGAACCCAATAAATGAAGAAATTGCATCCCGACGGACATTTGCGATAATATCCCACCCGGATGCCGGCAAGACAACGATTACAGAAAAACTACTTTATTTTGGTGGCGCGATTCGAGACGCTGGTACGGTAAAAGGTAAAAAGTCAGGCAAGTTTGCGACATCTGACTGGATGGAAATTGAAAAACAGCGTGGGATTTCGGTCACATCATCCGTTATGCAATTCGATTACGACGGCAAACGAGTCAATATTCTCGATACACCTGGGCACGAAGATTTCAGTGAAGATACGTATCGTACATTGATGGCAGTCGATGCTGCAGTTATGATGGTCGATGTCGCACGTGGGATTGAACCACAAACAATCAAGCTTTTCAAAGTGTGTAGAATGCGTGGGATTCCAATTTTCACTTTCATCAATAAAATGGATAGACTAGGTAAAGAACCATTGGATTTGATGGAAGAGCTTGAGGAAGTGCTTGGAATTGAGTCGTATGCGATGAATTGGCCAATCGGAATGGGCAAAGAATTTTACGGTATATATGATCGTTTTAATCATCGTATTGAACAAGTTCGTGCTGAGGGAGACGATCGTTTTCTTGAGTTGGATGAAGACGGAGGACTTCTCAAATCACATCCAATGATGGAAACATCCTATTACAAACAAACACTAGAAGATGTTTTATTATTGAATGAGGCAGGTAATGATTTCGACGAGGAACGTATCGCTAAAGGTGAATTGACACCTGTATTTTTTGGAAGTGCATTGACAAGTTTTGGTGTGCAGACATTTTTAGAGACATTTTTACAGTTCGCGCCTCCACCACAGCCAAGAATGACAAAAGATAAAACGGAAATTAGTCCACAGTCGGAAGAGTTTTCAGGATTCATCTTTAAAATTCAAGCGAATATGAACCCAGCGCATCGTGATCGTATTGCATTTGTGCGCATCGTATCAGGTGCATTTGAACGTGGGATGACTGTCACTGTTCCGCGGATTTCTCGGACATTTAAACTCACGCAAACAACACAATTTTTGGCTGATGACCGTGAAACAGTTGAGGAAGCCGTAGCTGGAGATATTATTGGTCTGCATGATACAGGGAACTATCAAATAGGCGACACGATAATCGGAGGGAAATCTTCCTTTACATTTGATGCATTACCACAATTTACGCCTGAATTATTTGTGCGTGTGACGGCAAAAAATGTTATGAAATCGAAGCATTTCCATAAAGGAATACTGCAACTTGTCCAAGAAGGTGCTATTCAATATTACCGTACGCTTCACACGGAAGATGTGTTGCTTGGGGCTGTTGGGCAACTCCAGTTTGAAGTGTTCGAACATCGTATGAAGAACGAATACAACGTAGAAGTGCAAATGGAGTACCTCGGTTCGAAAGTGGCTCGTTGGATTGAAAATGAAAGCGATGTAAAAGAATCTATGGCCGGTCAACGTGCAATGCTTGTAAAAGACCGTTATGAGAAATTGGTGTTTTTATTTGAAAATGAATTTGCGATGCGTTGGTTCAATGATAAAAATCCAGATATCAACTTGTATAGTTTACTTTAAAAATTTACAGCTAGTGGGACGGATTTCCGTTCTGCTAGTTTTTTTTATTGCCGTAAGGATTTATACAGATCGATGAAGTAGGTTGGATCTGCATCGACTGAAAACATAAATACACCTTGGTTGGTATGAAGATAAAACAACCCGCCTCGATTTGAAAATGGCTTATAGGATAGGTCATAAACATGTTCTAATGGAAAGTTATACTTTTCAGTTGAGATTGTATCGGTAGATAAACGGATACAATGCGTTGTTTGATTTGTCGTTTGCGCATACCAACCTGTAACCTTTTCAGCTAATTTATAGGTAAGGGTGCAAATGATTTGATGATTAGATTCATACATGGAAAAGACCTCCAATGTGAGTATATTTATATCCGGATATCCGGAAATGATGAAACCAATTATAACAGGTTTCGATTAAAAGACACGCATACATCGTTACGAATTGCGATGATTCGGGTGGCTTTTATTTTTTGTGAATTTGATTGCAGAGAGTGGCCATGTAAAGGACCAAGATTGCGTGTAAAGTATGTTTGTTTTTGTCGAATATGAAGTTCCTATTTGAGAAAGGGTTCTTCATTCATTATGATTGAACTAGTGTATCTTTTATCAAGAAAGGGCGTTCCCATGAAAATTAGTAATTTTTCAATAAAAAGACCAGTTTTTACGATTGTCACCATGTTTCTCGTAATCATTCTAGGTATGGTATCATTTTTTCGCATACCAGTAACACTAATTCCGGAATTAAACCCACCCGTAGCGGTGGTTGTCTCTAGTTATCCAGGGGCTTCGCCAACAGAAGTGAGCGAGAAAGTAACGAAGCCGCTAGAAAATAGTCTGTCGACCGCACCTGGATTGAAATCAATTCAATCATCATCACAGGAAGGTTCGAATTTTATTTTTCTGATGTTTGATTGGTCTACAAAAATTGATGATGTCCAAATGGATTTACTACAACGGGTCGACCAAGTTCCGATGCCGGACGGTGCGAATGCGCCTCGGTTGTTAAAATTTGACCCATCGCAATTTCCGGTAATTCAATTGTCATTAAGTGCAAAAGATAACGATGCGGATATCCGATTAGTTGCTGAACAATTGGAGCAAGAATTACGCCGAACGAAAGGTGTCGCGAGCGTTACTGTTTCTGGAAAGCTAGTCGAAGAAGTTCAAATCACACTCGATGAGAAAAAGTTGGAACAAAATGGCTTGGCGCAAGAAGACATCGTCCAACTGATACAAGCCAATAATGTTTCAATGCCAGGCGAACCAATTGAGACAAATGAAGGAAAGCAACTAACAACTCGAATTGTAAGTATGTTAACTTCTGTTGATGATATTCAAGATTTAACAATTGCCGTCAATCCTGTCGATGGGAAAAAAGTTAAAGTCAGTGACGTAGGAAAAGTTGAACTTACAGAAGCGCATGCGACGACAGAGACCCGTGCAAACGAAGAGCCGGCTGTTCTGATGTCAGTCTTGCAAGAATCTGGGGCAAATACAGCTGACGTCTCTACGTCGTTTAAAAAGGCTCTGGACGACCTTCTGGCGACTGAGCAGTATAAAGGGATTGAATCGAATATACTTTTTGACCAAGGAGATTACGTTAAATTAGCGATTGGAAATATAGGTCAGTCACTTATTCTAGGTGGCTTGTTTGCAATGATTGTCTTGTTTTTCTTCCTACGGGGAGTTAAGAGCCCAATCATTATTGGGATTGCAATTCCATATTCAGTCATTGTGACCTTCGTTTTAATGTATTTTGCGAACTTCTCTCTCAATATCATGACACTGGGGGCATTGGCTCTTGGTATAGGTATGCTCGTGGATAATGCCATTGTCGTTATTGAAAATATTGAACGACATTTATCAATGGGAAAAGACCCAAAACAAGCAGCAATGGAAGGTACGAAAGAAATTGGAGGCGCAATCACGGCGTCAACACTGACAACGCTTGCTGTGTTCGTACCTGTATTATTCATTAGTGGTTTAATAGGTGAAATCTTCACAGAATTTGCGTTAACGATTTCGTTTAGCCTATTTGCATCATTGGTGGTTGCATTAACGGTTGTACCGATGATGGCAGCCCGAATATTGAAGAAGCCAAAAGGGGACTATGAAGCGAGAAGAAGGCGTTCAAAATCATTGAACCGATTTGAGCGATCAGTAAAATGGGCATTGAGTAACCGTATAAAGGTGCTAGGAATTACGGTTGTATTACTTGTGATTAGTGGATATGGATTATTTAAAGTCGGGACAGAATTTTTACCTGCAACAGATGAAGGATCTTTTAGTGTTGCGGTAAAACTTCCGAATGGCGCTTCAACAAATGCAACGAATGAAGTCGTCCAAAAGATAGAGTCTACTTTAAAAGAACAAGATGATGTTGAAGTCTATGTAAGCCTTGTTGGCGGCACACAAGAGAGTTTAGCACAGGGGTCATCAAATGCAAATCGCGCAGAAGTCTACGTAAAACTGGTTCCCCTTGGTGAGCGAGATCGTTCAGTATTTGAATTTGTTGATGAAGTTCAACCAGTCGTCATAGAAACAGTTGGAGAGGATGCAGAAATTAGTTTTAATCTGCAAACTGCATCGGGTTCATCTCCAAATACGTTAAGTTTTTCACTGAATGATACCAATGAAAAAAGGCTGGACGAAGCAGTCACGAATTTGAATGATGAGTTAACGAACATAGACGCGGTCACGGAAGTAACAAATACACTTGCTGATACAGTTGAAGAAATTCAGATTACTGTAGACCGTGAAAAAGCTACAGACAAAGGGTTAGTACCTTATCAACTCGCCCAAACTGTTAATAATATTACGCGCGGTGCGTTTGCAACACAAATCATAAGTGAAGAAAATGAAGTGTATAGCGTTTTAGTTGAGTACGATGAAAAATACCGAGATAGTATCGATAAATTGCGGAAATTAAAAATACGAAATCAAGTCGGCGAATTTGTAGCATTAGGCGATGTGGCTACTGTTGAGATAGCTGAAGGTCCAGTAGCAATCCAACGTGTTGATCAAGCTCATTCTGTTACTTTTAACGTGAAGTATTCATCGACCGAAACACTGGGGCAAATGACGGCAAGAGTCAATGACACGTTCGAAAAGATAAACTTACCGGATGAGATTGATGTTGTATTTAGTGGAGATCGTGAGTTATTTGAAGGGGCAATTGATGATATGATGCTCGCGCTTGCGCTTGCGGTCGTCCTTGTATACATGGTCATGGCGGCACAATTTGAATCATTTAAATACCCATTTGTGATTATGTTTTCTGTGCCGCTTATGATAATTGGCGTGGCCATCGGATTATATGCCACAAATACACCAATCGGTGTGACTGCAATAATTGGTATACTGGTCCTCGTTGGAATTGTTGTCAATAATGGAATCGTGTTAGTGGATTATATTAACCAGCGAAAAGAAGCCGGTCTTAGTTCGTATGATGCGATAATATCTTCTGTCAGAGACCGTGTTCGTCCAATCCTTATGATGGCATTAACGACAATTCTTGGGCTATTACCACTTGCCCTTGGACTCGGAGAAGGAACTGAAATGAATCAGCCTATGGGAATTGCAGTAATTGGTGGATTATTGAGTTCAACAATACTGACACTTTATATCGTTCCGATTATCTATAGTCTAATTGATAAACAAACAAGGAAAAATGTGTAAGTCAAAAGAAGGTCTGAATTAAAATAAAAGTGGCGTATTCATTCAAGTTTTTACTTGTGATGAATACGCTTTTCTTATTTCTTTTAATTATTTTCAGAACATTCCTCCAACAGGAGATAAATAATGTTATACTAAAATAAAAAATGGGGTGTAGCGGATGAATGTTCATTTTTTCACGGGGTTCCCAGGGTTTATCGCTAGTGAATTAATTAGAGGATTGATTATAAAAGGTAAACTTGAAAAATTGTATGTACTTGTTTTAGAAAGTGAATTAACGCAGGCAAAAAAAAGCCTGCTTGAAATTAGAGAAGAATTAGATGAACATTTTGAATTTGAAATAATCCTAGGAGATATTACGCTAGAGAATCTAGGAATGCATGAAGTCGCGCTCAGCAAAATTTGGGGAGAAGAACTTGTTATATGGCATTTGGCCGCTATATACGATCTTGCGGTGAAAAAGGAAATTGCTTGGAAAGTAAATGTGGATGGAACGAAAATGGTTTGTAATTTCGTGCGTACACATCCCTCCATCACTCAATTCATCTACTTCAGCACTGCATACGTTGCGGGAAATCGTGAAGGCAAAGTACTTGAGACGGAATTGATCCGTCCAACTGGATTTAAAAATCATTATGAAGAAACGAAATTTGAAGCCGAGTGTCTCGTGGAACAATTAAAAAAAGATACCGCTGTTACCATTATTAGGCCTGGAATCGTTAGGGGACATTCAAAAACAGGCGAAACGATAAAGTTTGATGGACCTTACTTTTTTATGAATATGATTGATAAAATAAAGTGGATGCCTATTATTCCGTACCTTGGAAAATCAGATGCAAATATAAATGTAGTCCCGGTAGATTATATAATTGATGCGACAATATTTTTTGTGGGGCTTGAGTCCGCGCTTGGAAAGACCATTCATTTGACCGATCCAGCACCACATTTAGTCGAGAATGTATATAAAGCAATGGTGAAAGAATTAGCTGGCAAAGAACCAAAAGGACGATTCCCGCGTAAATTAGCGGAAAAAGGGCTTTCTTCAAAATGGCTACAACGAAAATTAGGCGTTGAAGTTGAAAGCTTGGCCTATTTAACATGGAATGCCAATTTTGACACCACAATCGCTGAGGAATTACTAGCAGACAGTTATATCCAATGTGCAGATTTTATTGCGACTATCCCGGCGATGTCTAGATTTTATAAAGAAAATAAGAAGCAGAAAAAATTTCATGTAATTATTCGATAAAACTCGTTTACAAATCAAAGATGGGTGGTATACTAAATTCAAAGACCCAACTTAATATCTTTTGACTATTGTCAAAGGGGAGTAGCTTTAGGGAAACCTATTTCATAATCGTCAATACGTGGCTAACTTTGCCATCGGTTATGATAGCCGAAATTTAAAGATTAAATTCCGACTTTGCGAGACCTTTGCCTATTTATTAGGTGAGGGTTTTTTTATTTTGTATTTACTAGGAGGAAGATTTTTTGGAAGCAATATTACTGGAATATGCATGGGTACTTGTGGTACTTATTGTACTCGAAGGACTATTAGCCGCGGATAATGCGGTAGTAATGGCTGTAATGGTAAAACATCTACCAAAAGTACAACAGCAGAAAGCATTGTTTTACGGACTCTTGGGTGCATTCGTTTTTCGATTTGCGGCTTTGTTCATGATTACTTTTCTCGTTAACATATGGCAAATCCAAGCACTTGGAGCAGCATATCTTTTATTTATATCCATCAAAAATATTTATGATAAAAAGAAAAAAGATAAGCATGGTGATGACTTAACGAAACCGCGTAAACAGTCAGGTTTTTGGATGACCGTATTTAAAGTTGAATTGGCAGATATTGCATTCGCTTTAGACTCTATGTTAGCGGCAGTAGCTCTTGCGGTTACACTTCCTGAATTGGGCAATTTCGATGTTGGTGGAATTAACGGTGGTCAATTCACTGTTATGTTATTGGGTGGCTTAATTGGTTTAGTTATTATGCGATTTGCTGCGCGGAAATTTGTTGTCTTACTAGATAAATACCCGTCCCTCGAAACAGCTGCTTTTCTCATAGTAGGTTGGGTAGGGGTTAAGTTAGTCGTCCTAACATTGTCACATGAAAAACTACAAATTCTTCCTACAGATTTTCCACATTCAACTATTTGGAAGACGACATTCTGGGTTGTTCTCGTAGGAATTGCACTTTATGGTTACCTCGTCGGTGTAAGCAACGATCGAAAAAAGAATAAAGAACAAAACAAATAATTTATTATTGCAGGAGGTAGTCAATTGCATCGATTAAAATTAACTCGTGAAAGCTTTAAAAGGCTAACTCCTGCGCAAATTATTGTGTTTTATTATTTTTTAGCCATTGCATTTTCATTCTTGCTTCTCAACTTACCCGGCGTCTATAAGCCGGGGATTAAGATTGAGATGATAGATAGTCTTTTCACAGCTGTGAGTGCAGTCAGTGTGACAGGTTTAACGGCTATAAATATTTCCGAAACATACACACCCTTTGGGATCAGCATGATTATGGTCGTCCTTCAATTTGGAGGAATTGGGATCATGTCAATCGGAACATTCTTTTGGTTATTGATAAGAAAAAAAATTGGTATGAGAGAACGTCAATTGATTATGGTCGACCATAATCAATACAATCTTTCTGGTGTTGTTTATCTCATTAAAGAAATCGTGAAAATTATATTCCTGATTGAGCTAATCGGTGGATTAATTTTCACTTTTTATATTATGAGATTTTATGATTCTTTTAGTGAAGCCTTTTTAAATGGATTGTTTCTGGCAGTATCTGCGACAACAAATGCTGGTTTTGATATTACAGGCGAATCACTGAGACCGTTTTTCAATGACTATTTTATACAAACTATTACGATGCTTTTAATCATCCTAGGGGCAATTGGTTTTCCAGTTTTAATAGAGGTGAAAGCCTTTTTTTCGAAGAAAAATCCGCGATTTCGTTTTTCGCTCTTTACGAAAATCACGACGATGACTTTTGGTTTCCTGTTAGTTTTTGGCGCAATAATGATTTTTATTCTCGAGTCATTTAACTCATTTAAAGGAATGGCTTGGCATGAAAAGATATTCGCATCGTTATTTCACTCGGTTTCTTCTAGATCAGCAGGTTTAACGACGATAGATGTTACGCAGTTTAGTGATGCGACAGATATTGTCGTGAGTTTGTTAATGTTTATTGGTGCGTCGCCAAGCTCGGTTGGGGGCGGTATACGAACAACGACGTTTGCAATTGCAATCTTATTTCTCATTAATTTCGCAAGAGGACGAGAAGTTATTCATATTTTTAATCGGCAAATTAAGCTGATTGATGTATTTCGTTCGTATGCGGTTATTTTATTGGCTAGTATAATGGTTATTGTCGCATTGCTGATTTTAATGGTGACCGAGCCGAATATGACAATCATTGAGCTGTTATTTGAAATAACATCTGCATTTGGTACTTGCGGTATGTCTCTTGGCATTACATCCGATCTTTCAGTAACAGGTAAATCTATTATTATGGCGTTAATGTTTATTGGCCGAGTTGGACTCATATCATTTTTGTTTACACTTGGTGGTAAAACAGAGAAACCACATTATCAATATCCACAAGAAAGAGTAATTATCGGGTGAAAATAGATTTTTAAAATAAAATATTTGTTTTTCAAATGAAAGACCTAAACCGTTATACTATATAATAGTATAACGGATTTTTTGTCATTAAAGCTCTAATTTATCAACCTTTATTTTTTCATATTATAAAAAATATAAACTACTCACATATTAAAATAGGAAACAGTTTTAAACAACAGTGCCTTTAGACCTATACCAATATTTCTCTAATTATGGAATAATCGGAATTGAGTAGTTTTTCATGAATAGACTACTTTCGCATGAATAAGTGATATTCTACATATTGTTTGATTAAGGGGTGAGAAGGATGACAATGCAGTTTGAGCAAAATGAATTAAGTGAGGTCAAAAACTTTTACAATAAATCAAGCAAACCTTTTGCAATTATTGATGCAAAAGGCAAGATTATTCAGGTAAATGATGAATTCCAACAAAAATTTAATGTGAAACCACTTGAAAACATTAAGGCATTATCTAATGAAGAACTTAAATGGGATAAAATGATAAAACGAGCATTAGATATAGGCTACACCACATCTGATTTTCCTCTTATTACGAAGCCACATGCGAAATCTAATTCTGTAAGAATACACCTTATCCGCGATAATTCAAGTAGAATTATTGCGCTTTTCGATATGTCTAAATCAGATATAAAAAGTCTTGGCGTGACTAAATTAAAAGTATTCAAGAAGCCTGAAAGTCTAGTCATTACTTTTGATCCGTCTGGAATCATTAAAAAAGCAAATAATCATTATGATACAATTCTCGGGTTCTCAAAAGGCGAGTTAGTTGGGAAAAGTATCTACGATTTCAGTGAGTTATTAGGCCATTCAAGAGAAATGTTTTTAAATTCTATAAGAAAAACTATATATGAAGGATTTACTGAATTATCTTTGACATTCCAGAATTTTGATGAAAAGACTTTTCACTTTCAGATAAAAACCTATTTTGATGATTCCCAGGGGTTGTTTGTCATGAGAATGCTAGACTGTACCCAAAAAGTCGAATTAGAGAACCGTAGAGCCCATAAGGAATCACTTTATGAAGTTGGTCAACTCGCCGCAAGTATTGCACATGAAATTCGAAATCCAATCACGACACTTAAAGGATTTACACAGCTCTTAAGAAATTCAACTGCAGAAGAGTCAGAAAAGTATTTAACGGTAATTGACGATGAAATTACTCGTATGGAAACAATATTAAATGAAATGCTTGTACTTTCTAAGCCGACCGTAGAGGAAAAATCTTATGTATCTTTACTTGAATTAGTTGCAACGATGGTTAATTTATTTCAACCTAAAGCCCGTATAGAAGGTATTTCGATTTCACAGGTGAATGGGAATTTAGAAGAAGTCATTATTTTAGGTTACGAAGCGAAATTGAAGCAAGCATTACTAAATCTCATGAAGAACGCGCTAGAATCTATGACTAGTGGTGGAACATTGACAATTAGCTTCGAAGTTCTAAACACTAAAGAGGTAAATATAATCGTATCAGATACGGGTAAAGGGATGTCTGTCACCCAATTAAAACAAATATTTATGCCTTTTTTCACAACGCGTGCTGATGGAACTGGACTGGGTTTACCTTATGTCATCAAAACGATTGAAGAGCATGGCGGTACGGTGTCTGTTTCAAGTGAGGTTGGCAAAGGCTCTAAATTCATATTATCTTTTCCTTCAGTGTCGTTGCATAGAACCTCAAGCGATAAAATGAATGCTTTACAATCTGAACCAGCTTTTTGATATTTTGACAAGTCCCTTTAAATTCCCTTATACTCTAATAGCGAGTTATGGAATAATAAAAGGTGGAAGAGTCTATGGAAAATAGTACAGAACGCGCGTTAAAGTTATTTATCGTCCTTTCACGTTCATGTAAAGTGATTTTAGATGAAGCGCATCAGTTAATCGATAAGTATGGATTAAATCCAACAGAGTTTGGTGTCTTAGAACTTCTATATCATCGAGGGAGACAGCCGATTCAAAAAATAGGGTCGAAAATATTACTCCGAAGTGGATCTATGACTTATGTTGTAGATAAACTGGAGAAAAGAGGATATCTAGAAAGAGTTTTTTGTTCTGAGGACAAGCGAGTCACGTATATATCAATTACGGAAGCTGGAGTCGAACTAATCGAATCTATTTTTCCTGAGCACTCAAAAAATATTGAATCACTCATGAGTGGGTTAAGTTCAGATGAGCAGAATACAGCAATCGACTTACTCAAAAAACTCGGATTATCTGTTAGAGATTTATCATAAGGAAAACGGCAACTCAAAAAATGAGTGCCGTTTTTTTTACGGAAAATTATATATTAGTGATATGGTATTATTTTGTATCGGATTATTAAGATAAGTTTGGTAAATAGTTTTCGGTCTGGTACTATATTAATAAAGCATATTCCTTTTTTGCTAAATCAGTTATGCTAATCGTCATTCAATATGGTTCATTTGATGTGTGATGGAACCGTGGAGGGATATTGGTGGAAAAAGAGATAGAGAGATTGCGTAAGAAGATGTTGGACACTGCAGCCGAGAAAGGTCTAAGTTCCCATGAAACACTAAGAATTAGCAGAAACCTTGATGATTTAATAAATGATTATGAAAAACATCTTTCTAATTTAAAGCACACAAAGCCAGAGGGAGAAGAGTAATACGAGTAAGACAATATATATATGAAAATTTCAGGAGGGGTTATGAGTGGTTTCGATCCAAGAATTTAAGCAAGAACTGAATCAGGCTATTATAGGCAGAGAAAAAGAATTTGATTTTATGTTAATCGCACTATTGCAAGAAGGACATGTCTTATTGGAAAGTGTTCCGGGGTCAGGTAAAACAATGATGGCTAAAAGTTTTGCGAGTGCATTTAAAGGAGAATTTAGGCGTGTTCAGTTTACACCAGATGTATTGCCATCAGATGTAACAGGAATTCGTTATTTTAATCCGCAAACACAGGATTTTGTTTTAAAAGCTGGTCCAGTTTCGACAAATATTCTCCTTGCAGATGAAGTCAACCGAGCTACACCAAGAACGCAATCTAGTTTACTAGAATCCATGGAAGAGAAACAAGTCACGATTGATGGTGAAACGATCAAACTTCCTACACCATTTATGGTCATTGCGACACAAAACCCAATCGAATCACAACAAGGAACTTTTCCATTACCAGCAGCACAACTTGACCGTTTTTTATTTAAACTTAATATCGGTTATCCTACATTAGAAGAAGAGCATCAAATTTTAAAGCAATATGGACATAATCCAGGTGAAATTACTACGTCATCCGTAATTGGTCCAGCCGATGTAGAAAAATGGGCATCAGAAGCAAGCAATGTGACAGTTCATGAGGATATTGAACATTATATCTTGAAAATAGTTCGCACGACGCGAGAACATCCTTTTATCGAACTGGGCTTAAGTTCACGTGCGGCGTTAGCAATTCTGCGGGCTGCAAAAGCACATGCCTATATCTCCGGAAGAAGTTTTGCGACACCAGATGATGTAAAAGCGATTATTGAACCTGCAGCATTACACCGTATGGAGTTATCTACGGAAGGGATGTTGACTAAAGAATTAGACGACGTATTGAAAGATATTATCAGTTCAATACCGGCTCCAATAGAAGCGGCACTTTAATGAATTGGAGTCGCCATGAAGAAGGATTTAAATCTTTACATTTTATGATGGGCGTCGCACTCATCTTCTTAATGTTTGCACTCATTTATTTCCAAGTTGCGCTTGCAGCTTGTTTTGCATCAATTCTTCTTATTGGGATGGTTCAAAATGTATACTATAAAAATGTAGGAAAAGAGTTAAAGTTATTACCGCTTAAAAATAAAGCCCGCTTTTTAATAGGGACTGAATCGGACTTAGTGTTGGAGTTTGAAAACGGAAGACTTCCTATATGGAATGGAAAGTTAACACTTTCCATTGAAGATTCGGTTATTCCAGCATTAGACGATATGCAACATTTTAGTGGAATTTTCGATTTCACAGTGCCATTTTCAGTTGGAAGTTATGAAAAAACACGTATTACAATTCCGTTAGAAGGTAGAAAAAGAGGATTGTCCAGGATTACGCGTGTCATTATTGAAGTTCCACATATATTCGGAGAAGGTACGATTTTAATGGAACTTGAGGATGCGGTGATGCAGGAAAATTTAGTATATCCAAATATAGTTCCGTTTACAGGAGATTTAAATCCATCTCCATTCAAACCAGGTGATGTGCCTCAACGTCAATCGCTATTCCATGACGTATTTCAACCGATTGGTACCCGCGACTATGTACCATCGGATCGTTTTGATCAAATTCATTGGACGGCTAGTGCGCGCATGCAAAAATTGCAGACAAAGGAATATTTACCAGTGACTGAACAATCAGTGATGTTCATTCTAAATTCAATTGAAAAAGCGCGCACAGCAGGAGATTTTGAAAAAAAAGTAGAGCGACTGGCATCTTATGTTGACTATTGTACGCGGCACGCCATACCTTATGAGATGATTATTAATATCAGGACATTTGGAACTGAACCTTATATTCATCAAGCAACGGGTACTGGAAAAATCCAACATCAAAAATCACTTGAATTACTCGCTCAACTCTCTGAGAAAAATGCGAAAATCCCTTTTGAAAATGTCCTGCAGAATATTGAGTCGAAAGTGCAATTGGCACCAACAATTGTAATGATTACTCATGAACCTGAACGTTTCCATGCATTTTATGGTAAATGGGCAAAACGTAGCGAGGTCATTATGGACAGCTCATATGAAGGGGGTGAGGAGCAGTGGATCAACGACAAATCGACAGCATCAGTTTCAGACTGAAAAATGTTGAAAGCTTCATCTTGGAGCTCTTATTGCTTACTTATCCACTCTTATTAGTTTCGGAAAACTTACTTGTTAGCCCACATTATTTAATAATATTCCTTGCAATAGTTGTTGGTCTGATGAGTCATTTTTTCTTTTCTCGTACTCGCTATTCGATTATTATAGGGTTATTATTATCACTAATTATCGCAGTTCCATTTTATTTTATCGAGTTAAGGTTACCGGTGGTCATCTTAATATTTTTATATACTTGCTGGCGGATCCACGCAAATTTTGGTTTGAAGCGTCTTGGTAGGTGGAATTTTCTTGCGATTAATACAATCGTATTTACTATTTTTTATTTTATCACGAGAAGTTATTTGCAAAAAGCACATGCTATAGAAATTAACAAAGTGAATGTCCTCCTATTTTTGATAACAACAGCTCTTTTCATCATCATTCGCTATCTGACAACGTTAGCACTTGGGAGGCGTATGGTTGCATTTGATCGGAAAGAAACTAGTCTTGTATTTGCCGTCATTTTCGGAGTCGGAACTGTAACCTATCTCATCGTTTACTTCTTAATAGAACCGGTTCGAACGGGGGTTCTTGCTGTTTTAGGATTTCTGTTTGGTGGGATTTTTATGTTTATAGCTGCTTTCATCACGCCATTTTTAGATTATATTATTGATTGGCTTGATTATTTAAGATGGAAAAGTTATCAGGAGATGGAACCGCCTATTTTAAACTTTGATGATGATGCCGATGAAAAAATGGAAATATTGACTTCGAGTACAGAACTTGATGTATGGATTTATGTCGTTCTAGCTGGGGGAATTTTGGCAGCTATTTTATTGTTTATGATTTTTAGAAAGAAACAACATAATTATGAAGAGTTAAATGGGCATTCATATAAAGTACGTTTTTTTGGTCGTCAAGATTCCGAAAATGAAAATCGACAACATGTATATGATTATTCTGTTGCTTCTAACGCTGTAAGGACGGCTTTTCAAGTTTTTGAAAACGATGCAAATCAAGCTAAGTATCCGCGTTTTGCAGAGGAAACTGTTAAAGAGTGGTTCTCCAGAATGGGTTGGGGGAACAGCCATAAGCTATTTGTTACCTATGACAAAGCACGATATAGTTCCATGACCTTAACTGAAGAAGAAGGCAAACAATTTGTTGCTTATTTAAATAAAATTAGAGATGAGCACTTTTCGACTCAAAGGGATCGAAGATAATTGAATGGAGGGGATGTCTGTGGGGAAAAGGTCAGTTGACAATCATGAACTTATACTGAAAAACACTGAAAGTTTTTCGATTGAACTTATTCTGCTCACCTATCCACTAATATTAATATCGGGTGATGTTGCAATGCCCCCTCATTATGTACTCATTATCTTAGCGTTCGCGAGTGTTGTTGGGTTACCTGTTCTGTTTCGTCGTATTTCTTATAGTTTTCAATTGGGTCTCTTACTAGCATTGTTCCTAACGATGCCCCTTTTTTTAATAGGCGTTTCAGTGGCGCCAATGAGTTTAGTTATCGCTTTTGTATTTTGGAGACTGCATATGAATTTTAGTGCTGAACGACATGCAAGATGGAACTTCTTAGCTATTAATACGGTTGTATTTACAGCTGCTTATTTATTGACAATTATTTATTTATCTCAACCTGAAAAGAGCGAATTTCTTCATCTGCATATACGGCTATTCATCATAACGACAGTTCTTGCAATTGTTTTCCGTTATTTCATTCTTCGAGCAATTGGAAGTCGAACTGCAAACTTTCAATTTAAAGAAGTTAATAAGATGTTCAGTAAAATATTAGGGATTGGTGTTGTTAGTTTTCTCTTTGTTTATTATTTAATGGAATCCTTTATCTCAGCAATGGTGAGTTTGGTCGCCTTTCTTTTTGGTGATTTATTTAACAAAACCGCTCCATTACTCCCTGAACTTCAGTTTACTGAACAAAGTAATTCAACTGAAAACGAAGAAATTGAAAAATTACCCTTACCGACTTCTTCAGAAAGCATAGATCTTAGTCTTATACTCACAATCACAGCTGTCATTATTGCGATTATTTTCATAGTCGTCCTCGTTATTAATCAAAAAATAGTGGGTGGCAGCATCCAGAGACGGAAATATCGCATCACAAATGTGGGCATTCAAAAAAATGTTAAAGCGCAAGCCGTGAAAACTCATGAGTTAGATCGTTTACAAACTGCTAACACAATCCGCATGGCTTACCAAGATTTTGAAAAAGAAGCACGGGTTTCAAACATTTCAAGGTTATCCGGAGAAACAGTGAAGGAATGGTTTGAAAGGATGGACTGGGATTCAAATAATGATCTTATTAACATATATGATAAAGTTCGTTATGGCTCTATGGCGGTCTCAGAAGAAGAAAGTAGACAGTTTATTAATAAAATCAATGAAATTAAAAAAAGTTTTTAGAAATATGTTTAATACTAAGACAAAGCGGGGATATTATATTTGAACACAGCAACATTCTCATTTCCCCCTTTAAGGATGAACTTCGACAAGAAGTTCATCCTCTTTTTATGTTTTCACAACTATATATGTCGGAATAATTAATATCTGGTAGAATTGGTAGATAGATAGAGGAATACATAGGGAGGAATTATGATGAATTCGAAAAGAATAGCTTTTATAGGTACTGGTGTAATGGGCGCTAGCATCGTTCGACATTTACTTAAAGCGAAATACGAGGTCACAATATATACACGAACGAAAGAACGTGCGAATGCGCTAATTGATGAAGGTGCAAATTGGGCAGCAACGCCAAGTGCAGCAACAGCAGAGGCAGATATTATTATGACAATGGTTGGATATCCAGCTGATGTTGAAGCTGTTTACTTTGGTGATACAGGAATATTTGAAGCAGGAACGGAAGGACAAGTAGTGATAGACATGACAACATCGAGTCCTGCTTTAGCTAAACGAATTGCACTTGCAGCAAGCGAAAAAAGAATGTCGTCAATTGATGCACCTGTTTCGGGCGGAGATATTGGCGCTAAAAATGGAACACTCTCAATCATGTGTGGTGGTGAAGAGGCTATATATAAAGAAATACATCCGGTTCTGACTGTTTTTGGGAAAGATATTATTTATCAAGGTGAGGCTGGTGCAGGTCAACACACGAAGATGTGCAATCAAATTGCGATTGCAACAAATATGATTGGTGTATGTGAAGCGATTGTCTATGCTGAACAGGCGGGACTTGATCCTGAAAATGTATTAAAGTCTATTTCGCCAGGAGCTGCTGGATCATGGTCGCTTAGTAACTTAGCACCGCGTATGTTAAATAATGATTTTGAGCCTGGATTTTATGTAAAGCACTTTTTGAAAGATATGGATATTGCGTTAAAGGAAGCAGAACAAATGGGGTTAAAATTACCTGGATTAGTTTTAGCGAGAGACTTATATAATCAGTTAGTCGCGCAAGGTTTTGAGAATCAAGGAACTCAGGTTTTATATAAGAAATATCAACCTAGTTTATGAAAATGATAAAAGAAATGGACATGCCGTAGTTATGGGCATGTCCATTGTTGGTAACAGGTTGAAATTGTTAACCGTCTAAATACGATGATCGAAAGTTGTTTGTTTTATGCACTTGATGAACGCTTTGCTTTTTTGTGTTTTTCTTAATAATGGGTTTTTTTTGTGGGATTTCTAAGAAGTCTTCGAGTAGTCCTTTTGCAACACGTAAACTCATGCGTTCCTGAGGATTACGAGAAGATTGATCTTGTTGACCAAGATGTGGCAAAGATTTGAAGTCTTCTTTTTCAGGGATCATGTGGAAAAGGAAATCTCCACAACTAACGAGGGTGGTCGAATGCTGTTTACTGAATTTTGGATTATCGACGAAGTGCAATCCGATTTTTGTTGCATGACCAGTATTTAATAGCTTTTCAAGCGCCAATTTTTTTAACTCATATAACACTTTATTATCTGGTGCTGTTTTAGCATGACGATTAACTGTATAGATCGCAATTGTAAGTTCACGTAAAGATTCACTAATGTTCAAGATTAACCTCCTTAAGCTTATTGGAAATATTTTATTTGAAGCTGTAATCTACTTTAGATTACCAAATATTACTCGGTTTGTACACACTTTGCTTTTGCTAGCCGAATGAATCTTGCAGATAGAAAAGAGTAATTAGAACTTTCTGTCGTCAATAAGATTAATTTATGTTACATTGTGAGTGAGCATTCATTCATAAAGGGGGAATTAGATTGTATAAAGGTAAAGTAATGATTGTTACGGGTGGATCTAACGGTATGGGGAAATACATGGCAAAGAAGTTTGCAGGCGAGGGTGCGAACGTCGTGATTACAGGACGAGATCTCGAACGTTTACAAGCTGCGAAGGAAGAAATCGGTGACAATGCAAGTATTTTTCAAATGGATGTTAGAGATGTCGAGTCCGTTCAGCAGATGGTTAATTTTGCAGATAAGCAATTTGGTCGCATTGATGGGCTTGTGAATAACGCGGCTGGAAATTTTATCGTTCGAGCGGAAGAGCTCTCGCCAAATGGCTGGAAATCTGTCATTGATATCGTGCTAAACGGGACATTTTATTGTTCAAGTGCGGTTGGGAAGTACTGGATTGAAAGCAAACAAAAAGGGACAATTTTAAATATGCTCGCGACGTATGCTTGGGATGCGGGAGCTGGTGTCATTCATTCTGCTGCGGCAAAAGCTGGTGTTATGTCACTGACGAGAACACTTGCAGTTGAATGGGGGACACAGTACGGCATTCGAGTCAATGGAATCGCGCCAGGACCGATTGAACGTACGGGTGGTGCAGATAAGCTTTGGGAATCTGAAGAAGCTGCAAAACGAACGCTGGCCTCAATTCCGCTTGGTAGGCTTGGTAAGCCGGAAGAAATTGCAGAACTAGCTGCTTTTATCATGTCCGAAAAAGCATCATACATGAATGGTGAAATTGTCACGCTTGACGGTGGACAGTGGTTAAATAAATCACCATTTTAAAGGTATCCTTTCTAAAAAAATGGTTAATAAATGATAAATTGCACATCCTTTTATTAAAGGATGTGATAGATAAATGGATATTTGGACGATCCCGTTTATTATTGTTGTCATAATTATATGTACCATCAGTGCAATAAGTGTTCGAAAAACGGAGCGTACTACCGGTATCTTGAATGAAAAAAATGCGGAAATTCCGGATGCAATCGAAGAGCATCCTTTTACGCTTAACCCTATTCTATGGATCATATTAGTTGCAGCAATATTTGTTGGGGTAATAATTTTATACTATGCTTTTTCATATAGAATTTAACTGAATCGTCAGGGACCTCGCATATCTAATCGCGAGGTCTATTGTTTAGAATTAACAATTTTCCTTGGGGTTTGATTACAGTGAATTTATACCGACGATTAAGGAGAATTTTGAAGACTAAAAAAGGTCTTGAAAAGAAGATTATTACACTTTATTTGCAGGCGAATTATCGTGGCATTATAAATCTTTTTGCTCTTAACTATAGGTTTCTTGTGCTATGATAGATGAGTAGGTTTTGAACTGTCAAGCACAGAGATAGAAGGAGCCGATTACATGCTTTCTGTTAATAACAAAGCGTTTTTATTTACCCCGATAAAAGATTATATTATTTCAGCTGAAAAGGTGGTCCACGTACAAATTGGTAATAATGCAGAACATGCACTTCTTGTTCTAACAAAAACAGGATATTCTGCAATTCCAGTATTAGATTCTCGTGACCGATTAAAAGGACTTCTTAGTATACGAACTGTTACTGATTCCATTTTAGGTTTGGCTCATATCGAATATGAACGCTTACCAGATTTAAAAGTAGATGAAATTATGAAAACTGATTTCCCAACGATTCGTACAACAGATCGATTTCAAAGGGGATTAGATTTAGTGATCGACCATCCATTTATATGTGTTGTTGAAGAGGATGGAACATTTGCAGGCATTTTAACTAGGAGAGTTATTTTAAAACAGTTTAAGAAATATATATATTCCGTTGAATAACGGGGAAGACACAAATGGGAAGGCTCCGCAGCAGGGGCCTTCTCTTTTTGAAAGGTGAAATAAATGGAAAATAGCAAAAAAATGATGAATAGACCACTCGTTCTCGTTTCGGTTATGCTAGCGATGTTTGTAAGTGCTGTTGAAGCAACAATCGTAACAACTGCAATGCCTGTAATCGCCTCAGATCTTGGTGGTTTTTCGAGATATAGTTGGATCTTTTCTGCATATTTATTAATGAGCACAGTGACAGTTTTAGTCTATGGTAAACTAGCAGATCTCTTTGGAAGAAAGCCAATATTTTTTTTCGGAATGACAATTTTTATCATTGGATCGTTTTTATGTGGCTTTGCAACTTCAATGGAACAACTTATTGTTTATCGTCTTTTACAGGGCTTGGGAGCTGGCGCAGTTATGCCAATTGCTTCGACTATTGTAGGCGATATATATTCTACTGAAGAACGTGCTAAAGTACAGGGCTATTTATCAAGTATCTGGGGAATCTCCGCCATACTTGGACCAGCCATTGGTGGCGGTATTGTTTATTATTTTAAATGGGAATATGTTTTTTGGGTTAATATACCGTTAGGAATCCTAGCTATGATTGGGATTGGTATGTTTTTACATGAGCCAAAACGCGAGGGAAAAGTATCAATTGATTTTAAAGGCGCTGCGCTACTAACCGCTTCTTTAACAACAATATTAATATGGCTGGTTGAAGGAGGACAATCGTTTGACCGACTTTCCTTATCGAGTGTTGTACTCTTATTAATTAGTTTAAGTCTTTTCAGTGTTTTTGTGTTTGTTGAACGAACGGCTAAAGATCCGTTAATGCCTTTTTCAATTTGGAAAAGTCCAGTGATTTTATATGCGAATTTAGTCTCTTTTACTACGGGTTTTATCTTAATCGGGATTTCCGCATATTTACCAACCTTTGTCACCGGTGTGATGGAGCAACCAGCGATCATTGCGGGGTTTACGTTAACGGCAATGTCAATAGGCTGGCCATTAGCCTCTTCGGTTGCAGGACATCTTTTGCTTCGTTGGGGAACTTTTAAAGTATCATTTTTCGGAGGGATATCATTGGTTGTTGGGGCGATGTTATTTGTCATGATGAATGCATCGTCCGGTCCACTATGGGCAGCGGTTTCTAGCTTTTTTGTTGGAGTTGGCATGGGGCTAACGACTACTGCATTTGTCGTTACGATTCAAGGTGCTGTGCCAAGACAAATGAGGGGGTCCGCAACAGCTGCGAATATGTTTATGCGTAATTTTGGAAACACAGTTGGTGCAGCATTCTACGGTGCAATATTAAATGCTTCACTTATGGCAACCTTTACGAAAAATAATTCAGCTTTTGGTGTTGATGATATAAATTTACTTCTTACTGAAGAAGGCCGAGGACAATTATCGGCGTCTGAAGCGAATTTGCTTCAAATGGCATTAAGTGATTCTTTACAGTGGGTTTATATAGGCGTCGCAGTATTTGCTGTCATTAGTTTTTTACTCATATTAAGAATACCTAGAGGAAAGGAGCTTTTTAATGTCGATGATTGAACTTGAAATTATAAAAACGCTAGCAGAAGAAGGAAATATGCGAAAAGCTGCAGACCGTTTGTTTTTGTCGCAACCAGCGCTATCTCAACGTCTTCAGTCTATTGAAAAAGAGTGGAATACATTATTATTCATTCGTTCACAAAAAGGTTTGGAGCCAACACCTGCAGGAGAACTGGTCGTCGAGTATGCCAAAGAAGCTATCCTGAAAAAAGAGGCAGCACTTGAAATGATTGCTTCAATGGCCGATAAAGTACATGGAACCTTGAAAATCGCATGTGCATCAATTGTTGGACAAACATGGCTTCCTCAAGTGTTGAAAGAGTTTGTCGAACGCTATCCAGATGCACAAATTTCACTTATGACGGGTTGGAGTTCTGAAATTGTAAAAGCATTAAATGAGCGCGAAGCTCATATTGGAATTGTTAGGGGGCAGACAGACTGGAAAGGTCGGAAAGAGTATTTGTTTCGAGATCAATTGTATCTAGTTGACCATGAAATGACGTCGTTGGATCAAATAAAGGAGACGACACGCCCATTTGTACAATTTAAGAGTGATTCAAACTACCATCGAGAAATTCAACATTGGTGGCAACGTCATTTCTCACAAAAACCTGAAAGGCAAATTACTGTTGACCAAATTGAAACGTGTAAACAGCTTGCGTTAAATGGGATTGGTTATGCTATTCTACCTGCAATCACATTAATTGGTGATGAACAGGTGAATAAAATCCCGTTATTAAACAGTGATGAAGAATTTGAATTGACACGTGACACCTGGTTAATCGGTTACGAGTCATCATTCGCTTTAAAACAAGTATCGGCTTTTACAGAAGTTGTTCAAGAGCATGCGCTAAAGATTCAACAAAACAATAAATTTTCAGTGAACTAGAAACTTATTCCATTCTAAATCGTACTATTAGGGTAGACGCTACGCTACTAAAATGGGGGCTATAGATGATGAAAAAGATTATGGGGTTAGTGACTGTTTTTATTGTATTTATTTTATTTATTCCCAGTACTTCAGCACTAGCGAATCCAGGATTAACTGTTAAGTTTTCAACTGGAATCGATGGAAAAGCAAAATACGAAAAAGGGGCGCCCATTTCAATAACTGTTGAAAATAGTGGGGCTCCTTTTAGTGGCGATTTAGTAGTAGATATAGTCGAATTCTATCAACAAGGGATGGGAAGAGCCTTTCCTATTGAACTTGGTACCGGAGAAACGAAAACTGTTTCTTTCTTTGTAAATAATATGGAAGGAATCGGGGGGGCATACGGCGGTACAAATCAGAAATCAATTTTCCTTTATGAGGGTGGATGGAAAAAGGGAAAAGAAGTCGAACATGCTGGTGCACAATCGCTCACTGCAACGATGTATTATGATGAGAAAATGATTGTGACATTTACAAATAATGTGGATCGACTGAATGCGTTAAAAAGTGTAGAGATCGGACCATCATCCAATACGCAACTAATCGATTCTGGAAAAATTGGACTATCGAATTTGCCTACTGATCCCCGTGGTTGGGATGTAATTGACTATATGATCTTAGATGAATTTTCTTTTGCAGACTTGCAAAGTGAAAAGCAACTTGCGGTATTGGAATGGGTTAAAAATGGTGGGATTATCGTATTGGGTAGTTCAGAAAGTGTTAAAGATGAAGTCGGTGTTTTTTCTTCTTATTTACCTTTAGAGTTATCGGAAAAGACTAAAATTATCCCTCGTGCTTTAAATGATTGGGCAAGTACAACTGGTTTTGAAGAAGAAATTCAATTATTTTCATCTGAGCTATCTGAAGGGGCTATTGCTCTTTTAATAGAAGATGAACAAATACTCGTTGCACAGAAAAAAATGGGGCAAGGGCTTGTCATGCAAACTGCATTTTCCTTTGGAGATGAACCAATTGCAAACTCTCCTGGAATGACTGCTTTCTGGAATACACTCTTAAGCGCAGGAGAGGATTCGATTATATCTCCCTATATGAATATGTACAATCCACTAAATGATTTATCGCATATGATTGGAAGCAGTAATCAACTATTTCCTTCGTTTAAAGTTTCTGCACCTTTGATTTTTGGGGTTATCGCATTATATATGATCATAATTATACCAGTTTTGTATTTCATCCTTAAACGTAAAGATAAGCGTGAATATGCATGGTGGATTATTCCGGCAATTGCTCTAATTACCTCAGTAGCTATTTTTGGATACGGAGCTAAAGATCGGATAGGAAGAACACAAATTCAGCATACGGCTGTCTTGAGTGCGGAAAATGGTGGGAATGTAAGCGGTTATTATGCCGAGTCAATTCTGTCGAATAAGTCTGGTGACTATAGATTTAATGCGCCTAATGGAACCTCATTACTCGCGTCACCACAGTACTCGTTGTTTGGTGGTAACGGCAATATGCTTCATAAACATGTTTTGCTTGAGAATGATGCCTCAACTTCAACTTTACACTACAGAAATGTGGGCTACTGGAATGTCGCATCCGTTTATGGTGAAACAAATTTAAAAGATGTCGGCGGGATGTCCAATGATTTAATAGTTGACAAAGGTGTGTTGTCAGGCTCAATCACAAATGACTTTCCGTTTATATTAACGGATGTTGCAATATGGGCAGGGAATGATTTTATAGCTCTAGATGACATTAATGCAGGGGAAACGATTGAAATAACTGAAACTTTAAAAGGGTCTATTTTAAAGCCGAGATCAAATTATTATGGTGGGCATAATGCAACAGGCAACGACGATCTGATGGAGATGCGAAAAAATAATTCCTTAACATTTTTCAGCGATTATATGAGCGTATCAAACAAACCAGTCATAATTGGGTATACGGATGCCCAAGTAGTGCCAGTTTCACTCGAGGATGTAAATTCTACACTTTCTGCCGTAACAATGATTGTGCAGACAGTTCAATCAGAAATGATATTTGAAGATGAAATTACATTGGATGAATATTTTCTTGAGATGTATATGATCGTTAACGACGATGATTTTGGGCATCACTATGTGATTGATGATCCGATGATGGAGGAATATATGGATGGCGTTCAGTATGAACAGAACTGGGTACTACCTGAAGAGTTGGACATGACAAAAGTAGCGTGGTCATCGTTGAAAGTAACAAATCTTGATCATGAATTATATACCAGTAAAATATTTAATGTTCGAACTGATGAATATGAAATAATTGAATCAGATGAATTTTTGTTAAAAGATAATATTTCTGATTACCTGTCTAATGATGGTACTTTATCAATCGAAATAATTTTTAATAGTGGTCAGTATAGTAACGGAGAAGTTCTCCCGAAACTGGAGTTAGTAGGGGAGGTGTCGAAATGATTCAGATAAATGGCGTGACAAAAAAATACGGTAATTTTAAGGCTTTAAATGATATTAATTTATCGATTAAAGAAGGTACGGTTTTTGGATTTGTTGGTGCGAATGGTGCGGGTAAATCAACGACCTTTCTAATTCTTGCGACTCTATTACAGCCTACCTCGGGAGAGTTATTTATTAATGGTATTAGTGTTCGAGAAAATCCAACAGAAATCCGGAAAATGATTGGCTATATGCCGGATTTCTTTGGTGTATATGATCAGCTTAAAGCTGATGAGTATTTAGACTTCTATGCTGCAAGTTACGGAATGCCAGAAGCTGAACGACTGAAAATTATTCCGCAATTACTTGAACTTGTGAATCTGACACATAAACGTTATGAATATGTTGATCTGCTATCTAGGGGTATGAAACAGCGACTATGTTTGGCACGTAGCCTTATCCATGATCCAAAAGTTCTTATTTTAGATGAACCTGCTTCTGGACTAGATCCGAGGGCGCGTATTGAAATGAGAGATATTTTAAAGTCCTTGAAGAATATGGGGAAAACAATCTTAATCTCTTCTCATATTTTACCCGAGCTTGCAGAAATGTGCGATGAGATAGGGGTTATAGACAATGGCCGCATTATTGCACATGGATCGGTTAATGAAATTCAAATGCAGCTACGCGGTGAGAAAATCATCACTGCTAGCTTGACAATGACAATTGACTCCAAAACAATTCAGTTTTTCGAAGAGAATCCATTCATCACGAACATCGAAGTATTGGAAACTAACAATGGGATTCGTTTTTCATTTAAAGGAACTGATCAGGATCAAGTTGAATTATTAAAAAATGCGATGGCTACTGATATTCCAATTCTTTCGTTTTCGGAACATGTCACAAATCTAGAAGATGTATTCATGGAAATAACGAAAGGAGTAGATGGAGATGAAGCTTAACTTAAGTAATCCAGTTTTATCGAAGGAAATCAAGTTGAGATTTAGATCAGCTAAAAGCTTTAATGGCATTTTGTTTTATTTGCTCATTATGTGTATTTTCGTCTTCGGTTTTATATTTGTAACAATGACAGTCAATCGGACGTCTTATTTTACACCGGATGAAAGCTTCTTCTTATTTACGTTACTTTCATTTATCCAATTGGGCTTGGTGTTATTTATAAGCCCCGGGTTGACAGCGGGTGTAATTAGTACAGAAAGAGAAAAACAAACTTTACCAATTTTGTTGACGACATCACAAAGTTCTTTTCAAATTATTACGGGTAAATTATTATCATCTCTTGCTTTCCTATTGCTGTTAATTTTCGCGGGTCTTCCGATTTATAGTCTTGTATTTCTATTCGGGGGAATATCACCTTTGGACTTCGGACTTGTGTTTTTATATCTATTTGTCACGCTGCTTGCAATGGGAAGTATTGGGGTTATGTTCTCTACAATTACGCGACGAACGATTGTATCGATGATCGCAACCTATGGAACGATGTTGTTTTTGACGATTGTTACCGCTTTTCTTTCATTAATGTTTGTCCAGTTGACATCGTTGAGCACCAGTGCAGTTCCATCATCATTTCCAGCTTATTTCTTAGCATCCATAAATCCAGGAGTGCTGATGTCGTCAATATTAGCCCCGGAGATTGAGGAAGCCATCTCTTCATTTACAGCTGTTAACTTCCCATTATGGGGGACTTATTTAATCTTTTATCTGTCGGTTACGATTTTGACATTGTTCATTGCAATCAAAAACTTGCGTGTCAATATGAAACGGCATAAATAAGAGGAGATGACTTAATTGGATGGAAAAACAGTCGTTCATAACTATATTACCGCATCACTTCGTCGTCTACGAAATGAGAAAATTATATTCACGCTGCAATCAGGCGCTTTCTATGCTGTTGTGAGTGCGGTATTTGTATATGTACTTTCTAGACTATTTGTCATTCCCTATTATGAGCGTTTTGCATTTAGTAGTGCGGTTCTTGTCCTTACAGGAACCGCTATTTATGCTTTCTATAATAGAGTTCGTAAAAATGAGGCAATTCTAATACTGGATCAATATTTGCCACATAATCTTCTGATGACGGCAATATCAATTCAGGATAGTGATTCTGTATTGGCAGGACCAATCATTGAAGAGGCTAATGACAAAGTAGGAATGGCCTATGCGAAGTTCAAAAAAAGAGATAAAAAAATAATGAATATAAAAATGATAGTTGGCCTAGTCATTAGCTCTTTATTCTTAGTATTGCTAAATACATTTCCATCAGAAGCTCAATTAGAAGCAGAAGTCATCGTACAAGAACAGGAAATTATAGGTGAGATGAAAAAAGAGATGAAAGTGTTGATCGATAAAGAAACAGTTCCTGAAGTGAAAAAGGAAATAGAGGATGTACTCGTGGAGTTAAAGGAAGCTGAAACTACTGAAGAAGCATTGAAAGAATTAGTGAAAAAACAAAAAGAAGTTCGTTTACGCGAGCTTCGATTAACTGAAAAGAAAAAGCTTGCGGATACATCTACACAATCGTCAGATGGACTATCGGATGATGAAGAAAAAGAGTTATCCGCATTAAAAGAACTATCAAGCAGTCTTGCAAAAAATGTGGGGCAAACGAATGCAGCTTTAACCAAAATAGGAAAGAGTATGGCTTTACCCGCACTGGCGGAAATGACCAATACATCTCAGAACGAGAGCCAAGGACAAGGCCAGGGCGAAGGTCAGGGCGAAGGCCAAGGAGAAGGTCAGGGCGAAGGTCAAGGCGAAGGTCAAGGCGAAGGCCAAGGAGAAGGTCAGGGCGAAGGTCAGGGCGAAGGCCAAGGTCAAGGCGAGGGCCAAGGACAAGGACATGGACAAGGACAAGGTGCTGGTATTGGTCAAGGATCTGGTGGTCGTGATCTGCTAACTATTCCCTATGAACGGTTCGGCACAGCAAAAGAGCCTAATGTTGATGGAGGTAATTTAGGTGATGGCGAGTTAATTGATGAACGAGAGTCTGAGGGACCAATAGAAAGAGGAACCATTCGCCCATACAACGAAGTAATCGGGAGTTATAAAAAAAGTTATTTAGAAAGTACGGGAAAAATGAATCTATCTCCTGATTTACAACGAATCCTTTCTGAGTATTTTTCATCGATTGAATAGAAGAAATGGGAGTGAGCTAATGCCTTATACACAGGAACAGATTAAAGACATGAGTAAGAAATTCGAAGGTGTAAAGAATGAAATCGGTAAATTTATAGTTGGACAACACGAAGCTGTTGAGTTCTCATTATACTCAATTTTAGCTGATGGCCATGCACTCCTCGAAGGGTTGCCTGGTTTAGGAAAAACGATGCTGATTCGGACAATTTCCGAAGTACTCGATCTCTCATTTTCAAGAATTCAATTTACGCCAGATTTAATGCCTGCGGATATTACGGGAACAAGTATTATCGAACGAACAAATGAAGGCAAGCAACAATTCGTATTTAAAAAAGGACCTATTTTCAGCCAAATGGTACTCGCAGACGAGATTAACCGTGCTACGCCAAAAACACAAAGTGCATTGCTTGAAGCGATGGGCGAAAAAACCGTTACTGTTCTTGGTGAAACTCGTGAAATGGCACGCCCTTTTTTCGTATTAGCAACACAAAATCCAATTGAGATGGAAGGAACTTATCCGCTGCCTGAAGCACAAATGGACCGTTTCTTATGTAAAATTCTTTTACCTTTTCCAACTAAAAACGAGTTAAAAGAAATTATGATGCGAACAACAGGTCCAAAAGAAATCAATATTGAGAAAGTCATGACTGCTCATGAAATTGTTGAAGCACAGCAAATGGTTAAAGAAATAATCATTGCAGATGAAATGATAGATTATGCAGTCGATCTAATCTCAGCGACACATGCTCAATCTGAAGAAAGCAATGACTGGGCAAATTATGTACAATACGGCAGTGGCCCACGTGGACTTCAGTCAATTATTAAATTGGCAAAAGCACGCGCATTCACTGTTGGAAGATTACATGTTTCGATTGCTGATATTAAAATTGTCGCATTACCCGCGCTTCGTCACCGTATTTTGATCAACTATGAAGGGGAAGCAGAAGGCATTGAAGTTGATGAATTATTACTTAAATTACTTGAAGATACTAAACAAGGAGCCTCTGTCTGATGGCAGAAGAATTATTTTCTAATCAACTTCTTCGGCGATTAAGCGGACTATCTATTGTAACGAAGTCAGGTAGACTTGGACATCACAAAGGTACACATCGATCAAGAAAGACAGGTTCTTCACTAGACTTTTCCGATTTTAGAGAATACCACATGGGTGACGATATCCGCCATATTGATTGGAATGTATATGCTAGGACAGGTCAACCGTTTATTAAACAATTTCTGGATGAGCAGGAGATGCGCATTCATATTGTATTGGATTCAACGATGTCGATGCAGGTAGAAGGGAAATGGGATTTTGCACGTAAACTAACAGCGGGACTTAATTATGTAGCATTGAAAAGTGGAGATACCGTTTCAGTTTCAACTCGCATTGATGAGCAGAATCGCTTCATTCGTAAAAAGGGGATTGCACAGCGCGCGGCTGTTACAAGATTTCTTTCAACCATGGAAGAGCCTAATTCTAAAAGTGGTTTTACAAATCAGCTCCTAAATCATATTCCAAAAGCTGTTACTATTTTGTTCTTGATAACAGACGGATTAGAGAGAACAGAGAGTTGGGAACATACATTTAGGAGATTACGGGGAATTTGCAAGGATGTTCGCGTAATTCTTGTACAGTCTGAATCAGAAGAACGTCCTTCTTATGAGGGTGATATTCGGTTGGTAGATATTGAAAATGAAGACAATGTAGAAGTGACCATGACTAACCGCTCCATTCGTGAATATATTGAACAAAAAGAAATTCATGAAGGAAAGTTATTTGCACTTGCAAAAAAATATGGGGTCAAAATTATTCATGGTCAAGTATCAGATGGTGTGATGCCTATGATGACGAAAAAAATGCGCCAAGTCGGTTGGCTTGAATAGGGGGGTTGGCTTTGGGATTTGAGAAGTTAGTATATAGTTGGACAGTTCTGTTCCCAATAGCCGTCCTTCTTTATTATTTTTTCCGTAAAAAATATGAAGTGAAAACAATATCTTCGACTATGTTTTGGGAACAATCTATGCGTGAGACAAAAGTGTCGCCCTATTTGAAAAACCTTCAAAAAAATGCGCTGTTTTATTTACAGATGGCCGCATTATTATTGCTATTATTTATTTTAATGAATCCATTTATAACAAAAGAAGATGCAGTTCATGATCATACGATTCTCATAGTTGATACCTCGGCTAGTATGCTTGTAGCAAGAGAGGACAATACACTTTTGGGTCAACACAAAGAAACGATTAAAAAACTAGTGAATGGACGATCTGGACAACCGATTACCATTATACTAACAGGAAAAGAGCCGACAACTGCTATTCAAGAAGAAAAAAGTATTGAAAAAGTAATCTCTGCTATTGAGCAACTAGAAGTTACTTATGAACATGAATTTATGGAACGTGCAATCGATTTCGCTCAGTCGATTGCAGCTGATAGTGAAGTGGATATTCATATTTTTACAGATGCTTTGAATCAACAATCACTTCCTGAAGCAAATGGAAGCATTGCTTGGACTGTCCACGCATCTTCGGAAATACATCAAAACGTAACTATCGATAAATTTGGTGCAGTTGAAACGCCAGAAGGAACAGAAGCAATTATAAAACTAGTCAATAATTTAGAAGAAAGTATTGGTGGACAATTGATTGTGACGGATGCGCTTACGGGGATCGAACTTGTAAATAATTCTTTTATGATGGAGTCAGGTGAGCAAGAAAAACTGCTATCATTTAAAGATTTACCGAAAGTGAAAGCATTATTAGCTAGGATAGAAGTTGATGATGATTATGATGTCGATAATGAAGCATCTGTAATTTTAAGTCTCGAAAGAACAGGTGTTATGATTGATGATCAATTACATGAACTCATTAAAAAAGCATTTGAAGCCGTAGGTATATTGGTGTCAACTGGTGCAAGTAATGAATTAACGACTGCATTAGCCGATTCAATCATTGTTACAAATGATGTAGCGTTTTTGGAGAAAGGTACTCAACCACTAGTTCTTTTTGGTCGAAATGATCAACCAGTAGAAGAAGTTGCAGGAGAAATTACTACATCATCAGATTCGTTATTCTCCATTGCGGATCTATCTGATGTTTACGTAAATAGTGTTTATCCGGCTTTTGAAGAATTCGAAACCATTGCGATGATTGGAAATAAGCCTTTTATCCAAATATCAGGTCGAGGAGATATTATCATTCTAGCAGACGTCGAAATGACAGACTGGCCACTACATGCTTCATTCCCATTATTTATTTGGAGTGTGGTTGAACAGATTGGTGCAGGTGGAGAAACGCTTGGAACCTTTACCCCGAATGAACGAAAATCCGTTCTGACAAGTAATGATACTGAAAAACTTGAAATATTCACGATTGAAGATGAATATCTGACGACAGTTTTAGACGCGGCTAACTTCAATGCACCACAGATTCCCGGGGTTTATAAAGCACGAGATGAAATACGTGAAGAATTATTCACCGTTCAACTCAATCAGGAAGAACTACTGTTGCAAACAGGGCAATCCTATCGAATAGAAAAAACAGTTAGTGCTACAGAAACCGAGGCAACTAAATGGCTATTTGGTAAATACTTCATCTTACCGATTTTATTGATAATGCTGATGGAATGGGAGGTGCAGCGTAGACGTGGATATCCGCATTGAACAACCATTATGGCTACTGCTAATTATTCCAACTGGCATTTATTTAATCTATTCATGGAAATCTTCCGAAATCCGGTTGAAAAGCCGTAGTACGTTGTTATTTTTACTGCGAGGGAGTGCGATTTTATTATTAATATTTGCGCTTACTGCACCCTATTTAACGCTACGTGTGACCGAGGAACAAGTGTTGTTTGTCGTTGATCGGTCAGCCTCTATTGAAGAGGTCGGGACGGCGGCGGATACATGGATTTCGGAAAGTTTGGCGGAACGAAAAACAAACCACTTAGTTGGGGTATATTCGTTTGCTGAGAATTTCCGTACAGATGTAAAGCTTACGAATGCCGATATTGACGTGCCAATTATTGAAGGTTTGGAGAAAAATAGTGCGACCGATATTTCTCAAGCAATTGACTTGTCTTCTGCGCTTGCAGATCGTAATATAGCCACGCGTATCGTCTTACTCTCTGATGGGCTAGAAACAGCAGGGTCTGTTGAAAAAGTTCTCCCTAAATTTCGAGATGCGCAAACCGTAATAGATACAGTATTATTGGAACGTCCAGCTGGGACAGATGCTTCTATTATTTCGTTTGAAACGCCAAGAACTTCGTATGCGGGTGAACAACAATTGCTACGCGTTGAGGTCGATGCGTCGAGTCGAACGGCTGGAAAATTGATCATTTATGAAAATGACCAAGAGATTAGCGAGCAAGATGTACAACTTGAACAGGGGAGCAATACATTCTCTGTACGAAGAGCTTCAGCGAACGAAGGATTATTGAAATATGAAGCTAAACTTATCGTATCGAATGATAAAATACTTGAGAATAATCGTATGGTTTCAGTCACGATGGTTGAGAGATCTCCACGCGTACTTGTTGTCGATACAGACAGAAATCCATCAATTATTCCCTCTCTCCTCGATCAGGAATCTATAGATGTAGATACGGTTCATGCTGATTTATTACCTGAAACACTATCCGGTTATATGGACTACAGTGCAATTATTTTTGATAATGTGCCTGGACATCTTGTTGGTGAGAATCGAATGAAAATCATTGAACAGGCTGTAAAAAGTTTTGGAACAGGCTTTATGATGGTTGGAGGCGAGGAAAGTTTTGGTTTAGGCGGCTATTTTAAATCTCCGATTGAGCGACTGCTTCCTGTCGAGATGGAGATTAAAGGGAAAGAACAATTGCCTTCTCTTGGCTTGGTCATTGTACTTGATAGATCCGGTAGTATGGCGGGATCGAAAATCGTTCTTGCAAGAGAGGCGGCTGCACGTTCAGTTGAACTTCTCCGCGATGATGATAATTTTGGTTTTATCGCGTTTGACGACAAGGTTTGGAATATAATTCCACTAGCGCCATTAGAAGATCAAAACGCTGCTATAGAAAAAATATTATCTGTATCCGCACTTGGTGGAACCGATATTTATCCAGGAATGAAACAAGCTTATGATGATTTAACAGCTTCTGTATTACAGCGAAAACATATTATTCTTTTGACTGATGGACAATCAAATATGCCCCCTGGCTATGATGAAGTAATCGCTGATGGAAAAGGAAATAATATTACGATGTCAACGGTAGCAATTGGAAATGATGCTGATCGCGCTTTGTTAGAGAGGTTGGCTGAAAGTGGAGGCGGGCGATTTTATGATGTCATCGATGAATCGACAATCCCAGCAATCCTATCCCGAGAAACCTCTTTGATGACTCGGACTTATATCGAAGATGATCCATTTTATATGACGCTAGGCGGAGTTCCAGAATGGAATGCATTGTTTACAGATGGTGTTCCAGAAATAAATGCCTATATCGCAACAACATTGAAAAATACAGCCACAACTATAGGAGAAAGTCCGAAAGAGGACCCAGTTCTAGCGGAGTGGATGTATGGACTCGGAAGAACGGTTGCATTTACATCTGATTCTAGTGGAAAATGGACAGGCGATTTCGCACAATGGAATCGATATGCCGATTTCTGGAATGCGGCTGTAGCGAGGCTCCTCCCGTCTTATGAGGATGTTCCATATATTATCACTCATGAACAGGGAGGGACCTACACAGTGATGGACAGCTCGCGGAGCGCTGCATTTCTCGATGTTGCAATAGTCGACGAAAAAGGAACTGAAATACCTTTCACTTCAGAACCGTTAGCACCAGGTAAAATGCGGGTAACACTCGAAGCAAATCCAGGACTCGTATTTTTTGGTGTATCAGACGATAAAGGTGGCTATTTTGAAGCAGGAATATCGGTTCCATACAATGAGGAGTATAAAAGGGGAACGCCAAATAGAAATCTACTCGAGAAAATTGCGACCTCGACTGGTGGAAAGTTGTTAGAAAACCCGACAGAGGCATTTAGAGCACATGATTATAGGAGTGAGGAGAAAAAACCAATTGCCCAAGGGCTTATATTAGCTGCAATGATTATCTTCTTCCTAGACATCACATTGCGCCGCTTTGGATTTTTTAAAGGCTTTGGTCTAAAACGGATTGTTAAAGAAGAACCAGCATCGCCAGTAAATACTGCAGAAGAAAATATTGCGGAGTTATTAAAGAACAAGCGAAAAAGATGAGGTTTTAATCATTTCTCTGTGCTCTGTAGTTAGCCATAAAAAGTTCGCAAAATAAAAAGGATAAGAAATCACAATTTCTTATCCTTTTTTATGCCTATTTTTTGAGGAACTTCTAGAATTCACCATTATTCATTTATGACAACTCATTTTTTCACACTAATCGGGTCCAATAAATCCGAATTCCGCTTTGACCAGAATAAGGCAATTGAGAAACAAATGAGTAAGATAACAGTCCCAATAATATATGGATAAATGATATTGATATCGAATAATATTCCTGCTAAAGCTGGACCAATCATATTGCCAAGACTCATATAAGCAGTGATCATGCCTGCTGCAAAACCTTGTTCATCGCCTGCTAATTTAGAAACAAGCGTATTAACAGCGGGACGTAACAGGGCAGTTGCTGTAAAGAACACCATCGATACGATGAGGATCATTGAATATGTATCAACAAACAATATCCAAAGCATCGCGATGGCTGAAATCACCAGATTAACAAGAATAACACGCATTTCACCGAACCGTTTAAATAACGGACCAATGATAAACATTTGAGCAATTGTCCCTACGAAACCTCCGACTGTTATAAGGATAGCAATTTGTGAAATCGTATACCCATATTTATGATCGACGTATAACGAAATCGTTGATTGGAAATTTGCCAATCCAAAAGAGAAAACAAACATAACGATGAACATCACAAAATATGGAGTAGCTGCAGATCGCTTTAATTGCTGTATAATATTCTCACCCTTCAATGCAACGCCTATTTCGCGCGCCACCGGCTTTGGATTGGGTAGTGCAAAAAATGAGATTATCGCTGCGGTTATCGCTACTGTTGCGCCGATATAAAAAGGGAAATCCAAGCTGATTTGGGAAAGGAAACCGCCTATACCTGGTCCAATTACGAATCCGAATGACATGGAAGCTGCTAGTAACCCCATGCCCCGGCCGCGTTTTTCAATTGTAGTCAAATCAGCGACAAATGCCATCGTTGGTGGAAGAATGAAAGCAGCACCTAAACCTGAGAAAAATCTTGAGGCAAATAACATCCACAATTCAGTCGCCATACCAAAGGTAAGTTGTGATAACCCGTAAATAATCAGTCCTCCGATAATGAGGTTTTTTCTTCCATGTTTATCGGACAAATCACCAGCGATTGGTGAAAAGATAAACTGTGAAAATGAAAACATAGCGATAAGGAAACCTAGTACTTGTCCTGCAACTCCAAATGTACCTAAGTACTCCGGCATGATGGGGATAATAAGTCCAATTCCTGACATCGTTACAAATGTATTAAACATAAGAATATATAGTGCGTACTTAGTCGATTTTATCATGACAGTCTCCTAACCTCTCATACTACAAGTTATAGTGTATTCTACCATAGGGGTAAGTTGAATACACTCGACGACTCAAAAAAACCATCCTTGTTGGATGGTTTTTCGAGTCATTGATATTCCAATTTCAAACCAAGAAACAATTCGTTGTAAGTTCCGAGTATTTCAAGACCGAGATTTTTATACACTTCAAGATGGTCTCTAGCTTCTTCATCAGGATAATACCTTTCATCCTCTATGACTTCAGGATCCATGAAATCCATAGCGGCTAAATTAGGCGTGGAATAACCAACGTAATCAGCGTTTTGTGCAGCGATTTCTGCATCTAACATAAAGTTTATAAATGCATGCGCACCGTCAATGTTTTTCGCGGTTTTTGGAATGACCATATTGTCAAACCATAAATTCGAACCTTCTTCAGGTACAACGTAGTCAATATCTTCATTGTCCGCCATCATGTCTGCTGCTTGACCTGACCAAGTGAGTGCAACAGAAGCTTCACCGTTTACCATCAGTTGTGTGATTTCATCTCCAATGATTGCTTTAACATTTGGTTTTAATGTTTTTAATTTTTCAGTAGCTGCTTCTAGTTCTATAAGATTTGTCGAATTCAAAGAATAACCAAATGCGTTTAGCCCCATGCCGATAACCTCGCGAGCACTGTCGACCAAAACAATTTCCTGTTCTAGAGAGGAATCCCATAAATCTTCCCAACTTTCAAATGTCTGACCTTCCAGCAATTCGGGGTTAAAAGCAATCCCTAATGTTCCCCAAAAATAGGGAATTGAGTATTTGTTTTCAGGGTCAAAATCTAAATCAAGAAAATAAGGATCGATATTCACAAGGTTTGGCAGCTTGGTTTTGTCAATTGGAATTAGCAAATTTGACGCATTCATTTTTTCAATCGCATATTCCGAAGGTACAGCAATATCGTAAGTGGTTCCACCTTGTTCAATTTTAGTCATCATGGCTTCATTCGAGTCGAATGTTTCGTAGATGACTCTGATACCTGTTTCTTCTTCAAATTGTTTTAAAAGGGCTGGATCTAAAAATTCTCCCCAGTTAAAAACGGTAATTGAGTTTTTACTAGAAGAGCCTCCAGTATTCGCAAGGTTGTTGTTGATGACTAACAGAATAACCGAAATCACTAAAATGGCGATAGAGATACGAATAATATCTTTCATTTTCTCACCCCTGAAAAAGGATTTTTAGCTTTTCGGTTAATTGCATAATATCCGAAGACGAGAAGCAATGTCACGATAAATATTAAACCGGATAACGCATTAATGGTTAATGTAACCCCGGCTCTAGCCATAGAATATATTTCAACAGATAATGTTGAAAAACCATTACCTGTCACGAAAAATGTGACTGCAAAATCATCTAGGGAATACGTGAGTGCTAAGAAGAACCCAGCAAATATTCCAGGTTTGATAAATGGAATAATGACGCGGGTCAGTACATCTCGTTTCGAAGCGCCAAGGTCGATAGCTGCATCAATTAATGTCGGGCTCATTTCTTGTAATTTTGGCAATACCATTATGACAACGATTGGTATACTAAACGCGATATGAGATATTAAAACCGATGCAAATCCGAGCTTTACGCCTACTAGTGTAAACAATATTAAGAAGGATGCTCCGATAATTACATCAGGGCTAACAATTAAGATATTATTCATCGATAGTATTGCGTTTCGCAAAGCTTTTTTCCGAATGAACGTAATCGTAACAGCCCCTAACACACCAATCGCTGTAGAGACGAGTGCTGATAATAATGCGACAACAATTGTATTTATCAAAATCATAATCAACCGAGTGTCTTCAAAAACAGCAGCATAATGTTCAAGCGTGAAGGATTCAAAACCAGACATTGTGCCACCTGAGTTGAAAGAATAATATAGTAAATAGAAAATAGGGGTGTACAATACAATAAATACAAATGTTAAATACAATTTGGAACGTTTATTTAATTTTCCCACTGCCAGCAGCCCCCTTTTCAGAACCACTTGTAATGAGCATGATTATAAACATAAATAAGATGAGGAACACCGCAATTGTCGAGCCCATCCCCCAATTTTGAGCGACTAGAAATTGCTGCTCAATAGCAGTTCCTAAAGTAATGACTTTATTTCCAGCGATAAGACGTGTAATCATAAATAATGAGAGGGCGGGAATAAAGACAACTTGAATTCCGGATTTAACACCATTCATTGTTAAGGGTAAGATTACACGTACAAAGGTGGTCCATCCATTTGCACCAAGATCATATGACGCATCAATCAATGCTGGATTCAACTTATCAAGTGCATTAAAAATTGGCAATATCATAAAGGGAATAAAAATATAAACAGCAACGAAAACAAAACTAAAATCAGTAAATAGCAGTTGATGCTGCCCAATCCCGATCATTTCTAAAAATGCATTAACCGGTCCATAGAGCCCAAAGAGTCCAATGAAAGCGTAAGTCTTCAAGAGTAAATTAATCCAAGACGGTATGATAATGAGTAATAGTAAAAGTTGCTTGTGTTTTGTTTTTGTTAAAAAATAAGCAGTCGGATAAGCAAAAAGCAAAGAAAATAATGTGATTAGAAACGCGTACCAAAATGAATTCACGGTAAGTTTAAAATAAATGGAAGTGAAAAAATTTTGATAATTCATCAATGTAAAGTTGCCGGACAAATCAAAAAAAGAGTAATATACAATCAACGCGATTGGCGCAATTACAAACAGCACAATCCAAGTTGCATAAGGGACCGACAAAAAACGTGATGGTTTAGCGTTCATGATCCGGTCCTCCATAAGCTTCTAATCTAGCGTCAAACTCTTCTTCCGATTCGTTCAAGCGCATAACATGAATGTTTTCAGGTGCAAATTCAAGCCCAATAAAACTTCCGACCTCAGCTTTTTTAGTTGAGTGAACAAGCCATTCGTTTCCGTCTTTATCATAAGTGGACAATTCATAATGAACGCCGCGGAATAATTGTGTATCGACAGTAACTGTTAACTTGCCTTTCTCGACAGTGGTCAGCTCTAAATCTTCAGGTCGAATGACCACATCAACTTTTTCATTGGGGTTTAGTCCTTCATCAACACATTCAAATACTTTGCCTGCAAATTTAACTGAGAAATCCTCAATCATTGTTCCCGGAACAATATTCGATTCACCTATAAAATCAGCAACGAATCTGTTAATCGGTTCATCGTAAATATCTAGTGGTGTGCCAGATTGTTGTATTTCACCGTTATTGAGCACGAAAATTTCATCGGACATAGCAAGTGCTTCTTCTTGGTCATGGGTTACAAAGATAAATGTCTTGCCCAAGCGTTTTTGTAAATCACGGAGTTCATATTGCATTTCGGATCTTAGTTTTAAGTCAAGCGCCGATAATGGTTCGTCCAATAAGATAACTTCAGGGTCATTGACAATTGCTCGAGCAATTGCGACTCGTTGTCGTTGTCCGCCAGACATCTCTGAAATCTCTCGGTTTTCATAGCCAGCTAAATTGACGAAAGCTAAAGCTTCCTTCACTCGTCTTTTCATCTCTTCGTTTTTCACCTTTTTGATTCGTAATCCAAATGCAATGTTTTCGAATACATTAAGATGTGGAAATAAAGCATAGTCTTGAAATACAGTATTTACTTTACGTTCATTAGCAGGAACATCATTAATTTTCTTGCCGTTGAACAATATAGATCCTTCTGTTGGTTCGATGAATCCTGCGATTAGACGCAAAATAGTCGTTTTACCACAACCAGACGGACCCAGTAGCGTATAGAACTTACCGCGCTCTAGCTCAAATGAAACATTAGATAATACTGTGGTATTTTCATCATATTTCTTTGTGACATTATCAAAGCGAATAATTGACTCGATTGACATAAGACCCCCCCTTTTTTTTCTATATCCATATTCTAAAAATAACAACAAACATTTTTAAATTATACGAAAAACGGTACAGAAAGCAAGAACTATTTCACGAAAAAAACAATTCTTTTATTTTAGTATACTCTTTCACTAAGGATTCTAGAAAAAAAGATTACTGACGATGGATGTTTTGACGATTCATGGTACAATATAGCAAAAAGGGGGGGCATTGATGGGAAAGAAAAAAGTATTTTATTTAGACCCTGACGAAAGAAGATGGACAATGGAGGACCTTGGCTTAAGTTGGGATGATCTAATCGTCACCGATGAAAAAGCAAGACCATTAGAAGGTGTTTTTTTTGCTAATGAAGGTAAGATATTAAGCAGAGTGGAACAACCTAATCACTGCTCCACTTGTATGGAAACATTATCATATAATGACGAATTCGATTCGGTTTACTGTGCGAAATGCAATGTTTGGCACGACAGTCCTTGCTCTGATCCGGCCTGTGAATTTTGTGCAGATAGACCCGAAAAACCTTCTGATTGCAATTAATAATTTTATGAAACAACTAATCATGAATGACTTGTGACTAGTTAGAATATGGTTAATCATCCCCACTGTAAAACAATGAGTGGGGAATTTTATAATTGAGGAGGTTTTTAATGAGATTACGGGAACAAATTCCGGAACTTCTTGGTGCAACCTATTGGATTAACGGGGATACGACTAAAGAAAAACTAGTTGGAGAAAATCCAACGCTTATTCACTTTTGGTCGGTTAGTTGTTATATGTGTAAAGAGATGATGGCGGAAGTGAATAAACTTCGTGACAAGTACATGAAGCTGAATATTGTAGCTATTCATATACCACGAAATACATCAGACCAAGATGTAGACTTGATTCGATCGAGTGCTATCGAACATAACATAAAACATCCCATATATGTCGACAATGCACTAAGAATGAAATACGCCTTTGGCAACAATCAAGTTCCAGCTTATTATCTTTTCGATAAAGAAGGTGAACTCCGACACTTTCAAGCAGGAAAAAGTGGAATGAAAATACTTGAAAATCGAGTAAACAGACTACTGAATGAATTGCAATAGAGGTTAAGAGAAATCGATTCACAAATTTGTATTTTTAACATCAATATGCACTATGCTACACTTATTGCATAAGGGAATTTGTTAGGAGAGAATCCACATGAAAAAAGAGTTTGTGGTCATTGGACTAGGACGTTTTGGTGGGAGTATCGTAAAAGAATTAATCGAACTTGATGCCGATGTCATGGCAATCGATATTTCAAGTGCAAGAGTAGACGAATATGCATCGATAGCAACGCAGTCAGTAATTGCAGATACCACAGACGAATCTGTATTAAAGTCGTTGGGGATACGAAATTTTGAGCATGTAATTGTTGCGATAGGTGAAAATATACAAGCGAGTATCTTAACAACACTCATTTTAAAAGAAATAGGCGTGCCCAAAATCACCGTTAAAGCACAAAATAATTATCATGCGAAAGTATTGAAGAAAATTGGTGCCGATAAAGTTGTTCATCCTGAGCGAGATATGGGGATACGAATTGCAAACAATATGGTTTCCAATAATATTCTTGATTATCTAGAATTGTCTGAAGAACACTCGATTGCTGAAATCATAGCAAACGAAAGGTTAGTAGGGAAGACGTTAATAGAGCTAGATATTCGAGCGAAATATGGCATTAACATTGTTGCGATCAAGCGAGGGAACGATATAGTTGTTTCGCCGCTAGCCGTTGAAGAAATTCAAATAGATGATATTTTAATTGTGATTGGATCAGATCATGATATTCATTTATTTGAAAAGAAGCTTTTTCATTAATCGACAAAAAAGGTATGGTTGAAGAATTTGATATTCTTCAACCATACCTTTTAAATTTATAATTGATTGTTAAACCTCTAAAATAACGGGAAGAACCATTGGTTTTCTTTCAGTTTTTTCATACAAATATGGTCCAACAACATCTATGATTTCAGTTTTAAGTGAAGCTACTGTCGTAGATGAATTTGAGAGTTTTCTTTGTAATTGTCTAGAAAGCATTCGTTGGGTATCATGAATCATCTCTCCGGATTCACGCATATAGACAAAACCACGTGAGATGAGATCTGGACCAGAAACAATTTTGTTCTTCTTGGTATCAAGTGTTGCAACCACGATGACGAGTCCGTCTTCTGACAACATTTTACGATCGCGCAAGACAACATTTCCGATATCCCCAATACCACTTCCATCGATATAGACATCTCCAGAAGGAATACGACCAGCATGTCTTGCAGAGTTCGCAGTTAGACCGAGTACATCTCCGTTACCTAAGATGAATGTATTTTCCTGTGGAATATCACAATCTACTGCTAATTCTGTATGCATTTTCATCATTCGATATTCACCGTGAATCGGCATGAAATACTTTGGTTTCATAAGTCGAAGCATAAGTTTTTGTTCTTCTTGTGAACCATGTCCTGAAGTATGGATGTTATTTAGCGTGCCATGTAACACTTCAGCACCCGCACGGAAAAGCGAGTTAATCGTTTTGTTAATGCTAAGCGTGTTTCCTGGGATCGGTGAAGATGAGAAAATCACCGTGTCACCAGGATGTATTTGAACTTGACGATGTGTGCCATTTGCAATTCTTGATAAAGCAGCCATTGGTTCTCCTTGACTACCTGTACAAAGAATCATAACTTCACTAGCTTGTAATCTATTTAATGAATGCGTGTCAACAAATAATTCTTTTGGCGCATCGATATAACCGAGTTCTCGTCCAATGCGAATTGCATTATCCATACTGCGGCCAAACACTGCTATTTTGCGTCCGAATTCTTGTGCAGCTTCAATAACTTGTTGCAGTCTGTGAATATTTGATGCAAATGTCGCGAAAATTATACGACCATCCACTTTGCGGAAAATTTCATTTAAACTGTCGCCAACTTTACGTTCAGACATTGTGAAATTTGGAATTTCGGCATTCGTGCTGTCAGATAGAAGACAAAGTACACCTTCGCCGCCGATTTTTGCCATTTTCGTTAAATTCGCTGGTTCACCAACTGGTGTAAAGTCAAATTTAAAATCACCTGTATGAACGATGTTTCCAGAAGGGGTTTTGACTACAACTCCAAATGCATCTGGAATACTATGCGTTGTACGGTAAAAACTAACTGAAGTTTTACGGAATTTAATTACGTCATCTTCATCAATAGGAATCATTGTAGTTGATCGCAATAATCCATGTTCTTCTAGTTTGTTGCGTAGCAAACCAAGCGCTAACTTTCCACCGTAGACAGGGATGTTTACTTTGCGAAGTAAATAAGGAATTCCGCCGATATGGTCTTCATGTCCATGAGTGATGAAGAGTCCTTTAATTTTTTCGACATTTCTTTCGAGGTAAGCGTAATCAGGAATCACATAATCGATTCCAAGAAGCTCGTCCTCGGGAAATTTAATACCTGCATCAATTAAGATGATTTCGTCTTGAAACTGCACACCATATGTGTTTTTGCCGATTTCGCCTAGTCCGCCTAGAGCGAAAACGCCTGTTTCATTATTTTTAATAGACTTCATTTTTATACCTGCTCGAGCTCGAAATGCGGTGTTGCTTTTTCAAATTCAAGATGCTCTCCTTCAAGTAATTGAATGTACTCAATGTTGAAGTTGCGATCTTTTAGAATTTCTCGAACAGTTTTCTCGGAATCTGCTTCGATGAACATGCTTTGTGTGTTTTCGCGGACGGGTACTTCTAGCACATTAACTTGATAATAAACTTTATAAATCATAATTTTTGCTCTCCTTTTGACGTTCAATTGAAATCATTCTCTATATAGTACCATGTCATATAGGTAAAATAAAGAAAAGCCGACCAAATAAATTGGCCGACTATTAAAGTTATGCAATTGTTTTTTTGCCGAGTATGCCATTGAGCCGTCTCAACATTTTGCGTTTTAGGCGTTTATACATGGCAAATCACTCCTCGCACACTATTATAAGTCATTCAGAACTTTCTGTCAAGTGTTCGGGCGTTTAATTTACATAAGTTTGAATATTAACTACTGACTTGAATATAAAAGTCAATCTCTCTCAAAAGGTGAAGCGCCAGCGATTTCTTTAAATGGCTCATTTTTATCGATATGGTCATAGAACATAACGCCGTTTAGGTGATCTAGTTCATGTTGGAAGGCAATTGCAGCAAGACCACGCAACCGTTTTTTAAATAAGTTTCCATTTTTATCAAACGCTTTAATTGTAATTCTCGAGTTTCGAGGTACATAACCTTCGATGTTTCTGTCTACTGATAAACAACCTTCGCCGCTTGTTAAGTAAGTTTTTTCAACGGAATGGCTGATGATTTTCGGGTTGATCGCCACAAAACTTATCGGTTCTTCATTATCCTGTGTTAAATGAAGCGCGAAAATACGTTTCGATACATTTACTTGTGGTGCAGCTAAGCCGACACCTGCCCGTAAATTATATTTTTCGGAAATAACAGGATCATGACTATTTTTTAAGTATGTGAGTAGTTCATCACATAAGATGGACTCTTCAGAAGTTAAAGGGAAGGTCACGTCTTTAGCTTTTACACGCAATGTGGGATGACCTTCCCGAATGATGTCACTCATTAATATCATTACAAACTCTCCTTTCTGCATTCAGTATATATAATATAGTATAAGTGATAAGGATGTTGCTTAAAAGGAATTTAGCATTTGGTTGAATTTTTTGTCGAAAACAGATATAATTCAAAGGAAATCGGAGGGGTTTTAACGTGAGAAAATATGTCGTTAGCTTACTATTAATCAGCACATTATTTCTTTCTGCATGTAATTTTGGGTCTTCTACTGAAAAAGATCTTGCGAGTGCATTATCGAAATTTAATAGTGCCGAAGAAAAGTACGAAGAAGCACAGGTGGAACTTTTAAATCTAGAGAAATCGGAACAAACACTCTTTAATGAAATCATCCAATTAACAAAGGAAGAAAAAGATGAACTTAAAACAAAAGTGGCCGAGATAGAAGAATCTCTTGGGAAACGTATAACCCTTCTAGAAGATGAAGAAGAATCTATTAAAAAAGCAAGAGAATCTGTTGTCGATTTAGATGGAATTATCGAAAAGACAGATGACGAGCAAATAAAAACAGAAATTACCGACCTAAAAGAATCTATTAATAGTCGGTATGATTTGCACGCGGATTTCGTTGAAAATTATAAAACACTAGCAGATTTACAAGAGCAGCTTTATGCAATGCTTGACAATGAAGAAACTGACGTTTCAGAATTACAGGAGAAAGTATCTGAAGTGAATGATCAAAATACAGCTGTTAAAGAAGTCATCCAATTATTTAACGAGTCCACTGGTACAGTTAATGAATTGAAAGAATCGATATTTCAACAGTTTGAAGAAAAATAACCCATAAAAGACTAGATGTGTAATACAGCACACTAGTCTTTTTTTATCAAACTCTATTAATTATCGAATCTACTGTAATACAGGCTTGATATTGTACTAATACAGGTTATCGTTTTCGATGAATTCGGACTCCTTTTAAAAGGAAAAAACCATAGTTTACAATGTTTGACGCTGTCGTTCCAATTAAGTATACTTGCAAGTGTAGAGTTTGTATCAATCAATACAACGATGATTCATAATACAGTTGTTAAAGGAGAGTTGCCGAAAATGGCTGCAAAAACAAACAAGCAGTTCGATCCAGTGAAAACGCTTCACGAGATTGAAGATAAGTTTGAAATGGTTCAAATTTTGAATGAAGAAGGCGAAATCGTTAATAAAGATATGGATCCGAAAATGTCAGATGAGGATTTAGTAGAGCTAATGACTCGTATGGTCTATACACGAATCTTAGACCAACGTTCAATTTCTCTTAACCGCCAAGGGAGACTTGGTTTTTACGCACCAACTGCTGGACAAGAGGCGTCACAAATCGCTTCCCACTTTGCATTAGAAAAAGAAGACTTCATCTTACCTGGGTATAGAGATGTACCTCAAATGATCTGGCATGGTTTACCATTATCTATGGCATTTTTATGGTCAAGAGGTCATTACCAAGGTGGAGCTATCCCTGAAGGTGTAAATGTATTCCCACCACAAATCATTATAGGTGCACAATATATTCAAGCCGCTGGTGTTGCACTTGGATTCCAGAAACGAGGAACAAAAGCAGTTGCCATGACTTATACAGGTGACGGCGGAACATCGCAAGGTGACTTCTATGAAGGGATTAACTTTGCTGGTGCATATCGTTCACCTGCAATATTTATTATCCAAAACAATCAATATGCGATTTCTACACCACGTGATGTACAATCTGCCGGTAAAACACTTGCACAAAAAGGTATTGCCGCAGGAATTCCGAGTATTCTTGTTGATGGAATGGACCCACTTGCGGTTTATGCAGCAACTAAAGATGCACGCGAACGCGCAGTAAACGGTGAAGGTCCAACGCTAATTGAAACGTTTTGTTATCGTTACGGCCCACATACGATGGCTGGAGATGATCCGACACGTTACCGTACTTCTGAAACGGATAGCGAATGGGAGAAACGTGATCCATTACTTCGTTTCCGTAAATACTTAGAAGCAAAAGGTATTTGGAATGAAGAGACAGAAGAAAAAGTAATTGAAAGAGCAACAGAAGATATTAAAGTTGCGATTAAAGAAGCAGATGCGGCTCCAAAACAAAAAGTGAGCGATTTTATTAATATTATGTATAAAGGTGAGCTCCCATATAACTTAAAAGAGCAGCTTGAAATTTATACTGAGAAGGAGTCGAAGTAACCGATGGCACAAATGACGATGATTCAAGCAATTAATGATGCTATGAAAACAGAGCTGAAAAATGATGAAAACGTCCTCGTCTTCGGTGAAGACGTTGGAAATAACGGCGGGGTATTCCGCGCGACTGAAGGATTACAAAAAGAATTCGGTGAAGAACGTGTATTTGATACGCCACTAGGAGAATCTGGAATTGGTGGACTTGCAATTGGTCTTTCTTTAACTGGCTACCGCTCCGTAATGGAAATTCAGTTCTTCGGTTTTGTTTATGAAGTAATGGATTCAATTAGCGGTCAACTTGCTCGTATGCAATTCCGAAGCGGTGGGAAATACAACGGACCTGTTACGATTCGATCACCATTTGGTGGAGGGGTTGCAACTCCTGAGATGCACGCAGATAGCTTAGAAGGTCTGATGGCAGCGCAACCTGGACTAACTGTTGTTATCCCGTCTACTCCATACGATGCAAAAGGACTGCTCATTTCTGCAATTCGTGATGAAAATCCTGTCGTGTTCTTGGAGCATATGAAACTTTATCGTTCATTTAGACAAGAAGTTCCGGAAGAAGAGTATACAATTCCACTTGGGAAAGCAGATGTGAAGCGTGAAGGAACTGATCTTTCAATTATCACATACGGCGCAATGGTTCAAGAAAGCTTAAAAGCGGCCGAAGAAATGGAAAAAGAGGGCCACTCTGTAGAAGTTATTGATTTAAGAACTGTTCAACCACTTGATATTGAAACAATTATTAAATCTGTTGAAAAAACAAATCGTGCAATTGTTGTACAAGAAGCACAAAAACAAGCTGGTATTGCTGCAAATGTCGTGTCAGAAATTACAGAGCGTGCAATCTTAAGCCTAGAGGCACCTGTTCTTCGTGTTACAGCACCAGACACAATTTATCCTTATGCACAAGGTGAAAAAGCTTGGTTACCTGATTCGAAAGATATCATGGAAGCAGCAAATAAAGTTTTAAATTTCTAAGTATTTAAAAGTAGTTTATTGAAAAAAGGAAGGGTGAAATAAGTGGCATATGTATTCCGTTTACCAGATATCGGAGAAGGAATTCACGAAGGTGAAATATTGAAGTGGTTTGTTGCAGAAGGCGATAAAGTCGAAGAGGATGACGTTCTTTTTGAAGTTCAAAATGATAAAGCCGTCGTAGAGATTCCTTCCCCTGTTGCTGGAACTGTTGAAAAACTATTAGTTTCTGAAGGTACTGTTGCAGTAGTTGGAGATGCATTGATTCAAATTGACGCACCCGGTTATGAAGATCTTCACGAAGAGGAAAGTGAAGAGGCAGCACAAGAAACAACAGAAGCCCAAGTTCAAGCTACGGCTGAAAAAGGTCAATCTATTGAGAAAGAACAAGCGCCATCAGAAGAAGGCGAAAAAGTAGCTTCATCCCAAGAAACAGAAGTTGATGTGGACCGTAGAATTATTGCGATGCCGTCAGTTCGAAAATTCGCGCGCGATAATGACGTTGAGATTCGCCAAGTTTCGGGAACTGGAAAAAATGGTCGTATTTTAAAAGGTGATGTAGAAGCGTTTATTAATGGCGATCAAACATCAGCTGCTCCAGTTGATACTGACAGTAAAGCAGAACAACCTGTAGCTACAGAACAGAAGCAAGTTTCACTCGAAGGCGATTTCCCGGAAACGCGTGAAAAAATGTCAAGTATGAGAAAAATCATTGCAAAAGCGATGGTTAACTCGAAACATACAGCGCCACATGTTACATTATTAGATGAGGTTGATGTTTCTGACCTCGTTGCGCACCGCAAAAAATTCAAAGATATTGCCCTTGAAAAAGAGATTAAATTAACTTATTTACCGTATGTTGTGAAAGCTCTTGTGAGCACATTACGAGAATTCCCTCAGTTCAACACTTCATTCGATGAAGCGACAGAGGAAGTTATTCAGAAGCATTATTATAATATTGGAATTGCGGCAGATACAGAGCGTGGACTTGTTGTGCCTGTAATTAAGCATGCAGACCGTAAATCTGTCTTTGCGATTTCCGATGAAATTAATAAGTTAGCTGTAAAAGCTCGTGACGGTAAATTATCAATGGCTGAAATGAGCGGTGCCTCATGCTCAATTTCGAATATCGGATCTGCAGGTGGACAATGGTTTACGCCAATCATTAATCATCCGGAAGTTGCAATTCTTGGAATTGGCCGTATCGCTGAAAAGCCAGTTGTAAAAGATGGAGAAATTGTTGCAGTTCCTATGCTTGCACTTTCACTTGTCTTTGACCACAGAATGATGGACGGTGCTACTGCGCAAAATGCATTGAACCACCTTAAGAGATTACTTGCAGACCCAGAACTATTATTAATGGAGGGGTAAGAAATGGTAGTAGGAGATTTCCCGATTGAAGTAGAAACGCTTGTTGTTGGTTCAGGACCAGGAGGATATGTTGCAGCAATTCGTGCATCACAACTTGGTCAAAAAGTAACAATTGTTGAAAGAGAAAATTTAGGTGGGGTATGCTTGAACGTTGGGTGTATTCCTTCGAAAGCGCTAATTTCTGTTGGACACCGTTTTGTACAAGCTAAAAATTCTGAGCAAATGGGAATTTCCGCAGATGTTAAACTTGATTTCTCGAAAGCACAAGAGTTCAAAGACGGAGTTGTTACTCGATTAACGGGCGGAGTTAGTGGGCTCATGAAAGGTAATAAAATCGACGTTGTTCAAGGGGAAGCTTACTTTGTTGATGAGAACACGGTTCGTATCATCAGCGGAGAATCTGCTCAAACTTATAAATTTAAAAATGCGATTGTTGCAACTGGATCACGTCCGGTTGAAATCCCAACATTTAAATTCTCAGAACGTGTACTTAGTTCAACTGGTGCTCTAAATCTTAAAGAATTGCCGAAAAAACTAGTTGTTATCGGTGGAGGGTACATCGGAACGGAACTTGGTTCTGCTTATGCTAACCTTGGATCTGAAGTAACAATTATTGAAGGTGCAGACGATATTTTAGCTGGCTTTGAAAAGCAAATGACGCAAATGGTTAAAAAAGGTTTGAAGAAAAAAGGCGTTGAAATCGTTACAAAAGCATCTGCTAAAGGTGTAGTAGAAACTGAATCAGGTGTTTCTGTTACATACGAAGCAGGCGGCGAAGAAAAAACTGTCGATGCTGACTACGTATTAGTTACTGTTGGTCGTCGTCCAAATACAGATGAAATGGGTCTTGAATCGACGGGTATTAACATTACTGATCGCGGACTGATTGAAGTAGATAAGCAGTGCCGCACGAATGTTCCTTCAATTTATGCAATTGGCGACGTTGTAGCTGGTCTACAACTTGCACATAAAGCATCTTATGAAGCGAAAATTGCTGCAGAAGCAATTTCAGGCCAAAAATCTGAAGTTGATTACCTAGCAATTCCAGCTGTCTGCTTTACGGATCCTGAACTTGCAACTGTTGGTTTAAATGAACAACAGGCAAAAGACGAAGGATATGAAGTATCAAGCGGTAAATTCCCATATGCTGCGAACGGTCGCGCAATCGCTCTTGATGCGACAGACGGATTTGTGAAACTAGTTGCTCGTAAAGAGGATGGTCTATTACTAGGTGCACAAATTGTCGGAGAAAGCGCATCTGATATGATTTCTGAACTTGCATTGGCAATTGAAGCAGGAATGACTGTAGAAGATATCGCAATGACAATTCATGCGCATCCTACATTAGCTGAAATTACGATGGAAGCTGCAGAAGTACTGTTAGGTAAACCAATTCACATGATGTAATTCATACAGCAATATCCACAAGGTGTAACACACACCTTGTGGTTTTTTTGATTGAAATTAAATCATGAGTAATCTTGTTTAGAATTTAAATTGCTAGAAAAATTGTGATACACTATACGGAGTGAAAGGGGATACAACATGAAAAAACAACTAGTATACATACTTGCAACACTCGTACTCTTGCTATCTGCATGCGCGGATGAGGGTGACAAAGAGACAACTTTTAAAGAAAATGAAGAATCAGCTACATCAGAAAGTGAAGTTGAAGATGAAAACGTCGCTGATGATGGAGAATCTGAAGAGGTTGAGACGGACGATGAACCCGAAGAAATTGCGGAGGAAGAAGTAGCAGAAAAACTTTATGAGTTGGATGCGATGTGGTCATTAAAGCCGATTGGGGAAGCGAATCCGAAAGCAGTTCTTCTGACGATTGATGATGCACCAGGTAAAAATTCGCTGGATATGGCGAAAACATTAAAAGAATTAGATGCGCCAGCAATCTTTTTTGTTAACGGACATTTCATTGATACAGATGAAGAAAAAGAAGTGTTGAAAGAAATTCATGAAATGGGCTTTGCGATTGGTAATCATACAGACACGCATGCGAATTTACAGCAAATTTCAGAACAGGAGCAAGAAGAAGAGATTCTTTTTGTAAGCAATGCAATTGAGGATGTAATTGGGGAACGTCCCCTCTATTTTCGGGCGCCATTTGGATTGAATACTGAATTTAGTAAAGAAATCGTTCAAAATGATGGGATGCTTCTTATGAATTGGTCTTATGGTTTTGATTGGGAGAAACAGTATATGGATGCTGATTCGTTAGCAGATATTATGGTGAATACTGAGTATTTACGTGATGGTGCTAATTTACTGATGCATGACCGCGAATGGACAGCAGCCGCGCTTAAAGATATCGTTGAGGGTTTGCGTGGAAAAGGCTACGATCTAATTGATCCTGCAACAATTCAAGGAGTCGAAGAATAATAAATTGCGGTTAGGAAAAGCGGTAAACGCACTACCTAACCGTATTTTAGAATAATAAAATGTGACCGGGGGCGTTTGAGTTGAAATGGAAAACAAGCGTAACAGATTTGCTTAATATTAACTATCCAATTATTCAAGGTGGACTCGCATATTTAGCGTATGCTGATTTATGTGCGGCTGTATCAAATGCTGGGGGACTTGGGCAGATTACAGCAATGAGCTTAGATTCTCCAGATGCACTGCGCGATGAAATCAAAAAGGCAAAGACAATGACTGATAAGCCGTTCGGCGTCAACTTTGCAATCGGACAACATGGCAGACCTTATTCACATATGATTGAGGTAGCATTAGAAGAAAACGTGAAAGTTATGTCAGTCACTGGTGGAAATCCAACACCTTTTTTCGATCAGCTAAAAGGAACCGATGTAAAAAAACTAGTTCTCGTCGCGGCAAAACGACAAGCGGTTAAAGCTGAGGAATTGGGTGCAGATGCAGTTATGGTTGTTGGTCACGAAGGTGGAGGACATCTTGGACGTGATGAGGTGGGCACGATGGTACTGACACCACAAGTTGTTGATGCTGTTTCAATTCCCGTTATTGCGTCTGGAGGTATTGGAGACGGCCGAGGTTGGATGGCAGCGCATGCGCTGGGGGCAGATGGGATAGAGATGGGTACACGATTTATCGCAACGAGAGAGTGTGTTCATGCGTCACAAGCGTATCTCGACGCAATCATTAGTAGTAGTGAAATAGGTACGACCATTATTAAAAAGACAATTGGAGCACCTGCACGTGCCTTAACGGGAACATGGACTGAAAAAATAATTGAGTTAGAAGCGAAGCACGCCGATTATGAAATTTTGAAAGATTATATAAGTGGAAAAGCCAATCAAAAATTCATACACGACGGCGAAATCGATAGCGGTTTTGGATGGGCTGGACAAGTTGCGGGTTTGATCAAAGATGTACCAACTGTGAAAGAATTATTTGACCGTATGATTAATGAAGCAGAAGAAATTCGAAATGGTTGGAATTTTAGTCGGTAAAGGTGGAATTTTGAATGGAATATAGCTATCCGCTAAGCCCTGATTGGGACACAGAAGAAATTATTACCGTTATTAATTTTTATGAAGTTATCGAACGAGCATACGAATCTGGGGCTAAACGAGAAGAAATCATCAATGCTTATCAAGGATTCAAAAATGTCATCCCTTCGAAAGCAGAAGAAAAGGCTATCCTAAAAGAATTCGAAGCGGTAAGCAGCTACAGTAGTTATCACGTCGTGAAAGAAGCAAAAAGCGCTGCAAATGATGGAATTATAAAAGGAACGTTGAAATAATCTAACGGGTTCGGTTGATGGGGAGAAAACAATAAAAAAAACAGTGTTCAGGGACGTAATCCTCATATGAATTTGTTTCCCTTTTTTTGTTGTCGTATCAACATTTCGATGCTTTATATTGACGAACTGGTCCCACAATTGGCACAGGAATTAGCAATAGCGCATAAATTTATGTGCCTTTGTTAATTCCTGCTAATTAGATATTGGAAAGAAAAATATAAAAGGTAAATGAGAAATCTATGCTAAAATATTCTAAAGATTGTGAAATAATGTTCTTAAACTAAAGGGGCAGGTTAGTTGAAGAAAGTTATGAAGGGGCTGAGTATATGAGTGAACGATATGAATTAAGTTTTAAAAACAATGAAGTAAGAATGTATGTTTACTTGGTTGTACCAACGCTTATCATAGCAAGCATCTTTATATATTATGGCGAATGAAATTATCACTATATTCCTTTGTTAGCGTTTTTCACTATCTTTTTTATATGGCGTTATTTTTATAGGAGGAAGCAGAAGAAAGAAGGAGAAAAACCTTCTTAAACTAACAGGGCAGTTTAGTATAGTAAGACTAAGTTATTGAATATTGAAACATACCGAAGTCGTATATAAAAATGGAGGCATTGACATTATCTTTAAAAATAAATTGATTTTACTTGTCCTTATACTCACTTTAATTAGTGCAATTATATTTATGATTAATCAAACGAGGTATACAACATTTCAAGAGTTTGTTTCAGACGAATTAAATGAGGAAAGCACTGTTAGAAGTATTTCAATAGCAATTAATGACGTCGTAGATGAATATAGAACTGAAACAGTAGCAAGAGCAAATATTGAAGACGAATTACTCATTAATGATATTTTGGAAGACTTTGCAGGGATAGAGCTTAAAGAGGATGAGAATGCTGGTTTTTTGGGTAAGAGATATTCAATAGAGATTACAGTTAATAATGAGGTAAGAGAGAACTTTTCAAGAACAACTATATTGAGAATTGAGGTGGATAGTAATTATCTTTATAACTACAAAATAATCAGTAATACCAATCACTTAAAAACAATTGAATCGGTTATTGAAAATGAAGAAGTTGATTGGGATTATATAGATAACTAAATAATCCTAAGTGGTTCACTAAAGGGTGCTTTAGTTGAACAACAATTTGAACTAACCAAGCAGGTTAGTGAAATAAGAGTGTTAACTTTTGTTGTACAGTTGGGATTAGAAGGGGGAGTTAATATCATGGAGATTTCTAAGAATATGATACTAAAAAATCGGATTTCTTTCTTAATATTAGCTTTGATAATAGTTGGTGGAGCAACGTATTATGATGTTTTCTATACACCTAAAAATTCGTTAGAACTATATCAAGCAATTACATTTGCAGATGACTTTGAAGAGGCGAAAAAGTTAATGTTAGAGGGGTATGAAGACAATTTTGAGAAAGAGGATTTTGAATTTATAAATGGATTGGATACATCTGCAAATAGTGTAGGTCAATTCACTCTTTTTGAATATGACGAAAAAACTTTTGTGATTATGACTTCACCAGGTACAAAAAGGTTAAATGTGCTTGCAGTTGATGAATTGCCAAAAGATATAAGGAATTACTTTCTTCAATTAGCACAATAAAACCCAAGTTCTTCAACTAACGAGGTGCTTTACTTGAAGATTGTTGAGCTGCTTAGACAGCTCTTTTTGCTTGTTCAACTAAAGGGGCAGGTTAGTTCAATAAGCAGGTGAATTGGGAAGGATATCGAAGTAGTAAATATAAGGAAATTTATTCTAGTAAGGGGGAAAGTTAGTTAAAAACAATAGGGGTGAGAAATATGAGTGACCGATTTGAACTAAGTTTTAAAAACAAGGTAGTTAGAATGTGGTTGATTATTATGATACCAGCTGTGATAGCAGAAATATTAATTATACAATTTACCAAAATTCCAGTATTCACCACAATACCTTGGATAATCTTTTTTATTTGGCTTTATTTTTATAAGAGGAAACAGAAGAAAGAGCATTCCGTTTCCTAGTGGTTTTATTCTAAAAGGATTGGTTAGTTCCTGTTCTTCTTCAACTCCCATGAAAATTAAAAAACGCTCAAAATCTATAAAATCGCACAACAAAAGAGACTCAGATAAAACTTTTTTTAAAAAAGGCTGAGCCTTCAAATTGTGTTTATTGAGTTGGAAGATAAATCAGGAACCAACTCCATTCTTCCTAGAATAAAGGCAGGCTGGTGCAATAACCAGAGTAGGATTAATCTCCCATGAGTGCTACTCGTACAGAGTGCGACAGTCTGTGATGCACCGTGGTCGTTGGAGTCAGACTAACGGATGGGCTCAATGGCACCATAGTTGATCGACCTTCTTCGCCAGCCATACAAAACTATACCCGTTCTGAAACAATTTTCATCCTCTGTGGTGCAGCGTTTTTTGGTGCATGGATGGCTAACGGGTGCTTTAGTTCAATAAGGATAGTAAAATATTTTGACGAAAAAACACTCAGATCTGAGCGTTTTTCTTGTTATTTATATAACCAATTTCACTGCTGAAACGGATGCTGATTAACCTGTTATTTGCGTTGTTAATTCCACTTTTCTCCCCATCAACCGAACCCGTTAGAAATAATCAACGTTCCTTTTTCTACGTTCTTCCAATAATAATATCGTAAACAGGAAGAAGTTGGTCTACAGTCTCTTCTGCAAAGGCGATGAAATCCTCATTTGTCATCGTAATGGCGTCTTCACGTGAAAGATGTCTCCCCACAAGAAACTCTGCTTTTTTAACAGTTTGTAGTCTAGTAAGAAGTTTTTCAACGCCTTCTTTTCCAGTATCTGTGATATGTATAACATCTGGTTTCATATGGTCACCTGAAACTATATACGAATCCGGTAGTGATGTAAGTACTTTAATGTGATCCTCGAGTCTTTCAGCGATGCCCTTTTTATCTGGATTTTCATAAATAACTGCAATGATAATAAATAAATGAGTTTGCCATAAGCCGATTTGAAAATGGGGTATTGCTTTATATCCTCTCTTTAAAGGTGCAATTGCAACCCAACTATCGGTTGGTGGATTGACGGTTCTGCGCATATGTTTTGCAACATGTGGAAAAAATTCATCACTACCGTGAGCTGATAGTCGATCCGCAAAATGTCTGCCTAAGAGAGTGAACTTAGGTTGGACAAGCGTTTGTAAAGCACTCATTCTTTTTTCTAATCCATCAATTAAAAATAAGTCAAAATCGTTTGAATCCCAAAAATAATTACTCATCTATGCCCCTCCTTTACATAAAGCACGTTTATCGTAACAGAATTTGGGGAATAATGAAGGCAACAAGGCTCGAGACTAGAATTATTCCATAGCTCTGCATATTGTAGTAATAATAGATGGGATAAATAATTTCGATAATTAGAAAAGGGGTGTCCGCGATGAAACAAGTCGTGCATGTGATTCGAAAAGCTGACGTTGAAAAAGAATACGTTAAAGTATTACATCTTGAACTAGATTATGAGTTGGCATCATTATACGATGCTATGCAACAAGCTGACGATAAAGAAATTGAGAAAAGTACAAATCGATTGCATCAGATTCACAGAGAAATGGAAACATTAAATGGTTTCTCACAATGGTAATTTCCATTCCAACTTAGGCACTCGAAAGCATTATTCCTCTTGGAATCGTGTGTCGAGTGCCTATTTTTGTTATACTACAAAGTAATACAAGTTAATCACTGGAAAGGTTGAATTACATGAATTGGGGATTTATTGATCGATACGCTAAATCATTGATAAAGGAAGCGGGTCATAAAATACGAGTTTCTTTTTTCAACAAAATACATATTGATTCAAAAGCGGATGCGAATGATTTTGTGACGAATATAGACCGTGAAATTGAACAGTTTTTTATCAAGCGGATTCAAAATGACTTTCCAACACATAAAATTATTGGCGAAGAAGGCTTTGGCGATAAACTTGAGACAGTGGAGGGGGTTGTATGGGTTCTGGACCCAATTGATGGAACGATGAATTTTATTCATCAACAACAAAACTTTGCAATTTCGCTTGGTATTTATATAGATGGTATCGGCATGCTAGGTTATATCTATGATGTTGTTAGAGATGATTTTTACCATGCGAAAAAGGGTGAAGGTGCTTATTTCAACGACGAACGTCTTCCAAAATTAAAAGAAGTTAAGGTTAATGAAGCAATTATTGGTGTTAACGCAAGGTGGGTTGCACCGAACAGATATATTGATTATGAGAAAATGATTGGGTTAGTGTTAGATTGTAGAGGCACTCGGTCTTATGGATCTGCTGCCATTGAGATTGCCTATGTTGCATCAGGTCGACTGGATGCCTATATTTCAATGAGGCTTTCTCCTTGGGACATAGCAGGAGGCATGGTAATTGCAAATGAGGTAGGTGCAGTAACAACTAACTTAAATGGAGAATCTTCACATATTCTTGGACAAGATTCATTTATCGTTGCAAAGCCGAGCTTACATGGTGAAATTCTCACAAATTATATTCGCCTAAAAAATTAAAGCTGTGAAAAATCAACACTCGATTTTAACACAGCTTTATCAATGGAAAGTGCTAAGAATGTTTTATAATATTCCTTGTTCGCGCATTTTTTTCTTTGTTTTAAAACCGTATCCCATAACTAAAGTCAAGGCGATAATTGCAACGGTTGCACCGAGGATGCTTCTAAAACCAACAGCAACACCAATCGCACACATTGAGAGGACGGCAGCGATGGAATATAGAACGAATACCCATTTTATATCTTTCATTGAAAACCCTCCATCAGATAAAAAAGATTTTATATTATTAACTCTTGTGTTATAATAACACAGTTAGCCAGATGAAATAAAGATTAATGGAGTGAAATCATGACAATAGAACGTAATGACTTAAGAAACATAGCAATTATTGCCCACGTAGACCATGGTAAGACTACACTGGTAGATCAATTATTAAAGCAATCAGGTATATTTAGAGCAAACGAACAAGTCGATGATCGTGCAATGGATTCAGATGACATTGAACGTGAACGCGGAATAACAATTCTTGCGAAAAACACGGCTATTGAATACAAAGATACAAAAATCAATATTCTTGATACGCCAGGTCACGCCGATTTTGGTGGAGAAGTTGAGCGGATTTTGAAAATGGTCGATGGTGTAATTCTGGTTGTCGATTCGTATGAAGGCTGTATGCCACAAACACGTTTCGTGCTTAAAAAAGCACTCGAGGAAAACTTGAAACCAATTGTTGTAGTTAATAAGATAGACCGTGAGTTTGCACGCCCTGAAGAAGTAGTAGACGAAGTTCTTGAACTGTTTATTGAGCTTGATGCAAATGATGAACAACTCGAGTTCCCAGTTATTTATGCTTCTGGATTCAACGGAACGGCAAGTTTGTCTTCTGAACCAACAGATCAAGAAGACACATTACAAGTTCTTTACGATGCAATTCTTGAGTATATTCCAGCACCAATCGATAACCGTGAAGAACCACTACAATTCCAAGTATCACTTCTCGACTATAGTGATTATGTTGGGCGTATTGGAATTGGTAGAGTTTTCCGTGGATCTATGAAATTGGGACAGCAAGTTTCAGTCATTAAACGAGACGGTTCGACTAAGAACTTCCGTGTAACGAAAATGTCAGGTTTCCTTGGATTAAAACGTGTTGATATTCAAGAAGCTTTCGCAGGTGATCTTATTGCAGTATCTGGAATTGAGGGCATCGATGTCAGTGACACAATATGTCCGATAGAGCATCCTGAGGCACTTCCTGAACTTCATATAGACGAGCCGACGTTGCAAATGGCTTTCCTTGTAAACAACAGTCCATTCGCTGGACGTGAAGGGAAATGGGTAACTTCAAGAAAAATTGAAGAACGTCTTAACCAACAACTTCAAACGGATGTGTCACTTCGTGTTGAATCTACAGGCGCCGATTCATGGATTGTTTCGGGTCGTGGGGAACTGCATTTATCAATTTTGATTGAAAATATGCGTCGTGAAGGTTTTGAACTACAAGTTTCCAAACCTGAAGTAATTGTACGTGTAATTGATGGTGTAAAATGTGAACCAGTTGAACGTGTTCAAATTGAAGTACCTGAAGAACATACTGGATCGGTCATCGAATCGATCAGTGCTCGTAAAGGTGAAATGTTGGATATGGTAAATAGTGGTTCTGGAACTGTTCGCTTAATATTTAATGTACCTGCGCGAGGATTAATTGGGTATTCGACTGAATTCCTTACAATGACAAGAGGATACGGTATCATTAACCACACATTCGACAGTTATCAGCCAATGTCATCTGGTAAAGTGGGAAGACGAGCTGAAGGTGTACTCGTATCAATGGAAAATGGAACAGCAACTCCTTATGGAATTCTTCATGTAGAAGAGCGGGGCGTAATTTTTGTTGAGCCTGGTACTGAAGTATATGAAGGTATGATTGTAGGAGAACATAACCGTGATACTGATTTAACGATCAATTTAACGAAAGCAAAGCAACAATCGAATATTCGTACTGCCAATAAAGATCAAACAGTTTCCATTAAAAAGCCTAGAATCATGACTCTAGAAGAATCACTTGAGTATCTTGATGATGACGAGTACTGTGAAGTTACACCATTGTCTATTCGCCTACGCAAAAAGATTCTTAGTAAGAGCGAGCGTGATCGGGTTACGAAGAAGGCGAAATTTAAAGATTAATTGTTGTAAATGAAAGGAATGTATTAGATGAATGCTCAAGATACTGAATTTGTATTTGGCCGCATGTCAGGCATTTCGCGTTTCATTTATGAGGCTCTAGGAACAACAACCAGCAATGGTGAATTTGATTATACTGTGGCAGGCTATGTATTGTTTGCCGTAGTATTCCTTATGTCAGCGCTCGTATATAAACTAGGTTTTGCAAAAGATTTAAAACGCCTGCAAAGCGTAGTAATTTATATCTTTTTATTCCTAGGTTGTCTGGTCTTAACATTTTTAGCTTTTTTCTTACCAATTGTAGAAGGGCTAATCGTAGCGGCACTCATATTAATCATTTACCGTGTCCGTCGAATGAATGAATACAAGTCAGATAAAAACGACTCCCCCGCATAATACGGGAGAGTCGTTTTTTATGTTTGATTATAAAAATACACTGCTAAAATTCTTTTTCAATTTCATGTGAACTACGTCTGAAAATAAAGTTTCCAGTGGCAATACGTGCCATTGTTTTTTCACTAATTCGCTCTGTGCAATTTGGGCACATATATGTGTGAATAGGGCGGTTTCTTAATTTTTTTGCGAGAGGTGCTTCATCTGGAAGTTTTCCAACTTCATCGCATATAACGCATTTAACACGCATCAAAACTCCTCCTATTCAATGTTAACAAGAACCACGCTTTGAATTGGGTTATCGAGATTCGAACCATCCTTGAAAAGTACATGAACGGGGCCGGTTTCTCGAAGTGGTTTTCCATCAATACTGTATTGTAGTAGTATATCACCAAGCTTTGTGAGTGGATATGAATGATGCTCGCCGTGATCAGTAATGAAAGAAATTGTTTCTGCATCTTCATTCGGAATTGCATTTTTAACAAAATGATGTAAGTAAATCCCGAATGTCCCGGTAATCGTTTTTGAATCCTCAAATTCTTTCTCTACTTCTAGCGTAGGTGGAAAAGTGGAACCTTCCATAATTTCACGAGACCAATGTTTTCCCATCGTTTTTTTGTATTCTTCCATTTCATCTTTTTCAACATATCCATCAGTAAAAAACTGTTCAAGATCAATTCTTCTATCATCGAAAATCCAGATAGACGGATCAAGTGTAATTGAATGCTTTACATTCCCTTTAATTTGTATAATGTTACTCAATTTACAACCTCCTACATAATAGCTTGCTATTAGTATAGCTCTTTATTAGGAATAAGGAAAAGCTTTCTTATTAAAAACCATATTAGTCGAGAGGAAAGACTTGCATTTTTCTTGCGTGAAAGATACAATTTATTAATAATCGATTAGAAGAAATAATAGCTTAGTGGGGGCGTCCTCATGGATATTGAATTGCAAGAAACATATCAGGAAAAAGCGATGAAACAGCTTCAAGCTGATGCTGATAAAATTGCTCAATTGATTAAAGTGCAGATGGATCATTTAACAATGCCGCAGTGTCCGTTATACGAAGAAGTGTTGGACACTCAAATGTTTGGATTAGCTCGAGAAATTGATTTTGCTGTGAAACTCGGCTTAATCGAGCGAGTAATGGGAGATGAAATCCTGTCTTCACTTGAAAAAGAAATGACTGTCTTGCATGAATTATATACGAGTAAATAAGTAAAAGACTCAAACTCATTCATTGGTTTGAGTTTTTTGTTTAAAGTAAAAGAGGTTTTGTCCAATGCATACTTATTCTAAGCGATTTTTAAAATACTTTGATTTCCCATTGTTTATTACGTATTTATTTTTATGTTTATTTGGTTTAGTTATGATTTATAGTGCAAGTCTTGTTTATGCGGTTGGGGAATATAATTGGGAACCAGACCATTTTTTTCGCAGACAAATTTTCAACCTCGTAATTGCGATTCCTGCCTTTTTTATAGCTGCTTTTTTTCCTTATAAAAATTTTAAACGTAAAGGTTTAATGATATTATCAGTTAGCATTATGCTGCTATTACTTGTGGCAGTTCATATGTTTGGGTACGGTGATGATGTTGGCGCGAGAAGCTGGATATATCTAGGGTTTGGTAGTATCCAACCATCAGAAGTGGCTAAGCTCATTATCATCATTTACTTTTCAAGTGTTTTTGCTAAAAAGTATGAAGCTGGAACAATTGATAATGTGAACCAATCAATTGGCCCACCAGTAGCCATTTTAGCGTTAGTTGTTGGCTCAGTATTAATGGAAACTGATATCGGGACTTCTTTAATCATTATGATTGTAGCTCTTTCTGTCATGGCTGCGAGTGGAATAAAAGCAAAAACCTTCTTAAAGTTAAGTGCACTCATTTCAGGAATACTCTTATTAATCGCACCTATTATCTATTTTAACTGGGCTGATATAATGACACCGAGTCGACTAGGACGATTATCAGCTTTTTTGAATCCTTTCGACTACATCACGGGTTCTGGCTATCAAATTGCCAATGGATACATTGCAATTGGTTCTGGTGGCATCAAGGGGTTAGGGCTTGGTAACTCTATTCAGAAAATGGGTTATTTGCCAGAACCACATACAGATGTTATTATGGCAGTTATTTCTGAAGAATTAGGAATTATCGGAACAATCATTGTGATAGGTGGATTAGGCTTTATTGTCATGCGTGCGTTAACAATAGCGCTTAAAGCGAAAGATCCTCATGCAAGAATGTTAGCGGCAGGTATTGGTAGTATGATAGGTATTCAGACATTCGTCAATTTAGGTGGGTTAACGGGGTTAATACCTCTTACTGGCGTGCCTCTCCCATTAATTAGTTTTGGAGGAACCTCAATCATCTTAACTTCAATAGCTATCGGGATATTGATGAACGTTTCAATGTATTTGAAATATGAAAAAACAAATAGATGAAGGAAGTGTCTTGGATGGAAAGAATCACTAAAATTTTAGTTGCGAATCGTGGGGAAATTGCGATTCGGATATTTCGAGCATGTACTGAATTAGAAATTCCAACGGTGGGGGTTTATTCTACCGAAGATAGTGGGTCATTTCACCGATATAAAGCGGATGAGTCATACCTTGTTGGTGAAGGAAAAAATCCGATTGATGCCTATTTAGACATTGAGGGAATTATTGAAATTGCCAAAGATACTGGCGCAAATGCGATTCATCCAGGGTATGGTTTTTTAGCAGAAAACGCGGAGTTCGCACGCCGTCTTGAAGAAGAGAATATTATATTTATTGGACCAACATCAACCCATTTAAATATGTTTGGGGATAAAGTAAAAGCACGCGAACAAGCTATCAATGCTGGTATACCAGTTATACCAGGGAGTGACGGACCCGTTTCTACAGTTGAAGAAGTTGCAACATTCGGAAAGTCGAACGGTTATCCAATCATCGTCAAAGCTTCATTAGGCGGTGGTGGAAGAGGAATGCGAATTATAGAATCTGAAGAGGAAGTTGCTCAAGCATTTGAACGGGCAAAATCTGAAGCGAAATCTGCATTTGGCTCAGAAGAAATGTATGTAGAAAAATATATCGACAAACCAAAACATATTGAAGTTCAAATTTTAGGCGATTCTCATGGAAACATAGTTCATCTATATGAACGTGATTGTTCCATTCAGCGCCGTCATCAAAAAGTTGTTGAAATTGCTCCTTCAATATCGTTGGATGACAATCTGAGAAAAGATATTTGTAATTCAGCAGTAAAACTGATGAAAAATATTAATTATCTAAATGCAGGGACAGTAGAGTTCCTTGTTGCTGACGATCAGTTTTACTTTATTGAAGTCAACCCAAGAATACAAGTAGAGCACACGATATCAGAAATGGTGACAGGTATTGATATCGTTCATTCTCAAATACATATTGCTGATGGAAAAAACTTGCATGGAAAAGACGCACAAATTCCAGTTCAAAAGGATATTCCTCTATTTGGTTACGCTATCCAGTCACGTGTGACCACTGAAGATCCATTAAACGATTTTATGCCTGATACTGGTAAATTAATGGTTTATCGCTCAAGTGGTGGATTTGGGGTTCGGTTAGACGCTGGAAATGGTTTCCAAGGGGCAGTGATTACACCTTATTATGATTCTTTACTTGTAAAAGTATCTACATGGGGAATGACTTTCCGAGAAGCAGCATCCAAAATGGACAGAAACTTACAAGAGTTTAGAATCAGAGGGATTAAAACGAACATTCCATTTCTCGGGAATGTCGTAAAACATAGCAAATTCTTAGTTGGTGATTATGATACAAGCTTTATCGATTCAACTCCGGAATTATTTAATTTCCCTGCAAGATTAGACCGTGGAACGAAAATTTTAAATTATATTGGAAATGTAACTGTCAATGGTTTTCCAGGAATAGACAAACAATCGAAACCAGTATTCCATCCAGTCCGTAAACCAATTGTCGATTTGAAATCTACTCCACAAGTTGGGACAAAACAGATACTAGATGCACAAGGTCCTGAGGGGCTTGTGAAATGGATCCTAGCTCAAGAGGATGTACTCCTAACTGATACGACTTTCAGAGATGCTCACCAGTCCCTGTTAGCAACTAGGATGCGTACGGCGGACATGACGGCCATTGCATCGGAATCAGCTCGACTTATGCCTGATCTGTTTTCATACGAGATATGGGGTGGAGCAACATTCGATGTAGCTTACCGTTTCTTACAAGAAAGTCCTTGGGATCGACTCATTAAATTACGAGAACAGATTCCAAATGTATTATTCCAAATGCTATTCCGCGGAGCCAATGCGGTAGGCTATACGAATTATCCAGATAATGTCATTCGTGAATTTGTTAAAAAGTCAGCAGACGCAGGCATTGATGTCTTCCGAATTTTCGATAGTCTAAACTGGATTAAAGGAATGGAAGTAGCAATTGACGCAACGCGCGATGCTGGGAAAATTGCTGAAGCAGCTATTTGTTATACAGGCGATATTCTTAATGACACACGTGATAAATATACAGTGAATTACTATAAAGAAATGGCTAAAAATCTAGAGTCAGCAGGGGCGCATATTTTAGCTATAAAAGATATGGCAGGTCTATTAAAACCTGAAGCAGCGTACCGACTTGTATCTGAGCTTAAAGACGTTACAAGTTTACCAATTCATCTCCATACACATGATACTAGCGGAAATGGGATTTACACGTATGCACGTGCAATAGATGCAGGTATCGACATAGTGGACACAGCGCTAGGGTCTATGGCTGGTCTTACGTCACAACCATCTGCAAGTTCACTGCATTATGCAATGAACGGAGGTAAACGAGGTATTCGTGCTGATGTTAATGCGCTAGAAGATTTATCTTATTACTGGGAAGATGTACGGAAATACTATCAAAACTTTGAAAGTGGCATGATGAGTCCACACACAGAGATTTATGTCCATGAAATGCCAGGTGGTCAGTACTCAAACTTACAACAACAAGCGAGAGCGGTAGGACTTGGTGAACGATGGGAAGAAGTGAAGGAAATGTATTCCCGTGTGAACTTATTATTTGGTGACGTAGTCAAAGTCACACCATCGTCTAAAGTCGTCGGGGATATGGCACTATTCATGGTCCAAAACGATTTAAATGAACATACCGTGCTTACACGTGGAAACGACATCGATTTCCCTGATTCCGTTATTGAATTTTTCGGTGGACATATCGGACAACCACACGGCGGGTTCCCGAAAGAACTTCAAAAAATCATTCTAAAAGACCGTGAAGCGATAACGGTTCGTCCAGGCGAGCTACTTGAGGAAGCAGATTTCAAGAAAATAGAGGAAGAGTTGTTTCAGAAGTTAAATCGCCCTGTTACTAGTCATGAAGTGCTCTCATATGCACTTTACCCTAAAGTATTTGAAGAGTACTCAGCGATTAACAAAGAGTTCGGTGATGTTTCCGTAATGGCTACACCGGAATTCTTATTTGGAATGCGACTTGGCGAAGAAGTAGAAATCCAAATTGAAAAAGGGAAGACACTTATTGTTAAACTAGTGTCGATTAGTGAACCTCAATCAGATGCAACACGTGTGATTTACTTCGAGTTGAATGGACAACCGCGTGAAGTCATAATCGAAGATGTTAATGTCGAGTCAGACGTTATTCGAAAGACAAAAGCTGATCCAGCGAATCGTTCGCATATCGCAGCTACAATGCCGGGAACTGTGTTAAAAGTTGCTGTAGCAATCGGCGCGAAGGTGAAAAGAGGAGAACATCTGTTAATCACAGAAGCTATGAAGATGGAAACGACAATTCAAGCACCTCATGATGGCGTCGTAAAAGATATCTATGTGAATGCAGGGGAAGCAATTTCCACAGGTGACTTACTTATTGAACTCAAAGAATGAATCGGGGAATTATGGTAAATACTCAGGAAAACGAAGAAATTCGTGTCCTGAGTTTTTTTGTATAAAAAAACCAATATAAAAGGAAGTTTCAAACTTCCTTTTATATTGGTCATCATTTATCAAGATATTCGGCTTCTGGAAACAAGTAAAATCATATAAGTTAACAAACCGAATAGCAATGTGACGAATAAAGAGTGGAGCAAAGCAAGATACAAGTTTAACTCTGTAAGTACCACAGACATCCCCGTTAACACTTGCGCCGAAACTAATGTCAGTGCAATAATCCAACCCCAATAAAACACACGTTGGTTTTTATAGTTTCGAATCACATGAATTGCAATGTACAAAATCCAGAGGAATATGAGTCCTGCAGCAAATCGATGTCCCATTTGAACCCATTCATTGAAATGACTAGGCAAACCAATGGCATCATTTTGACAAAACGGCCAATCGAGACAAACTAATTCAGAATTTGTATGTCGAACAAGAGCTCCAGTATACACAACGATATATGAATAGATGGAAACGCCAATTGTATGCCATTTGAGCTTGGATCCGATAGCAATGTTTACTGCGTCGAATTTACGGTCTATCTCGAAAATTAGTAGCGTTAAGAGAAGAACTGATGAGAATGATATTAATGAAATTCCAAAATGGAGTGCTAATATAAAGTCGCCTTGTCCCCAGAGGACTTGTGCAGCGCCAATTAAAGCCTGAAGTACTAGGAAAAATACAGCCATTATTGAAAGGAATTTAGTTTCGCGAATATGGCCCAATGCTTTCCAAGACCATACAGCTAAAACCACAATTAGAATACCAACAGTCCCAGTAACAATTCGGTGCGAAAATTCAATGAGAACCTCAGCTGTGATTATGTCCGGTATAAGTTGTCCATTACATCCAGGCCAATGTCGACCACAACCCATTCCACTGTCGGTTTTAGTTACAAGGGCTCCGCCAAGTAAAATGAGCAACATACCGAATGTGGAGGCGAGACCAAACCATTTTAAGTATTTATTTTGATTCAAAAATTGGACACCTACTTTGATTAAATGATGATTACGTTATATGTTCCTACTTTTTGATGATAGCGAAAGAAAGACGAAAAAACAATGTATTGTCATTGAAAAACATTGCAAAATCGCTCTTTTCACAAATTGTTCATAAAAAAGACCTGATAACTTCACAATTGAATTGTAGAAATGATTTACTATAGAGAGTAGACGGTGACTGAAATCACAAGTTATCTGTGAGGAAAGTCACTATAATAATGTCGAAAAAGAAAGAGTTTTTAGCTTTAATATAGAAATCGCACGAGATTTTCGATATAGTAAAGTGTAGGGACTCTTAATAGAACAATTGAAAGGAGGGGGAATATGTCAAATGGTCGTGCAGTCCCACTATCTGCAAAATCTGAAACTGGTACTGTATCAAGTTCTTTTATAAAAGACTTTTTAGCGCTTATAAAAATTGGAATTGTAAATTCGAATATGATTACTGTATTTACAGGGATATTTCTTGCCATGCAGGTAAACGGTTTACATTTTTTACAGCACCTAGATATTCTTTTCTTTACGCTTATAGGATCGGGTTTAATCATTGCGGGCTCTGCAGCGTTTAATAATTTAATTGATCGTGACATTGATCCTGTGATGACTAGAACAAAACAAAGACCAACTGTAACGGGTCGATTTAAAGCGCCGCCTGTATTGGCACTTGCGCTGACATTCGTTATACTAGGAGAAGTACTTTTGTTTTCAGCATCTACTTCAGCAGGTCTTTGGGGACTTGCAGGGGTATTCAGCTATGTAGTACTCTATTCAATGTGGTCAAAGCGCAGACATGTTGGAAATACTGTTGTCGGTAGTGTTTCAGGTGCAATTCCACCATTAATCGGATGGGCTGCAGTTGAACCTTCATTGGGACTAGGTGCGTGGGCATTGTTTTTAATCATGTTCATTTGGCAACCACCACATTTCTATGCATTAGCGATGCGTCGAACAGAGGAATACCGTGCTGCCAATATTCCGATGTTGCCAGTTGTAAAGGGGTTTGAGCGAACGAAAAAATCAATGTTGTTTTGGGTAATATTGCTTTTCCCATTACCTTTTTTATTAGCTGAACTTGGGTTAATTTTTATGATATTGGCTACGTTGCTTAATATTGGTTGGCTATACATCGCAATTGGTGGGTTTAAGGCAAAAGATGATATGAAGTGGGCAACGAAAATGTTCGTTTATTCACTAAACTATATGACGATATTGTTCGTATCTATCATTATATTTTCCTTATTTATATGACCTCGATTTTGATCGTAAGGTTTCATTACTTAGCTAGAAGAGGTATACCTATGATACACGTCGATGCTAAATTGATCAGTACATAAATTTGCTTGACGCAAGTACATATGGTGATTTAAATTCATTGGAATTCTTTCTTTGGAACAGGAATTCATATAACGGGCTGTTAAGCCCGAAAACAAAGTTATTATTAGAAAGAGAGGTATGATTAGGCGATGATGAAAGGACTTAAAAAGTGGCGTCTCTTTTCTCTGCTAGCAGTTCTTACCGTGTTCCTTGCAGGATGCGGACAAGAAGAACTATCAACGCTACTTCCAGCAGGTCAAGTCGCTCAGGACCAATTTAATTTGCTACTATTGTCATCAGGAATCATGTTGTTTGTAATTTTAGTAGTAGTAATCATCTATGTAATAGCACTTGTACGTTTCAGACGTTCAAAATTAGGTGAGGATCATGTCCCTAAGCAAGTTGAGGGAAACAGTACTTTAGAGCTTGTATGGACAGTTATTCCAATTCTTCTAGTAGTTCTATTGGCAGTACCGACAGTGTATTACACATACAAACTCGGTGATGTATCTGCAATGGGTGTAGTAGATGATGAAGGAAATGCAGAAAACTTAGTTGTTGATGTAACTGCACATCTATATTGGTGGGAGTTTGAATATCCAGATTTAGGAATTGTTACTTCACAAGAACTAGTTGTTCCTATGGATGAAAAAGTTTACTTCAATCTCTTAGCTTCTGATGTTAAACACTCATTTTGGATTCCAGCAGTTGGCGGAAAACTAGATAACAACGTTGAGAACGTCAATAAGTTTTATTTATCTTTTGAAGAAGACTCAAGCAAACTAAAAGAAGGCGTATTTTTCGGTAAATGTGCTGAACTTTGTGGTCCATCACATGCACTTATGGACTTTAAAGTGAAAACGATGCCGCGAGAAGCGTTTGACGAATGGGTAGTTGCAATGCAATCCACTATCCCAGAAGAAGCAGAAAGTGAAGAAACTGAAACATTTGCAAGTGAAGGCGAAGAGTTATTCGCTCAAAGCTGTGTTACTTGTCACGCTGTTTCAGCAGATGTGAAATCAGTTGCTCCAAACTTGACTGCTTTTGGTGACCGTAACCGTGTAGCTGGTTTTATGGATCACACTGAAGAAGACTTAAAGGAATGGATTAAAGATCCACAAGCACAAAAACCAGGTAATACAATGCCTCCATTTGCTCACTTATCAGAAGCAGAATTAGACGCAATTGCAGGTTACTTGATGGGACTATCTGTTGAAAAGTAATGTAATTTGAATTTGAAGAGGAGGTAAGAAAGTGAGTTCAGTTGCTCAAAAGAAAGGCTTTGGCTCATGGCTATGGGACTGGTTGACTACAGTCGACCATAAGAAGATTGGAATACTTTATCTCCTAGGTGGAGGTTTCTTCTTCGTACTTGGCGGAATCGAAGCAATGATTATACGTGTTCAGCTTGCTGTACCGAACAACGATTTAATTTCAGCGGGATTATTTAACCAAATAATCACAATGCACGGAACGACAATGATATTCTTAGCCGCCATGCCTATATTATTTGGATTTATGAACGCAATTATGCCACTCCAAATTGGTGCGCGTGACGTAGCTTTCCCATTTTTAAACTCATTAGGATTTTGGATGTTCCTCTTTGGTGGAATATTCCTAAATATTTCATGGTTTATGGGACAGGCACCTGATGCTGGTTGGACTTCATATGCATCACTTGCAATTGTTTCTGAAGGACACGGTGTCGATTTCTATGCAATTGGTTTACAAATTGCCGGTGGTGGATCATTAATAGCAGGGATTAACTTCCTTGTCACCATTATTAATATGCGTGCACCAGGGATGACCTATATGCGGATGCCACTCTTTACATGGACAACGTTTATAGCGTCAGCAATGATTTTGTTCGCATTCCCACCACTAACAATTGGATTATTCTTCCTGACATTCGATCGAATGTTTGGGGCAAACTTCTTTGACCATGCGATGGGTGGAAACACCATAATCTGGGAACATATTTTCTGGATTTTCGGTCACCCTGAAGTTTACATTTTAATATTACCAGCATTTGGTATATTCTCTGAAATTTTCTCGATTTTCTCGAGAAAACGTTTGTTTGGATATACTTCAATGGTATTCGCTACCGTACTTATCGGATTCTTAGGATTCATGGTTTGGGCTCACCATATGTTTACGGTAGGCCTTGGTCCAACAGCGAATGCGATTTTCGCAGTTGCTACGATGGCAATTGCTGTTCCGACAGGAGTTAAGATATTTAACTGGCTTCTCACCATGTGGGGCGGAAGCATTAAGATTACAGTACCTATGCTTTATGCAATCGCGTTTATTCCATCATTTACGATGGGTGGGGTAACGGGTGTTATGCAAGGTGCAGCTCCACTTGATTACCAGTTACATGATACGTACTTTATCGTTGCTCACTTCCACTACGTAATTATTGGTGGTACTGTATTCGGTATTTTGGCTGCGACTCATTTATGGTGGCCAAAAATGTTTGGTACATTGTTGAACGAAACATTAGGAAAAGTAACGTTTTGGTTCTTCTTTACCGGATTCCACATGACATTCCTTATCCAACACTGGTTAGGATTCTGGGGAATGCCGCGTCGTGTATTTACATACATGGACGGTCAAGGTTGGAATGCTGCAAACGCAATTAGTTCCGCTGGAGCAATACTTATGGCCATTGGAGTAACTGTTCTCGTTTACAACATTGTTATGACATCTGTTAAAAATGTACGTGTTGCAAATGACCCTTGGGGTGATGGACGTACGCTTGAATGGGCGATTCAATCACCACCACTTTATTACAACTTTACACAAACACCACTTGTACGTGGTCTAGATAGTGTTTACCTTGAGAAATCAGAAGGTAACGAATCTGGTTTAACTCCAGCAGTTCCTGTACAAGATATTCATATGCCAAACGGTTCGATCATTCCATTCTTAATGACTTTTGGTATGTTTATGGCAGGTTTTGGTGCAATGTTCCGCGAAGAGACATCTTGGGGACTTCCACTTCTCGTAATCAGTTTAGCTTGGACGTTTTTATGTATGGCAGTTCGTTCTTGGAAAGACGATTTAGGTTATTACGTTCCTAAAGAAGAAATTTTAAGAGATATTGAACGTGAAAGGGGTCGAAAATAATGGATTTAAATAAGAAATTTACCCCTGAGACGTGGCCAGACAATCCAGAAACCGCAACATTTGAAGCGAAAAACAAGTTTGTCGGATTTTGGCTCTTCCTTGGTGGAGAGACAATCTTATTCGCTACTTTGTTTGCAACATACTTAGCGCTTAAGAATAAAGGCCCTGCAAGCTTAGAGTTTTCAACGCAAGAGCTTTTTGAATTGCCGCTTGTACTAGTTATGACGATGCTTCTTTTAACATCATCATTAACAAGCGTATATGCGATGTATCATTTGCGTAATTACAACTTCAAGAAAATGCAACTTTGGTTAGCAATTACGGCATTGCTTGGCTTAGGTTTCCTAGCGTTAGAGGTATATGAATTTGTACATTATGTTAAAATGGGCTTCGTATTCAGTAACAGTGCATTCAGTTCTGCTTTCTATACGCTTGTAGGAACACATGGTTTCCACGTAGCTATTGGATTAGTTTGGATTACGCTACTTATTTTCCGTAATTCAAAGCGTGGACTAAACCTGTATAATGCAACGAAGTATTACACATTTTCGTTGTATTGGCACTTTATCGACGTAGTTTGGGTATTCATCTTTACAGTAGTCTACTTGATGGGAAAGGTAGGTTAATATGGCAGACATCGAAATTTATGAAAAAACTCCTGGTGAGTTCGATCTTAGTCAAAGACGTGGGCGTCGAGCGATGCGCAGTCAAGTCATTATGTTTTCACTAATGATTTTCTTAACTTTAACATCCTTTACAATTGTAGTAGCATCAAATGCAGAGATTATTGGATTTTCTAAGTACTTTGTAATTCCAGTGATTATGCTATTTGCTGCTGTGCAAGTTGGGCTACAACTATATTACTTTATGCATATGCAAGAAAAAGGACATGGTATTGCTGCAATGTTTATGTTTACAGGAGCATTGCTTGCGTTCTTAGTTGTACTAACTTTTGTTACAATCGTATGGTGGTAATTAATGATACTGAGCCTGGGGACTATATACTGTTCCCCAGGCTTTTATTTTTTGGTAATCGTGTAAATAACTAAGAGAACCATTAACAGTACTTTATAATTATTGACACATTGTTGAGATAAGTTTGGATTTGTCATACAACATCCATTGAGTTTTTATAGGTTATTGCACTATAATTAAAGTACAAATTGATTTTAAAGAAAGGGCGGTAGCTAATGCCAATAAGTATATTTGGATTTCGTGCGTTATGGAGTCCTTGGTTTTTCTTAGCACTTGTTGCAGTGGTATTAATTTATTTTCTAATCACGGTAAAATGGCGAGGCCGTTTTGAAGGTTCGGAACCAGTTACAAAAAATCAAATTATTTTATTTTTAAGTGGAATCGCGATGTTATATATCGTAAAAGGATCTCCAATTGATTTATGGGGCCATATTTTATTTAGTGTTCATATGTTGCAAATGGTGGTATTACTATTGCTTATAGCGCCATTTTTGATTATGGGAATTCCGAATTGGATTTGGAGAAAAGCATTTAAGATTAAAATCATTGATCTCACTTTTCGTTTGTTCACAAATTCAGTTATCAGTTTAATGACATTTACGATAGCATTCTCTGCTTATCATTATCCAATGGTTCTTGATTTTGTTAAGTTAAGCATCCCGTTACATGCAATTTTTACAATGACGATATTTATGTCAGCTGTATTTTTATGGTGGCCACTGGTTAATACACTGGAAGGGCAACCAAAATTGCATGGCTTGAAAAAAATTGGTTATATCGTTTTAAGTGCTCTATTAGTTACACCTGCATGTGCATTAATCATCTTTGTAGACGTGCCTGTGTATGCAACATATAGTGGCGGTGAAGCATGGTTACAAGCTATGGCATTATGTGTCCCAGCAGGTACACTCTCAGGATTGGCTGGTCTTGGAATCTCAGGTCCAGAAATGTTTACGAATATGACCACTGTCACTGATCAACAACTTGGTGGAATTTTAATGAAAGTTGGACAAGAGTTTATTTATATTTTTGTCATCGGGAAAATTTTCTTTACTTGGGCAGCATCTGAACGTGCTAACGCCGATGAAATCACGAAACAGGATTTGTTGGAAAGTCAAAATATGACGATGCACGGTTAATCCCAAAAGATAGGATGAATTGGAGGGGGGAAAAGAATGAATGTACCATTTTTACCGACAATCAGTACAGTTTTCATCATTCTTTCCGCTGTCTTTGTAGCTATTGGCTGGAATTTAATCCGTAAAAAGAAAATTGATGCACATAAAAAAATGATGATTGCAGCAGCGGTTTCTGCAGTGCTATTCTTTATTATTTATATTTCTCGCACTGTTATAATTGGAAATACGTCGTTTGGTGGACCGGATGGTTTGAAAATATACTATACGATATTTCTTGTGTTCCACATTATTTTGGCAATATCTGGTGCAGTTTTGGGTGTCATTACAATACGGGCAGGCTGGAAAAACAATCTCGAAAAACACCGGAAGCTCGGACCAACGACAAGTGTAATTTGGTTCTTTACAGCAATTACAGGTGTGATGGTCTATCTGTTGTTATATGTTTTTTACACAGGTGGAGAAACTACATCAATGTTTAAGGCTATTTTCGGTCTGTAAATAAAAAAGTATTTGAGGATATGGTAAATATATCCTCAAATACTTTTTTATTTAAGTTCTAATCTGACACTTTCTCGCATCAGGAGGCGTCCACTAGTGCTGACGAGGCTTTAAAGATGAATATTGAATATATCTACATGTTCAGTGTATCATTCGAACAGGCATCATTATAGAGGTCTTTATATTTTGAAGTTGATGCGAATAATACCTACTTCTCGTGCGGTCTTAAACAAAATGACGACCAGTGGTCCAAGAAAGAAGCCGATAATGCCAAGTAACTTTAAACCAATAAACATAGAAATTAAAGTCGGCAGTGGTTTTAGCCCGATGTGAGTACCCATTACTTTAGGCTCTACAACTCTTCGAATAATCATCAGAACAATCGCCAGGAAAGATAATTGTGAAGCAGTTGAAATGTCGCCACTGGCAAAGTAATATAATGCCCAGGGCGCTAAAATAATAATCGAACCTAAAATGGGGATCAAATCAATAAACCAGATAATCAATGACATGATGATTGCATATTCTGGTTTGATGAACATCAGCCCCACAAAAGTTACAGCTAAAATGATTAAACTGACTAAAATCTGTGCTTTGGCAAAACCAAACACAATCGAATTTAACTTAGCCACCATAATGCGGACTTTTTCTGCAGTTTCTTGCGTCAAGTATTTGAAAACCATGATTTTCAACTCGGGTAACTCTAGCATGAACAGGAATAGGGCGAGAATGAAGAAGGTTAAACTTATGAGGAAATTCGGAACTTCTGCCAATAATGAAGTGATTTTTTCATAACTGAGTAAGTCGAGAATCGCATCACGTATTACTTCGAAAATGGATTTGAACTCTTTTTGTATGGCTACGATAACTTCTGCAGGCATACCAGCCGTATATTGAAACAACTTGTTTTGCATATCAATCCAAATCCCTGATAATGTGTTGAAGTATTCAGGCGCAGCTTTTGTAAAATCAATCATTTTCCCTATAAGTTGGGTTACCGTATAATAGAGGAGAGAACAAAGAATAACTAAAATAAAAATGAATATCCAAATTACAGCGACTTTTCTTTTCCATTTGAATTTCTTTTCTACTAGAATTACGAGAGGATCGATGAGTAGTGCGGTGAATAATGCAAAAATAATGGGTAGGGACACAGGGATGATATAAATAAAGCATAGTATAATGAAAATAATACTTAGGGTTATAAAAAAGTTCCGTTTGGTGAACCAATTTGCCAAATGACATCCCCCCCTAATCGGTTATATACAAACATTATACCCAAATATATCTGTTTAATTATATAAAAAAACCGAAGAACAAAATGTTCTCCGGTTCAATGCGATTATGCTTTGTTCATATTGTATGGTTGCAATGCTTTATTAACTGCATCTAGTGTTGCTTTACAGTCTTTGAGGAGACTCTTAGGGAAGTTTTCATCTTCTCCATACTCTACACCAAATGGATAGTAATGTTTGCCAATGACAGGTTTTTTTAGGTTCATGATTGCGTCACGTTTGTCTACATCGCCATCTTTTGTGAAACCAAAAATACGTAAGTAATATGTACCGTCTTTAACAACATATTTTTTATCATAAGTTACGCGTTCATAGTCCCATTGTCCGGCTCGAACTAAATCATGTTCAAGCATAATTTCATCAAGTATTTGTAAATCTGCTACAATATTTTCAATACCAGTATTTTCGAAATACATTTTTGAATCCTCCTCCAAAATATCGTCCATTGAATGCTCTATACATATACATAATAGAACAATTTCACATTAGTTGCAATGACAACATTGTGACTATCGTATATCGTTCGTTCATCTGAGATTATAAATGAAAGTGGTGATTGTAGTGAAAATAGTATTACGAGTTGCTATTTTGTTGTTGTTTGCTTCAACGATTTTTTATATAACAGGAAATAAGGTAAGAGAAAATGAACCGCTACAATCCCCGGTAAAACAAGGAACTGCGACACCAGTTACAGAAAAAGGTGTTGGCTCCGTCATCCCGCAAACATCACGGCCAGAAAAAGGCCTATCGGTCTTTGTCGGTGGAAAGGTTGATGAACTAATTAAGGAGTGGGGAGAGCCAACTCGTATTGAACCATCTGGTTACGGATATGATTGGTGGGTATATTTAGATAGTTTGAAATTCATGGTTGGTGTAAATGACGATGAGATAGTAAATCAAATCTACACTACTGAGTTAGCTGCTGAGATAACACCTTTTCAAATTGGCCAAACAATCGATGAGATATTCAGATTCACAATTATTGGGTCCGAAGTAGATGCCAAGATTGATGAGAATATTTATACCTTTTCATTAAATAGTGAAGATTTAAAAACACGCTTACTTGTTACTTATAAAGGCTTATTTACCCAACTATATATGGATAGTGAGAATGAAGAATTACAAGCAGTGAGATTTATTGATCCTGAAACGTTAGTGCTGCATCAACCCTATGAAATGACGTATATGGGTGAACTCATCATTTCAAATCCACCTTCTTCAATATTGCAATTGGAAGTAAACCGTACGGCAGAACGTCAACTTTTTGAAATTACCAACCTGTACCGAGAAAGCAATCATGTACCTGCTTTAATTTATGATTATGATTTAAATGTTTTTGCACAAGCACAGAGTAAACGAATGGCATTGGAAAATTATGCAACAGAAGAAACACAAGACCTTGAAAATCTTTCACATCGTTTAGATGAAGCCATGATTGAACACCGTAAAGCTGCAGAGAATATTGCCTTCGACTATGTCGATGCAATTGAGGCAGTTCATGGTTGGTTAAATTCATCTGATCACCGTAGTGTTCTTCTAGATAAGGATTTCACACACTTAGGCACCGGCTCGTACGGCAATTATTATACCCAGGATTTTATCAAAGCATCCAAAGTAGAAATACGTAGACAATAAAATGCGGAAGTTATAAAAAAAATGGGACGGAGGAAATGATCAACCGTCCTTTTGTCATCAATTGAATGATTAAGTACGTATCCACGTACCATCTTCCTGACCAGTAATTCCTCGAATATAAAGAGGGATTGCTGTTTTTTTTGCATGCGTCGCAGCACGTTTTTGGATAATTGGTTTTTCACAATTTAGAAATTCTAGAAACTCATCAAAGTTTAATGAAGATAACTTCTGAACATTGCTGGCGATTGCCGGATCTTCGCTCATAACCCCAGGTACATCTTTAAAGAATTCTACATGTGATGCTTGGAGAGCGCCTCCTATTGCGACAGCTGTTAAATCACTTCCACCACGACCAAGTGTCATAATATTACCTTCTTCGTTCATTCCTTGAAAACCTGGAATGATGACACAGTCGATTTCATTTAGCGCTTGCTTCATAGCTGAAGTTTCGATTGAAACGATAGAAGCATCTCCGTATTCACCTGAAGTTATAATTCCAGCTTGCTTTCCGTGAAGAATTTTATTGACAATACCGGATTTGTTTAATTCGGCTGAGAGTACACTTGCTGCTATAAGTTCACCACATGACGCTACAAGGTCTCTTGCCGCTTTGTCGAACGAGAATGCACTTGTTAGGTTCAAAAGGCTATCAGTGGCGTATGGTTCGCCGAAACGTCCCATTGCAGAGACAACTACAACAAGCTTATCGTATTGTTCAATCCCATTTTTTATATGTTTAATGCATTGCTTTCGAATTTCTTCATTTTGCATGGCGACTCCGCCGAATTTTTGAATAATCATAAGCGTCCCCCAATTTTCTTCGTGACATTTGAAACACCTTATTCATAGGATAAAGTAGGTTTGTTCTCAATATATTCTACAAAAATAAAAACGTTCGGGAAGGGGAGTCGGGTGCTGCTTTTACAGGAGTTATTAAAAGACTGGCCGTGTACGATTGCTGGTGGGAATTATAGAGTTGCTGTAAAAGGAATTACGGAAAACTCGCTGGATGTAAAACCCGGTTTCATATTTGTTGCGAGAAAAGGAAATAAAAATAATGGCATACTTTTTATAGAGGAGGCGATAAATGCTGGTGCAGTCGCTGTCGTTATCGACAAAGCACCCAATAAAGAGTTGCCAAGTGATATTCCCATAATCACGGTACCAGATTGCAGATTGTTTTTATCTCATGTGAGTTCGGAATTAGCAGGGAAACCTTCAGAACAATTAACGATCATCGCAATTACCGGCACGAATGGAAAAACAACTGTAAGTCATTTTATCGGTCAATTATTAATGAAGCAAGGTGTTCATGTTGCAGTATTTGGAACAACAGGGATCTTTATAAATGGCGTTAAAGTTCATACGCACGCACCGAAAATGACAACACTTCCTGCAGAGCACTTACATCCGATGTTAGCGAGTTGCTTAGTACATGGTGTTACGCATGTCGTATTAGAGGCCTCTTCATTGGGGTTATCCACACACCGCTTAGCACATTGTAAAATTGACATTGGGATTCTATTGAATGTAGGAGAAGATCATTACGATGAACATGGTGGAAAAGAATTTTATATTGAAGCAAAGAAGATGTTGCTTCAAATGGCGAAATGTAACATCGTCAATCAAGATGACAAAATATGTGTTGACATGCTGAAATCAGTGAGAAGAGAATGCGTGTACTTTGGAACTACTTCCGCAGCTGATATTAGCTTTAAAAATGATAGGCAAAAGATATATGTAGAGAGTAAAGACGAAGCTGGTGAATTTGTTCTGCCTGTACTTGGTGAATTTAACCGTATGAATGCGGTGGCTGCAATCAGTGCGCTTCACACACTCAATTATCCGCTAGCATCAGTGTTACCCGATGTAGCAACCTTGAAATTACCCGAAGGAAGAATGGAGCAGATTGACAAATCACATATTTGTGTAGTCATAGATTATGCACACACGCCAGATGCTTTGAATGGTGTTTTATGTTCGTTGCTGAAAGATGCTAAAGGGAGACTTATCACTGTTTTTGGTTGTGGCGGCGAACGTGATAGAGGTAAAAGGAGTGAAATGGGAAAAATCGCATCTTTCTATTCTACGGATATTATCGTTACAACTGATAATCCAAGAGATGAGGACCCGCTAGCCATCATCGACGATATAGTTTCAGGGATGACTGATTTCGCCAAGGAAGTGATCATCGAACCAAATCGTGCCCATGCGATTCAAAAAGCAATAATGATGGCCGATGAAGGAGACATCGTGTTAATTGCAGGGAAAGGTCATGAGAAGATTCAACATACAGCGCAAGGTATATTCCCTTTTTCTGATATGCTAATTGCCCAACAAGCCCTATTTCAAAAAGAGATGAGCTGAAGAAAAAAGTTATTTGCGTTCACGGGGTAGAAGAATTCTGTTATGATTGAAGTGTAATGGAGGGGATGGAATCTATGTTGATGACCGATGAATGGGTCACGATCTTAGAGCACGCGGGCGAGCTCACTGATTATATACTCTCTTCCGATGTCATGGAAGAGTACAATAAATGTTACCAAGCAGTCTATTCAAATGACATTCTCGTGAAAACAATTAAAGATTTCACGGAGATGAAAGAACGATATGAAGAAGTACAACGATTCGGACGATATCATCCGGATTATAGTCATGTCATGAAAGAAATTCGACTGCAAAAGAGAGCACTTGATATGAACGAGCAGGTGGCTGCACTACGCCTAGCAGAAAATGATCTTCAATTTTTATACGATGAAATCGGTTCAGTAATTGCTAAATCGGTTTCGGATTCAGTAAAAGTTCCAGCTGGAAGTGCATTTTTTACTGATTCATCTTGCGGCAGTGGCTGCGGCTCTGGTGGAAGCTGTTCTTGTTCCGCATAAAAAACACCTTATTTCTGGGAAATGACAGAAATAAGGTGTTTTTTTGTGGTTTCTACTCAATCTGACGTGTTTTCAAGAATAATCTGCATAACTTGTTCGGGATTACTCGTGATAAAACCAGCAGCGCCGTTTTTGATAAGTATTAAAATAGTATTTTTATCTTCAATGTCTTTATAGTAAATTGGGATATTTAACTTGGATAGGTATTCTATAAAGCCTTCGCTACAAAGTGAGAAAATGCCTAGTCTTTCTGAAACTTGATACATATCCGCTTGTGGATTGTAAAGATGACCAAATTGGCTGGCATAAGCAGCATATGATTTTTTAACTTCATCATCTCCAGCACCTATAGCAATGCGATTTTGTGCATATAAATTAAAACGATCAATTTGTTCGTCATAAGAACTTGTGACGGTGATTCGATCTTCGGCATTATATTCTTCAATAAGTCGCCATAGTTTAGATGGTAAGAGACTTCCCTCGTACGTATCGGGAGATTCCGTCATATTAATACTGATTAGCATATGTGGAAATCTTTCAAGTAACTCATTTAACGAAAGTAACTTTTCACCGGTCCCGCGAAATGGGTAGTTTCCATCTTCATCAGTGAAGTGGTAACCTGCATCCGCCTTTTTTAGTTCGTTTAGTGTGAAATCAGCTACTTTTCCTACAAAGTTCGTAGTGCTGTCCAAATATTCATCATGAAAAACAAGAATCTCCTCATCTTTCGTTAATCGGATATCAACATAAAATCCATGAACGCCAAGTGACGCCGAATTTTTGAATGCTGATAAAGTGTTTTCAGGTGCATCGAATAGACCACCCCGATTTGCCAATACAATTGGATTACTAAATTCTAGTGCTTTTTTTCCTTCACGTACAATAGGTTTTACAACGGCTTTAGAAGCAGCCCAAGCAGCTATTCCAACTGCCCCCACTGAAATGGCAACTTTAGTTTTTCTACCCAATACGAACCCCCCTTTATCAAATGCATGTATTTTTCAAGCTTATTCAGTCCTAATTATTTCAATCATTAGGTGCTTTTGTTTATTATAAGATATAAGTGTCTCGTTGTCAGCTATATGTAAGTTGCAGCCCATTTCTGCGATATGGTATTGTAGGTAGTAAGAAAAGAGGGGAATCGAATGATCGATCGACAAGGTGTTATCATTTACCTCCATCATTTAAGACAAGCAAAATCGCTACGAAAGTATGGGCATGTTCATTTTATATCTAAGAAAATGAAGTATGTCGTACTCTATTGCAATCAAAGTGATGTGGAGTCAGTTATTAACAAAGTATCACAACTTCCGACTGTTAAAAAAGTTTTGCCTTCATATCGGCCATTTGTAAAAACCACTTATGAAAATGCAAAACCCGATAAAGCAAAGGAATATGATTATAAAGCTGGATTATAATGTGTTTAGGTTAGAAAGGTTGAGCATGAATGAGAATTATTGCGGGAGATAAAAAAGGATTACGGCTCAAATCGTTAGAAGGCGTACAGACCAGGCCGACATTGGATAAAGTGAAAGAATCTGTATTTAATATGATTGGGCCTTACTTTAATGGTGGACTTGTGGTGGAATTATTTGGCGGCAGTGGTGCACTCTCACTAGAGGCATTATCACGCGGTGCAAGTGAAGCGTTTATATTCGAGAAAAATCGAAAGGCTTGTGCCGTTATTAAAAGCAATGTAGAAAAATGTCATTATCATGAAATCGTACATATTAACCAAGCTGATGCGAGAAATGCTTCGAAAGTCTTACGACAACAAAGTAAAAAAATAGATTTACTTTTCATAGATCCACCCTATGCACAAAACGATTTCTACCAGCTAACCGAGACCTTTGCTACGGAAGGTCTTCTGGCTGAAAGCGCTATTATCGTATGCGAACATGATCATAAACTAGAGTTACCGGAATCTTATGGTCCATACCCAAAAAAGAAATGCACAACCTATGGTAATATCGCGATATCAATTTACGAGAAATGAGGTATTTGAATGTCTAAAGTAGTTGTAGTTCCAGGTAGTTTTGATCCAATTACAAATGGTCATCTTGATATTATAAAACGAGCTGCAAAAGTTTTTGGGAATGTAAATGTTGTGATTATGAATAATTCATCAAAGAACTCATTATTCACGGTAGATGAGAGAATGGAATTGATTCGCCAAGTGACCCAATCGATTCCCAACGTTAAAGTGGAATCATCTGGTGGTTTGATGATTGAGTACGCTGAAAAAGTAGGAGCAGTTGCAGTTGTTCGTGGATTACGAGCCGTTACCGATTTTGAGTATGAAATGCAAATCACATCCATGAACCGAGTACTTGATGAAACAATAGAAACTTTTTTTGTCATGACAAATAATCAATATTCCTTTTTAAGTTCTAGCATTGTTAAAGAAGTTGCAAAGTATGGCGGAGATATATCAGAACTTGTACCAGGAGCTGTAGAAGAAGCGCTCAAAAATAAGTATGCAAAGTAGTCGTCTTTAGGGCTATCATGGGCATGTATTCATGATAGCCTTCTTTTATTTAAAGGGCAGGTTAAAGCAAAAAGTAAAAGAGAGTGGGGACCATTAAAATACTCCAAATTCTTCCGATGAGGTACGGTCGTAGTGAAAGTTTTGCTGATTTTGCGATGACTGCTACTTGTATGTGGATACTTAAACCATTCATTGAAATGATCGCCGCTATAAGAATAGGGAATATGGGTAAATCGCTGAAATGAATTGTTGCAGACTGAACACCAGAAGTCATTTCAAAAAATGCCAGTGTTGCCGTTTGTGCAATGCCAGTATCTACTGAAAAAATGGAGGCGAAGCTGGTAGCTAACACAACACCTAACGCTGAAAAGAAAATGACAGTTGTTGCCACTAAAATAATAATTTCAGAGCTATCCTTGATGGAGTCCAAAAGCGGCATCGTTGACTGTGTTTGATTGGGCTGAACATCGTTAAGTATCTCTTTTTGACGGCCAATGAAGAGCAAAGTCATGAAGAAATACATAATGTTTACGATATGAATAGCGATTAATAACTTCCAACCAATAGTGATATCAGTAAATAATTCAATACCTACAAATCCTATGACGAACATAGGACCTGGCGCATGACATGATGCTAATAATAGACCTCCTTGTTTTCGAGTGATTTCCTTATTTTCTGTCATCGCAGATACCGTTACAGCGCCAACAGGAAATCCTCCAAATGATCCAAGAACATAAGCCTTCATAAATTTCTTCCAAGGTGCAACTCTTTTTTCTGTTGATGGCATCTTTAATAACCATTGAGTTAATATAATATAAGGGAGTAAATAAGGTAGCAGTGCATGTACAAATAACCTAGCACCTGTTTCAGCTCCATCATGGGCAACGCCTGGTTGTAAAATGAAAAGTAAGATTAATCCCCATATAATAAAGAGGTTGACCATCTTAGTATGTGCACAGATCTACTTTTAGGCTCATGCACTTCTCTCCTTTCAATTTGCGCGTAAAAAGTAATACAAACGAAATTTAATTGTTACACTATTATATATGTCCAAAGAGTACATGCTATTAATAATTGGAGGTGCAGGAGATGAATTGGAAGAGAGTTATAATTACCGTAATTTTATTGATTGGCGTCGGGGTACTGTTTCTTTACCCTATGGATGTATACATATCTAAACCTGGCGGAGCCTATGATTTAACGCCATTAGTTGAAGTTGAAGGTGGAGACGAGAATGACAAGGGAACGTTCAGCTTAATGACGATTGCTTTAGCAAAAGCTACACCGGCATCCTATGCTTATTCTACATTTTCTAGTCAACGAAAAATTCTACCTCCACAACAAGTTCGTAGGTCAGGTGAAAATGAAAATGAATACAACTTGCGCCAAAAAAGATTAATGTCTGATTCGCAATTTAATGCAATCACCGTAGCATTTGATCGTGCAGATATTCCAATTGAGGTTGACTTTGACGGGGTGTCCGTTATGAGCGTTTTGGAAAATAGTGCATCTTCTGGAATACTAGAGGCTGGAGACAAAATCCATGCCATAGACGGTGTCAAATTAACTGAACCTGGGCAATTTGCTGAAATAATTGGCAGAAAGCTGCTAGATGATGAAGTAAATATATCGTTTGTAAGAAAAGATGAAGAGAAAAACTCCCCGGTTAAATTGAAGGAGATCCCAGAAAATGATGGACGTATTGGCTTAGGCGTCCAGTTTTTAGAAGACCGTACAGTCACAACAGATCCTGAAGTAACGATGCATACATCTAATATTGGGGGGCCTTCAGCAGGCTTAATGTTTACGTTGGAAATTATGAATCGTCTCGTTGATGAAGATCTCGCAAAAGGCTACAATATTGCGGGGACAGGAGAAATGTTGCAGGACGGAACTGTTGGAAGAATTGGCGGAGCGGATTTTAAAGTAATTGCGGCCACGAATAAAGGCATTGATATATTCTTTGCGCCGGATGATGCGTTGCCACAAGAAGTCCGCGATAAAAATCCTGGTATACAGACTAATTATGAAGAAGCAGTCGCGATGGCAGAAAAAATTGGTTCGAAAATGAAGATTGTTCCAGTGAAAACGATTGATGATGCCCTCAACTATTTGAAAAATCTCGAAACAAAATAATAAGCTGGAAATCTCGGAAGATATAGAAGTGTATGAATTGTAGTTTACTATGAAAACCTATTGATAAACAAAAATCGCATGTTACAATAAAAATATTCAAATAACATTCACTCATATAATCGCAGGGATATGGCCTGCAAGTATCTACCGATTTGCCGTAAACAAATCGACTATGAGGAAGCAATGGAAGGGCCATGCTTAGTAAGTTAAGCATGCCTCCTTTTCATTTCCTTTCGAAAAAGCTCGAAGGACATTGCTCCACTCTAGTCATGATTGGATGCACGGTCTTTGGGCTTTTTTTGACCGTGAAATAAGGAGGAACAACTATAGTGGAACAATTGAAGAATAAGATTTTACAAGAAGGCAAAGTATTATCTGAATCGGTGTTGAAAGTCGATTCTTTTTTAAATCATCAAATCGATCCTGAACTCATGCAAGAGGTAGGTAAGGAATTTGCAGCTCGATTCTCCGATTCAAACATCACTAAAATCTTATCAATAGAATCATCGGGTATCGCGCCGGCCATGATGGCAGGTTTGTATTTAGGTGTGCCTGTGATTTTTGCTAGAAAAAGAAAGTCACTTACGTTAACGGATCACTTATTTACTTCAAGTGTTCATTCATTCACAAAAAATGAAACGAACGATATTTCTGTATCGAAAGATTTTCTATTAGCTGATGATGTCGTACTCGTTATAGATGACTTTTTAGCAAATGGACAAGCAGTTCATGGATTAGTTGATATTATTGAACAAGCAAAAGCCGAATTGGCGGGCGTCGGTATCGTTATCGAAAAAGGATTCCAGCCTGGTGGTGCTGCTATTCGTAAGCAAGGAATCCGTGTTGAGTCACTTGCCAACATTCGCTCTTTAGCGAATGGAAAAGTGGAATTCTTTAGTGAGGTAGAATCCAAATGAAAAATGGCGCTAGAACAGCAGCGTTAAGTATCCAACATGTGCTCGCGATGTATGCAGGAGCAGTTATTGTTCCGCTAATTGTTGGTGAGGCACTTGGATTGACCTCGGTACAGTTAACTTATCTCGTTTCTATCGATATACTGATGTGCGGTGTAGCTACAATCCTCCAAATCATGAATAACCGTTTCTTTGGGATCGGGCTTCCAGTTGTTTTAGGTTGTACGTTTACTGCTGTTGGCCCAATGATTGCGATAGGGGGAGAGTTTGGGATCTCCGCAATTTACGGTGCAATTCTTGTGTCGGGTGTTTTTATAATCGTCATCAGCCGTTTTTTTGGAAATCTTGTTCGCTTTTTCCCACCTGTTGTTACGGGATCAGTCGTAACGATTATTGGAATTACGTTAATTCCCGTTGCGATTAACAATGTGGGAGGCGGCCAAGGTGCGAGTGATTTTGGCTCATTGACGAATATTTCTCTAGCTTTCGGAACATTGTTCTTTATAATCATTTTGTTTAGGATGTCTACAGGTTTTATGCGTGCGATTTCTATTTTGCTAGGGTTAATCGGCGGAACAGTAGTTGCGATGTTTATGGGCATTGTTGACTTTGCACCAGTTAACGAAGCAGCAGCAATTCATATGGTGAAGCCATTCTACTTTGGATTGCCAACATTCGAATGGTCAGCAATTTTGACGATGATTCTAGTCGCAATGGTTTCTTTAGTTGAATCGACAGGTGTCTATTTTGCATTGGGAGATATCTGTGAGCGGAAATTAAAGAAAGATGATCTTGCAAAAGGGTATCGGGCAGAAGGGATCGCTGTGGTATTAGGTGGTTTATTTAACGCGTTCCCATATACGACATTCTCACAAAACGTTGGGTTAATCCAAATGTCGGGTGTGAAATCCAGAAAAGTTATTTTAATAACAGGATTAATGCTAATTACACTTGGGTTTGTACCGAAAATTGCTGCACTGACAACAATTATTCCAACCGCTGTATTAGGTGGTGCGATGATTGCAATGTTCGGCATGGTTATTTCTCAGGGGATTAAGATGCTTGGTAAAACTTTCGCATCGTCACAAGAAAATCCGATGATTATTGCATGTTCCATTGGAATTGGTCTAGGCGTTACAGTGGCACCAGAACTTTTCGCGAACCTTCCAAAAAGTATTCAAATGTTTACGAGTAACGGAATTGTTGCAGGAAGTTTAACTGCAATTGCATTGAATATATTATTCAATATGCTTCCGTCATCGAAGAAAAAACCAGCGACCTTGGCAGAGCAGGAAGCTTAAGATATATTGATAATGAAGCATAGGAGGAATTGTAATAATTCCTCTCCTATGCTTTTTATATTGAAATTTATTTCCTTCTTAAGAAAACGTTTCTAAGTTTGAACAAAACGTTTCCTTCTCTCGCGAAAACGTTTCTAGGTTTGCGCGAAACGTATCCAGGTTCGGCAAAAACGTCACCTTCTCCCAAAAACGTTTCTAAGTTTGAGCAAAACGTTTCCTTCTCTCGCGAAAACGTTTCTAGGTTTGCGCGAAACGTATCCAGGTTAGGCAAAAACGTCACCTTCTCCCAAAAACGTTTCTAAGTTGGAACAAAACGTTTCCTTCTTTCACGAAAACGTTTCTAGGTTCACGCGAAACGTATCCAGGTTCGGCCACAACGTCACCTTCTCATGATAAGCACCATATACGCCCTTAGTGGGATGGCACTAAGTGGTAAAGCAATAAAATCAAATACAAAAAGAGCACTTGAATAACGATTCACTCAAGTGCTCTTCCTCTACTCTCTATTTCCAGTCAATCAGTCACGCAAGAAGATAGGTGAATTCATATAATCAGCACCAATTATTGTCTGCCCAGTTCCTTGTGCGATTCCTAGTGCATACATATTTGACGCGTGAACATCCATTTTCATTGATGGATCTGAGAAGGCGGCGACTTTACTGACGAGCGGGCGTTTTAAATTCTTTTTATTTTCATTTAAATAAAGTCTGCCTGCTTGTGTCATTCCTAACAAACGTAAATAGGAAGGTGACTCGATTTGTCGACGCATATCATACGTAAAACCGGTTAAGATATGAGTAAGCATGCGTTGGATTCTAGTCCAGGTATAGCGCTTCGACTTTACTGTGTTCATGAACTTGTCAAATGTCCCACTATTTTTTGCAGCACGGTAAAACAGATTCTCAATTCCTTCAGTCACGTCAGCAATTTTACTTAGTCGTTCGGGTCCCTCGCGCAGGATTGTAAATCTTAAAAGGGGATAGAATGTCTCCCAACTCCCGAAGAATTTGCGCTCGGCTTGCCATTCGCGTAAACCATCATAAGTCTCTGGTGGATAGAATCCCTGTATCGCATCTAGTGAATTTGATTCGAAAAAGGACTTACGGATTCCGGTCGCACTTGCAATAGAATCACCTTCGACTGCATCATCATGATACCCCGCTACAATACGGGATATAGTTGCGGCTTTCATAGTAGAATGACTGTTTTTAGCAGCTTGTAAATAATGGAAACCTAAGATGTTGTTCGGCATCGTTAAATCCGCAAAAGGAATATCAGTTGAAGCTGTTTGAATGGCTTGTTGATAGGCTGCATTAAGTGCTTTAGGATAACTCATACCTTCTTTAACGGATTCTTTAACAGTTTGTTGATATTCATATTCCGCATTCGTTAAAAGCTCCAAACTATTGTTAAAAGGTTCAATATTACCGTCTTCACTTCCGAAACAAAAGGATTCACAGCAGGCGGCATCTAGTATTTGAATAGCGCCCATTGCAAACACAGGGGCATGTGATGTTGCAAATGCATAAGGGAGCTCGAATACAAGATCGACTCCGTTTTGTAATGCCATTTTCGTTCGCACCCATTTATCAACAAAAGCAGGCTCTCCTCGCTGCAAGAAATTTCCGCTCATGACAGCGATAACAATGTCTGCATTTGTGGTCTTTCGTGCTTCTGAAGCATGAAATTTATGGCCATTATGAAACGGATTATATTCAACAATAATTCCAGTTGCTTTCAAAGTTATCTCTCCTTTGTTACAATGATATTATTATACCTATGGGAATGGTGAAGTGACAAGAAAATATCTTGACATCCCTTTGTTCCCATTATATAATCAAGAATGTTGTCTTGAGGTGATCGACATGAAATGGTCCATCAATCAATTACAGAGATACAGGCAAGGGGACATGCCGTTTGACGAAACGGTTAACCTAGATTCCGTTAAAAAACGGAACCCGGAAATCCGGGATATCAAGCCTATACATGTAACCGGAAGTTGTACAATTGGCTCGAGTAATCTCACATGCCGATTCCGGCTTGAAGGAACGCTGATACTGCCTTGTGCCCGAACGTGGGAAGATGTCGCTTTTCCATTTTTAATTGAATCCGTTGAACGATTCAGTTGGAATGAAACAGAACTAGCGGCCGATGATGAAATTCATCAAGTCAGCGGAGATTTTGTTGACTTAACCCCAGTCTTAGAGGAGCTCGTCCTCCTTGAGATCCCCCTTCAAGTTTACAGTGAAGATGCTGAAAAAGTGAAGACCGTCGAAGGTAAAGGTTGGTCATATGCAACCGACGAGGCGTACAATGCTCGGCTCCAGGAAGAACGTGAAACAAAAGTGGATCCGAGACTTGCCGGATTGGCAAACTTATTTGAGAAGAAAGACGAATAGGTAATTCGTTTAAGGAGGTGCCCAGATGGCTGTACCAAAAAGAAGAACATCTAAAACTGTAACAAAAAAACGTCGTACACATTTTAAACTACAAGTACCAGGAATGGCTACATGTAGCAACTGTGGCGAACAAAAGCTAGCACACCGCATTTGTAAATCATGCGGACACTACAAAGGAAAAGAAGTCGTAGGCGAATAATTATATTCGAATACGTAGAGAATGTTTTTGAACAAACTCTATAAAGGCTACCGTGAGACCATGGATCTCGGTAGCCTTTTTTCTATGCGAAAAATTCTTTCAATTGGTATACTATAGATAAATTCAGGAGGTGCAATTTTATTGGCATTCAAAATTACAATCGAAAAAAATATAGCTACATTCATGATTGATCGACCAGAAATGCGAAATGCGATTAATACAGAGGTGGTCGATGGACTTGAATCTTTTTTAAATCAAGTCGAAAATAATTTGTCTATTTCTTACGTTGTCATTACAGGAGCAGGTGATCGGGCATTTTGTTCGGGTGGAGATTTGGCAGAGTACCAAAACCTTCATACTGCACAGGAATCATTTCCAATGCTCAGTCGAATGGCTGGCCTTTTACATCGTGTTGCGACGCTGCCTATGCCTGTGATTGCCCTAGTGAATGGAACAGCAGTTGGTGGAGGCTGTGAGCTTGCAACAGCTTGCGATTACCGAATCGTCTCAGAGAAAGCGAAAGTAGGCTTCATCCAAGGGACACTTGCCATTACGACAGGTTGGGGTGGAGCAACATTGCTATTTGAGAAATTCAGCAAGCACGATCAAGTTTTTCGTTTATTATCTGAAGCAAAGGTTCATAGTGCAGCAGAAATGTTAGAAATTGGATGGGCCACTGAAGTTTATAGCGGGAATGCAGAAGAAGGGCTGGAGCAGTTTATTGAAAATATGTTGAAAGTTCATCCGACTGTACACCGCGCCTATAAGACGATTGCGATTCGAAAATGGACTGCCGACTTTATCAAAGATCGAATGATGGGAGAAGCACAGCAATGCTCAATCCTTTGGGAAAGTGATGCACATCATGATGCAGTCAAACGCTTTTTACATGCAAGTGATTAAACGAATGAATATAGACTAATTTCAGACAAAGCTTGAAAACGGTTTCACTTATCGTATAAACTAGTAAGTGAATGGGAGATTCACTTTCAAAAAGTTTGGGGGATTAAATATGAAAAAGATACTGATTGCAAATCGTGGGGAAATTGCAAGTAGGATCATACATACGTGCAAACGTCTTGGCATCGAAACCATTGCCGTCCATTCGGAAGCAGATGAAACGATGCCGTTTGTACAACAAGCTGATGCTGCTTTTTTAATCGGGCCACCACCCGTGCAGCAGTCTTACTTAAAAGGGGAAGAAATTTTAGAAATTGCTATTCGCGAAGGGGCGGACGGCATTCATCCAGGTTATGGGCTACTCTCGGAAAACGCTGAATTTGCATCTCTAGTGACAAAAGCAGGTTTGAAATTTATCGGACCGGATGCTTTGACAATTACTGAGATGGGGGACAAAATTGGCTCGCGAAGCACGATGAAAGCTGCTTCAGTTCCGGTTGTACCAGGAACTGACGATGGTGTGGACTCGCTAGAAGAAGCGATTCGGGTTGCTCAAGACATCGGTTATCCGGTGATGTTGAAAGCAAGTGCAGGCGGTGGCGGGGTTGGTATGGTTCGCTGTGAAAGTGAGCAAGCGCTCAGTCAGCAGTTTGAATCAGTAAAAAGTCGCGCGAAAATGTACTTTGGTAACGACCTGGTCTTCATTGAAAAATATATTACGAACGCCAGACATATCGAAGTACAAATATTCGGTGATGACGCTGGGAATATTGTTCATTTATTTGAACGAAATTGCTCCGTTCAACGGCGCAATCAAAAAGTAATTGAAGAATCACCATCACCGAATTTGTCAGAAGAAACGAAAAACCGTCTTTATCAGGCGGCTGTGGATGCGGCAAAAGCGGTGAACTATAAAAATGCGGGGACTGTTGAATTCATCGTTGACGATCATGATGAAATCTACTTCCTTGAAATGAACACGAGGCTTCAAGTTGAGCATCCTGTGACGGAAGAAGTTACTGGATTCGACCTTGTCGAGTGGCAAATAGAAGTAGCCCGGGGAAATGAACTTCCAGTTAAAGAACAAGACGACATTCAGCTTAAAGGACATGCTTTGGAGTTTCGCGTGTACGCGGAAGACCCGAAAACATTCATGCCGTCTCCGGGAACAATTACGAAACTGAAATTAGAAAGTGATTTGGACGGTATTCGAATTGATAATGGTTACGCTGAGAACGGGAAAGTTACGCCCTTCTATGATCCATTAATATCAAAAGTGATTGTTCACGCAAATACTCGAGACGAAGCAATTGAAAAATCGAAGGCTTATTTCTCAGATGTTAAGATTGAAGGTTTAAAAACGAATATACCGTTGTTTACTGAGGTCTTAAATGAGGCTTCGTTTAAAGCAGGTACTTATACAACTGCAATTCTAACCCGGTCGGAAAAATAGAGGAGGAAATAATGATGACACAATTAAAATCCACAATGGCAGGAACAGTATTTACAGTAAATGTAGCGGTAGGAGAAGAAGTAACAGCAGGACAAGTAGTGATTGTTCTCGAATCAATGAAAATGGAAATTCCAATAGAAGCAGAAGAAGCGGGTAAAGTATCTGCTATAAATGTAAATGTTGGCGACTTTGTGAATGAAAACGATGTTCTTGTTACTTTAGGGGAGTAATCGTTGAAGAACATCAACGCATGTTTTAAAAAGGGAAGGGGATTGGGATGGTAGAAAAAGTGGAATATAACAAAGAGCTTGACTCAAAACTAAAAGAAATTTTTGCGGGTGGCCATGCAAAATACCATGAACGCCTAAAAGAGCAAAATAAACTGTTTGCAAGAGATCGTTTGGAACTTCTTTTTGATAACGGCGAATACACGGAAGATGGTCGTTTTGCTAATTATGAAGCAGGAGATCTTCCGGCAGATGGCGTCGTTACCGCAATGGGGAAAGTTAACGGACAAACTGTTTGCGTAATGGCAAATGATTCAACAGTTAAAGCAGGTTCTTGGGGAGCGAAAACTGTTGAGAAAATCATTCGAATTCAAGAAGTTGCCGAAAAAAATCGGGTTCCGATGCTATATCTTGTCGACTCGGCAGGGGCAAGGATAACAGATCAACTCCAAATGTTCCCAAATCGTCGCGGTGCAGGAAAGATATTCCACAACCAAGTAAGATTATCTGGTTTCATTCCACAGATTTGTATATTATTTGGTCCTTCAGCAGCAGGCGGCGCGTATATTCCGGCTTTTTGTGACCTTCTAATTATGGTGGAAGGAAACGCCTCGATGTATCTTGGATCACCACGAATGGCAGAAAAAGTTATCGGTGAAAAGGTAACGCTCGAACAAATGGGCGGCGCGCGCATGCATTGCTCGATTAGTGGATGTGGGGATGTCCTCGCCACGAATGAGGAAGAAGCAATTGCTGAAGCACGTCGTTACCTCGAATACTTCCCAGCAAATTACACAGAAAAACCTAAAGTCAAAGAAACTATTGAGGCAAAAGCAGGCCGTACATTAGAAACAATCATTCCGGAGAACCAAAATGCACCATTCGATATGTATGAAGCAATAGATGCCTTAATTGATGAAGGTAGTTTCTTCGATGTGAAAAAGTTGTTCGCTCCGGAAATTATTACGGGATTAGCTCGAATTGAGGGACAGCCTGTAGGAATTATTGCGAATCAACCGAAAGTAAAAGGCGGCGTACTATTCGTAGACTCTGCGGATAAAGCTACGAAGTTTATCAATTTATGTGATGCGTTTTCAATTCCATTATTATTCCTAGCTGATGTACCAGGCTTCATGATTGGAACAAGTGTGGAACGCGCAGGAATTATTCGCCATGGTGCAAAACTGATTATGGCGATGAGTTCTGCGACAGTCCCGAAAATATCGGTCATCGTTCGAAAAGCATACGGTGCAGGTCTATATGCCATGGCAGGTCCAGCATTTGAACCAGATGTGTGTATTGCGCTTCCAACTGCACAAATTGCTGTGATGGGTCCAGAGGCTGCTGTTAATGCGGTCTACTCAAACAAAATTGAGTCCATCGAAGATCCGAAAGAAAAACTTGCTTTTGTTCAAGAGAAACATAAAGAATATCAAGAAGAAATTGATATCTATAAAATGGCTTCTGAGCTTATAATAGACGATATCATTGAACCGTCGGATTTAAGAGGCGTTCTTGCAGATCGATTCAGATTGTATAGTACGAAAGAAATTGTCCAAGCACCGAGAAAACATCCTGTCTATCCTGTATAATAGAAAAATAGAGTAACGAATAAGCCCGCTACTATGCGGGCTTATTTATATGAAAGGAGAATTGAAATGGCTGTTGTAATTGTTGGGGCTGGTTCAGTTGGATTATTACTTGGCTCGTACTTATTGGAGTCGGGTATAAAGGTTACCATGGTGGTTCGAAGGGAAGAACAAGCAAGCATACTTAATAGCCAGGGGATTCGAAGAGTAAATGTAGATGGTTCAGAATCTGTTTTCCGCGTTCATGCGATAACAGATTTTCCAACGGATCAAACATCAAGCGTTTGGATTGTTGCTGTGAAATATATTGATTTGCAGGATTTACTCCTACAATTAAATCGTATTCAACTCAAAAACCCCATGCTATTCATTCAAAATGGACTCGACCATTTCAGCATGGCGAATTCTACATCGATACCAAACCTTGCATTTGCAACTGTCGAGCACGGGGCACGCAGGCTTGATGACAATACTGTACAACATAATGGTGTTGGTCTCATTACGATTGGTGCTGGTAGAGGTGATGCAGCAGTTTTCGATGTCATGGAAATCGCACATTCGGAAAGTTTTCCAATTACAAGACACAGCAATGCAGAATTTGTATTGATGAGAAAAGTGTTAATCAATTGTATGATTAATCCATTAACCGCGATACTTGAGGTGGAAAATGGTGAGTTGCTAACAAATCCTTCATGCCATGAATTATTTATTAGTCTTTATGATGAACTACTCAATGCGTTCCCTGAGATGAGACCTTATCTTTCTTTAAAAGCTGTGTCAACGGTCTGTCAAAATACGGCTCATAATAAATCATCGATGCTGTCTGATCGACTAGCAGGACGTCAAATGGAAATTAAAACAATCGTAACAGCAGTGATTGAAAAAGCCACTGCAATACATAAAAAAGTTCCGCTTCTAGAAATGTTAGAAAAAATGCTCTATGCGATTGATAAAAAGGAAGCACTGCTATGATGCAAACCATTTTTTCAGTCTTATTTGGTGTGTTCCTACTATGTCCTTATATTATAACGATTCTAGTTCTCATGATTTACAGGCGAATGGGAAAGGCACCGGTATCTGTTCTCGGCCAAGCCGCAGATATTACAACGCCCTTTTTATTTTTCTCGGTGTATATCATTGCACGTACAATTTTCGGTGAATTGGTTGGTGTTTATATCTCAGTAATTGCAATCATTTTAATCCTGATCTTTGCTATTTTGGAAAAGATGAATGTAAAGGAGTTTTTGATCAAACGGTTATTCAGGAGGGTTTGGCGATTATATTTTCTCCTCTTATCAGTGTCATATATTATCTTACTTTTAATCGGCCTAATTCTTAAAATTATAGAATATGCTCAGCACTAACAAAAAAGAGTAAGCGTTTGTTTTTAATCAAACGCTTTATAATGATATACTTTGGGTAATTAGGATTGTTAAAAAGGGGTCTGAATAATGAAAGTGGACAATATCGCATTACTTGAACAAAATAAAGTCATGCAATCATACAATAATGATAATGAATTTATACATACATATTTTGACTATGAAAACAAAGAAAGTTCATATCCAGAAAGACTAACTGAGTTATCAACGCGCAACTATAAACGAAAACAACTCGTGGAAACGGTTCGTTCATTTATGAAGCCGTTTGGAATTTCACCAACTGCCCACAAACATTTGGAGGAACTCGAGGAAGATGCGGTAACAGTAATCGGCGGACAACAAGCTGGCATACTTACAGGGCCTTTATTTTCCGTACATAAAGCAATTTCGGTAATTTTGCTTGCAAAGAAACAACGTCAAACTTTAGGCGTGCCAGTCGTCCCGGTTTTTTGGGTGGCGGGTGAAGATCATGATATTAATGAAATTAACCATGTCTATACAAATTCAGCTGGTGGTGTGACGAAAGAACAAATTCAAGATAAATTCGTTTTAAAATTAATGGCATCTGATGCGGTGTTTGATCAGATAGAGATGAAAAAATATGTTGGTAATATTTTCAGCAAGTTTGGCGAGACGGCATACACAAGGCCGTTGATGGAAGAAGTTTTAGCTGCAGTTGATAGAGAGAATACGTTTACAGGTTTCTTTGTTCGATTAATGAATGGTCTATTTGCAGACGAAGGTTTATTATTCATCGATTCAGCATACAAACCGTTACGTGAGCTGGAAAGTGATTATTTCCAACTACTTATCCAAGAATCGGAAAGCATTGCAGCGGCCATTGTCGATAAGGAATCAATGTTCGATTCGGATGGTTACGGGAAACCGCTTGATGCAGGAGGAGATGCTTCGCATTTATTTTACGTGCATGAAACTGGTCGCATGTTACTGACACGAAGAGATGAGTACTACGTGAACGATAGTGCAGGACTTCGATTTACTACCCAAGAAATGTTGGAAATCGCAAAAGAGTCACCATTTCTTTTAAGTAATAACGTCGCAACGAGGCCCCTTATGCAAGACTTGGTATTTCCCGTTCTCGCATTCGTAGGTGGCCCGGGAGAAATTACGTATTGGGCATTATTAAAAGAAGCGTTTCACCAGCTTGGGATTAAAATGCCGATTATTGTACCGAGGTTATCGTTAACGCTCGTTCCAAGGGATACTGATAAAGCGTTAAAAGAGAAAGAATTGACATTCCAAGATGCCGTTACGGGAGAGGTTACGTGGGCCCGTGATGAATTTATCGGGACACTACAAAACAAACAATTTGACCTAGCTGTAATCGAAGTGGAAAAAGTTCTAATAAAAGAATATGAAAAAATTAGTCGTACAATCGATTCTGATGAGCGTATGATGAATGATATTTTGGAAAAGAACTTAAATTTCCATAAACTGCAGTTCAACTATTTACAAGAGAAGTCCGAGGAAGCACTTCTCATTAAGCATGAAGTTGCTCTTCGTAAATTTAGTCTAATAGAAACCGACTTATACCCAAACAATGGTCTACAAGAACGAAGTTACACACCATATACATATATGAATGCATATGGCCCAACCCTTATTAAAGATTTGTTAGAACTCCCATTGGAATTTGATGGAACCCATAAATTAATTTACTTTTAACTGGTAACACTCCACCCTGCATCTTCATGCGGTTTGGGGTGTTTTTTTATTGGAATTGTACTTATTAGGTCTATTGACTATAGGAAAAAATTCCGATAGCATAAGTAATTGAATTGTTAGATTTGCTGTAATGATTAGAGAACTTGAACGAGAAGGGGGTCTAGTGTGGTGTACTGCAATCCATCGACAAATAAATTGGGGATGGTTCCATGATCAAATTAGTGCAATTTGAAATGACGAAAATAGGTCAACTATCCACCACTTATTGACCCTACGGTCTGATTGAAGTGGGGGCTTGTAAAAGCCTTTAGTTGTCTAGCCTAAGTTTTTCGAAAACTACGTTGGTTTGGTCATCACACCTTCGGATGATACCCTAGTCCGTTGCTCTGTGCAGGCGCTGTAAAAGTTCTGAATGGGTAGGAACGGTCAACCTGATTTGGCGGTGTAACCGTAAAGCCTTACCAACATTGGCGAAGGGTAACAAACTCCAAAGGGAGGGAATGCGATATGCTCGTATTCGTCTTGAATAAACACGGAGAGGCATTGATGCCTTGTAAACCAAGAAAAGCAAGGTTGTTATTGAAAGAAAAGAAAGCGAAGATCGTGTCCTACAAGCCATTTACAATCCAACTTCTTTATGGAAGTAGCGGCTATAAACAGGAAGTGAAGATTGGTATCGACCTAGGTGCGAAACATGTTGGCGTTGCGATTGTAAGCGATAAAGAAGTTCTACTCAAAGGTGAAATTGAATTACGCCAAGATGTCAAAAAATTAATAGATACACGAAGAACTTACAGACGTTCTAGGCGAAGTCGAAAAACTCGGTATCGAGCGCAAAGATTTCAAAATCGAATTCGTCCGGATGGATGGCTGCCACCAAGTATTCAAAGTCGAATAGAGAATACATTCTTTTGGATCGATCAGTTTTGTTCGCTTGTCCCGAATCCAAAACTGACGATTGAGGTCGGAAAATTTGATGTGCAAAAAATGATTCGTCCCGATATTCAAGGCGTGGACTATCAACAAGGCCAAACATATGGTTACTATGATGTGCGATATTTCGTGTTGTCAAGGGACAAATACACATGCCAAGTTTGCAAAATGAAAAACAAAATACTAAATACACATCACATCGTCTACAGTTCACATGGTGGAACAAATCGCGCAGATAATTTAATTTCAGTTTGTACAGATTGTCATACGCACGAAAATCATCAAAAAGGCAAAATTTTATATAAGTGGATGATGGAAGGCAAGAAACTGCCGCGCTATAAAGAAGGCACATTTATGAATATCCTTCGAAGACGTGTATTCACTAAATATCCTGATGCAATAGTTACGTATGGTTCAATCACGACACCAAAACGAAAAGAGCTAGGTTTGGAAAAAAGTCACGCCAATGATGCCATTGCAATTAGTGGAATTTCTTCTATCCATTGGAATATCGACGAGATGTTCAAACTGAAACAGTTCCGTAAGAAAAAACGTTCTTTGCATGAAGCGACAGCGAGGAAAGGCCGAAAAGAAAAAAATGTAAGTAGCAAAAGAAATGAAAAGAATACGAAACAACTTAAGGGGTTTTATTTGAATGATAAAGTGAAATTATTTGGAAATATTGGCTACATTACTGGTTTCACAGGAACAAACGGAGCTTATGTGAAGTCGATTGACAATGACTATATCACCATTCCAAATAAAAGCTACAAACAAGTGAGTCTTAAGGAATTGGAGCTGCTTACCCGTAACAATACCTGGCAATATGAACAAAATATCTTTGGCTAAACGCCAATCGAAACTTTCACTGGGCTACGCCCGAAACGTTTAGAGGTGGGAGACCTCTTTCAAAGGGCAGGTTAAATCAAATTTCTTTCAGATTATACTGCTGGGTTTTTGCATATTTGTAGTTGCTTATTATTATTTATAAACCTGAATACAATGAGTGTTGAAGATTTAATCGTAGGGCAGAAAGAACTTTTCAATACAATAATAAAAATTGTGATAGATTAAGGGATTCTCTCAATGCGAGTAATGAATTCATTGGAGGTATTGCTGGTGATAAGGTTAATTCAGTTTGAAATGAAAAAAGTATTTACGTCGAATCTTTTTCGCATATTGCTGCTGGCGTTTTGTGTCTTTATCATTGCCTATTACATTTTTGTACACATTAATACGGTTAAAGTTGAAGAGTTAATTTCAGAAAAGGAAAGTGATATTCACAGGAATCAAATAGCAACCCAAAGAATAATGGATTCCATTGATTCAAGCGATAGTAATTCAAAAAAAGGTTTGGAAAGTGATCTTGAGTTTCAAGAGGAGTGGAATAAAAAAGATGAAATAACACTGAAAGCGTTTCAAGAAAATGATTGGACAACACTTCTTAATCAAGACATGGCAAGAGATGAAGATCATCTGGCTAGAATAAGAAAGGATGAATATTATACCTCATCCTGGGCAACGCCTTTCACAACTGAGACTCGTCTTGCGGAGTATAGATGGTTAATGGAAAGGGAGATTGCACCTGTTCTTCGATATGATTATTGGTCGCATATGACGGCTTACGATTTGCATTTTCCTATCGAAGGTGGATATGAAGACGAGTTTAAGGCGATGGTTGTAAAGTTTAGTACTAAGTATTCGCCTACTGGTATTTATTACCTCAATCATCTATTTCGACTTCTATTTGGCGTATCCGGTGCAATATTTTTCCTTTTTCTATTCGGAGATATCGTGACGAAAGAAGGGCTAGGAAGGAACGGTCCGATTCATTTACTGCAAACGCAGCCAATTCGCCGAGATAAAGTGTTGCTGAGCAAGTTTTTAACTGTGTTATTATCGAGCGCCTTTATTCTTGTCTTTGCCAGTATTTTTTCATTAATCCTTGGAACGGTTTTTGACTCATTTGGTTATTGGAATTACCCAGTTTTAATTTACGGGGAAGAGTATTCTTTTTCCTTTATGAACATGAGTACATTCATTTTGAAGTCAGCTTTCTTGTTCTTTATGATTCTACTCTTTTGTTATTCCATTCTATTTCTCTACTCAATTTTAACGAAAAGGGCATCAATCGCGCTTGGGTTAACAATCGCCACCATCATTATGGGCATTAAACTAAGTGAAGAATCCGTCTTGTCTAGCTTGGCGCCGTATATACCATTTCATTACTTTTCAGTGCCGCAAGTAGTGACGATGGAATTGGCTGTAACGCTAAAGAACTTCGATTTTTCCTATACGAACGGGTTAATCGCGTTTGGTGTATCTAGTTTAATTATTTTAGCTGTGACCTATATCGTTTCAGTTATGCAATATAAATATGGACGTTAATGAAAAAATGGATTGGGAGTGATGAGATGATTGTTCAGGTTAGCAATTTAAAAAAACAGTATAAGAAGCAAATGGTTTTAAAAGGAATTGATATTACGGTGGAGTCGCCGCAAATTATCGCATTAGTCGGCCCGAACGGTTCGGGAAAGACGACGTTACTCAACTGCATGACAAATCTTCTTTCGTTCAATGAAGGGAACGTCGAAATCTTAGGAAAAAAACATACGGACACCTCTCTTTTTTATGAATTATCCTATTTACAAGACAACCGGATTTTATATGGGGATTTGACAGGCTATGATCACTTGAAATTCATCTGTCATGTTCAAAAAATCCCGTTAACTAAAATTCAGGAAGTAGCCGAACGGGTCGGAATGGCGGATTACTTAAAGAAACGAGTTAGAAATTATTCACTCGGCATGAAGCAACATTTATTGCTATCGATGGTAATTATTAACGAGCCAAAAATATTGCTATTGGATGAGCCGTTGAACGGACTAGATCCAACAAGTGCCATAAATATGCGGAAAATTTTGCTGGAGTTATATCAGGAAGGGACAACTATTATTCTTTCTTCCCATAATCTCGATGAAATTGACCGATTGACAAATACGATTTACTTCATGAAAGATGGTGCGCTTCTGAAAGAGTCGCTTCAGGATCTTGCGACAAACTACTATTTGATTACCGTAAATGATTTGGAAAAGGCGAAAGAAGTATTAGAGGCGCAAAAAACACCTTTTACAATCAATGATAAAAATCAAATAGGTTTTCTCGAGACAGATATTGATTTACAAACACTTATCACGCAGCTCAATAAAAGTTTCATCACAATCAAAAATATTGAAAATGAAAAAGTAGGGGCGGAGAAGCGGTATCAAGAGTTGTTTGCAGGGGAGAAATCTGTATGAAATTACTAACCTTCGAATTAAAAAAGGTTTTCTTTAGTAAAAAATTCATATACCTGTTGTTGCTAATTATCATTGGCATTGGCGCTCTTTTTTTTCGTAATATTACCTTTCAGGAATATATCGAAAAAGAAGAACTAAGGGAAATAGAATCCCAAATCAGCACGGCCCAGGGAAAATCGAGAATACATGGATTCGAAATAGAACAAGATCCGGAAAATGAAAAAGCAGAATTATTAAAAGATATTACGACTACCATGCTCATCTCGCTATATGACTTAAGGGCGGCGAACCCGGGGGATGATTGGAGAGCGAAACTGACGCTTCAAAACCAAGCGCTTTTAGATACCGTGAATTACAAGGAAGCAGGCGGTGACCATCCATTCTCTTTCAAGGAGATCGAACATAGACTTGCCATGAATGAAAAATTATTGGCAGATGATATTAAACCCGAACATCCGATGTATAGCTTGGCGTTACCGAATTTTATGAAGCATATTGTTGATTTGTATATTACCTTAGGGGCAATTATTATTTTGGTCCTCTTGATTGGTGAAATTCTTTCGGGGGAGTATGAAAATCATTCCATTAACCTGTTATTTACCCAGCCGTTAAAAAAGACGCAGATTATTTTGAGTAAGTTTTGGAGTTCTGTCATCGTCTATTTGTTTACGACGGGGGTTATCCTCGGGGCAATTACGTTAATTGGATTTATTTTTGGAGAGAAGGGGGCATTTAATTATCCAATTCTCATCGAAAAAAATAACCAAATTGCTTTCATAACGATTTCTGACTTTCTAACAGAAGGTTTACTCGTTTTGACAGTCACGATTGTCATGGTAATTGCCCTTTATTTATTGTTTAGTCTGCTCTTTAAGCATACCTTGTTAACACTGTTTGTTTTATTGGGTGCGTTGGTAGGGGGTTATGTCATCACATCGTTCATCACATGGCCAGCTTTTGTATGGATCAACCCATTTCAATACTTGTTACCAGAAAAAACGATTCTCGTGCAAAATGGAAGTGAGTGGTATCAAGGGATACCGGTAATTCTTTTGTTGACCGTTGTATTTTATATCATGGCTTCGTTAAAAATTAAAACAAGCAAAATTGATTAACAGAAATTAAAAAAATGTCACTCGCCTTGAAGGGTGGGTGACATTTTTATCTTGAAATTGTTTCTATCTAACCGACAGTGAAAAAGCATAAATAGCTTCTCCTTTGATATCACCATCAAATGTGAGAATGGCTGAATAATAATAGATCCCTTTTTCATTCGGTGCTGGGAATTCTTTGTTTTTCACTTCAAATGTATATTCCTCATCATTTTTAGTCTGAATCAATTCGATTTTATTGGGTTGAAGTAGCTCTGTCAAGCTAGGTGGCTTTGATGCGGCCAATGAAAAAATAACTTTTTCCCCTTGGTTTAATCTTATGCGACGTCTTCCCTGTAATATTTCTTTCGAAGGAGTGGCTTCAAGTGCACACGTTTTTCTCTTTTCTTCCCAACAATATTTATCCAGTGTCGCCTGTGTACCAAGTTCGACAGATCCTATGATAACTTCTGGCGGGTTTCCAACTTCTATACTGGTTTCTTCTATTGGTTTCTTGGGCAAATCTTCCTCAACATTTTTGGAGCATCCTATTAGAAAGATTCCAAGAATCATCACAAGTATTATTTTTGATTTTCCTAACATTAATCCTCACCCTTCGGTTATTTGAATATTTTGCCACCTCGTGTTATTGTACCATTAAAATTTATGCGCTTCAATATAAGAGGGGAAGTAAAAAGTTAATTTAGGAAAGTTAAATTAGCATTATTACTATTAAAATTAAAATAGAATAATTGGAATTGATTGCAGTAATTAGAAAGAGTTTTCAATCAAATGTCGAAGTAGAAGTTATAGATGGCTTTTCCTTTTAAATCACCGTCCCATGTGAGGATAGTTGAATAATAATAGACGCCTGTTTCTTCGGGTGCGGTGAATTGTTTATTAATCACTTCAAAAGTAGATTCTCCGTCTTTTCCTATTTGGAGAAATTCTATCCTCGGGGCAATTACCTTCATTGGATTTGTTTTTGGAGAGAAGGGGGCATTTAATTATCCAATTCTCATCGAAAAAAATAACCAAATTGCTTTCATAACGATTGCTGACTTTTTGACAGAAGGGTTACTCGTTTTGACGATCACGATTGTCATTGTAATTGCCCTTTATTTATTATTTAGTCTGCTCTTTAAGCATACCTTGTTAACATTGTTTGTTTTATTGGGCGCGTTGGTAGGGGGCTATGTCGTCACATCGTTCATCACATGGCCGGCTTTTGCATGGATCAACCCATTTCAATACTTGTTACCAGAAAAAACGATTCTCGTGCAAAATGGAAGCGAGTGGTATCAAGGAATACCGGTAATCCTATTATTGACAGTTGTATTTTACATCATGGCTTCGTTAAAAATTAAAACAAGCAAAATTGATTAACAGAAATTGAAAAAATGTCACTCGCCTAAAAAAGGTGGGTGACATTTTTATTATGAAAGTATTCCTATCGAACTGAAAGTGAAAAAGCATAAATTGCTTCTCCTTTTATATCACCATCAAATTTGAGAATAGCTGAATAATAATAGATACCTTTTTCATTAGGAGCAGTAAACTCTCTGTTCGGCACTTCAAATGTAGAAACTTCATCTTTTTTAGTCTGTATCAATTCGATTTTATTGGGTTGAAGAAACTCTGTTAGGGAATTTGGATTTGATGCAGACAATGAAAAAGTTATTTTTTCTCCTTGATCCAATCTAATGGGATGTTTCTCTTGTAACCGTTCTTTGGGGGGAGTCGCTTCAAGCGCGCATGTTTTTCCCTCTACTTCCCAACAATACTTATCCAATGTCAACGGTATACCTAGAATACCAGATATTATCGCGACTTCTGGTGGGTTTCCAATTTCTTTACTGGTTTCTTCTATTGGTTCTTTAGGTAAATCTTCCTCAACGTTTTTGGAGCACCCGACTAGAAAGATTCCAAGAATTATCACAAGTATTATTTTTAAATTCCCCAACATAATCCTCATCCTTTCAGTTTTTTGAATATCTTATCGCTTTGAGCTCTTATTCGCCTAAAGAGATTGTGACATTTTTGAAAAGTGTGCCTATCGAACTGACAGTGAAAAAGCATAAATTGCTTCTCCTTTGATATCACCATCAAATGTGAGAATAACTGAATAATAATAGATACCTTTTTCATTAGGTGCTGTGAATTCTTTGTTTTTCACTTCAAATGTAGATTCCTTATCATTTTTAGTCTGAATCAATTCGATTTCATCTGGTTGAAGTAGTTGCTCGGTCGCAGAATTTAAATCTGATGTGGACAATGAAAAAGTTAATTTTTCTTCTTGGTCTAATCTTATGGGATGTATCCCTTTTAATCTTTCTTTCGGAGGAGTTGCTTCAAGTGCACATGTTTTTTCCTCTTCTTCCCAGCAATACTTGTCCAGTGTCCCAGATATACCATGATCACCTAACACTATACGGAAAATTGGTGGGTTTCCAATTCCATTACTGATTACCTCAGGCGGTTCCTTGGGCAGATTTTCCTCAACACTATTGGAACACCCGATTAGAAGTATTCCAATTAATATTAATAGTATTATTTTCGTCTTCCCCACATAAATCCTCCTTCATCCTTTTATTTCAAAAACAACATTTTTTTGTAACTATCGGACTGACAAAGAAAAAGCATAAATAGCTTCTCCTTTTAAATCGCCATCCCATGTGAGGATAGCTGAATAATAATAGACGCCAGTTTCTTTAGGTGCCGTGAATTGTTTATTAATCACCTCGAAAGTAGATTCCCCATCTTTTCCTATCTGGATCAATTCAAACTTTTCCGGGCTAGCTAAATTGGGTCGTTCCATGTCTATTGCGGTAAAAAAGAAGGAAACCTCTGTTTCTTCCGCTACACTAAAATGGGTTTTTCCCCTTAAAAGTTCATGTGGTGGGGTAGGTTCGATTGAACAAGTTTTATCATCTTCCTCTTCATCCCAGCAATACGTATCTAAAATTGCGCCATAAGCACCGGTTTCGGAGTGAACACCCAAATCGAATGGTTTCCCTATTTCTTGTGTTGATTCTACGATTGGTTCTTCCTTAACTTCTTCTTTTTCTGAACACCCAACTAGAAAAATGCAAATTAGTATACCGATAAGTATCTTCGACTTTCTCACAATACTCCCCCTAACTATTTGTGTCTGAAACAAAAAATGAATACTTCACTCAATTCTAACATTACTGTCATTTCATATCCATCATCATTTTGAAAAACAGGTGTCGCCGTATAATCGAGACACCTGTTTTTCACTTTATCCCGCATTAACGGGCAGTAAGACTTCCACCACAAGACTTGAGTTAAGCGATAAGGATAGGTGGGAGATCAACTGCCCGTAAAAGCCCGATTGGTTCAACTAACAATAAGTGGGAGAAATCATCCCACTTATTGAAGTTTCACTTTATAGGGAAACTCCCCCACAAAGTTACTAAGTCTAAGAAATCGCGGTATTATCTCAATGAAACAAGTACTATTTACGCATTTTCAATGAAAACGTAAAGAAATTCCGAATAGTGGTGGAGGAATGTGGGGGGATGTGGTACATTTATTTTACATGGTGGGGTGAAGAGTATGTTCATGGGTGAATATCAACACACGGTAGATACAAAAGGTCGCCTAATTGTCCCTTCGAAATTCAGGGAACATTTGGGTGGTAATTTCGTGTTGACTCGTGGCCTAGATAACTGTCTCTTTGGCTATCCTATGGATGAATGGAAAATACTCGAGGAAAAGCTCAAAGCTTTACCAGTAACGAAGAAAGATGCGCGTGCATTTACCCGATTCTTCTTTTCCGGAGCAACAGAAGTTGAATTGGACAAGCAAGGCCGCATCAACATTCCAGCATCACTGCGTAACTATGCAAAAGTTGAAAAAGATTGTGTTGTCATTGGTGTATCTGGCCGTATTGAAATTTGGTCAAAACCGCTATGGGATACCTACTACGACGAGTCCGAAGAATCTTTCAACGACATTGCAGAAAATATTATTGACTTTGATTTTTAACTTAAGAAAGTAGGCGGACTTAATTGTTCAATCACACAACGGTATTGCTCGAGGAAGCCGTCGATGGTTTAAATATAAAAGAAGACGGCATATACGTTGACTGCACACTTGGTGGCGCAGGGCATAGTATAGAAATTGTAAAAAGACTTTCAGAAAAAGGTCGTCTCATTTGTTTTGATCAAGACACTTCCGCAATCGAAGTTGCAAAAGAACGGCTCAAGGATTATATATCAAATGTAACTTTTATTCATTCAAATTTTAGGTATTTAAAGGACGAACTTGCAAACATAGGGATTACCCATGTCGATGGGATTCTTTATGATTTAGGTGTCTCATCACCGCAACTTGATACACCCGAACGTGGATTTAGCTACAATCATGACGCGCCGCTCGATATGCGCATGAATATGGAAGCGACATTGACAGCTTATGAAGTGATTAATAATTGGTCTTACCAAGATCTTGTGCGAATCTTTTTTCGCTACGGAGAAGAAAAGTTTTCAAAAGGAATTGCAAGGAAAATTGAAGCGGCACGTGAAGTATCTCCAATTGAAACAACTGCCGAACTTGCAGAGTTAGTGAAAAGTGGAATTCCAGCTGCAACAAGACGTACTGGCGGGCATCCTGCACGAAGAGTATTTCAAGCGGTTCGAATTGCTGTAAACGATGAGTTAGGGGCAGCAGAAGATTCTATATCGGATGCAATTACATTGCTCAATCCTGGTGGCCGTGTTTGCGTCATCACATTTCATTCATTAGAAGATCGGTTATGTAAGGCGATTTTCCGCGAAGCATCTTCATTACCAGAAATGCCACGGAACTTACCGATAATACCTGACGAGATGAAGCCGCTATTAAAACAAATTACGAGAAAACCAATTATTCCAGATCCAACAGAAATAGAAGAAAACAAACGTGCTAGATCCGCTAAATTAAGGATTGTCGAAAAAAACAAATGAGGAGGATAACGAATGGCAATAGAGCAGAGAGTCATGGTGTCACCACAAAGAGAATATGAAACACATGATTTGCCAAAACAACAGCCGAAGGTAAGGCGTTCCAAAAAGCTTTTTTCAGCGGGGGAGAAGTTCCTTTTCGTATCATTTATAGCAGTCCTCGTTCTTTTCGCATCGATGATCTTACATAATGAAAGTCAATTAAATGATGTGAATAGGGAAGTCCAACTACTTAGCGGGAAGATAGAGGAAACAACAAAACAGAATACGGAATTGTCCATCCAAGTAAAAGAACAATCTACCTATGAAAAAGTATGGGAGAAAGCTAGAGAGCTTGGTTTGAATCTAAACGAAAAAAACGTTAAGGTTGTGCCTGGACGATGAAGAAGAAATTCAGATTCCAATGGGGAGCCTTTCTAATGTTTATCGTTTATGGAGGGCTCTTTTTCTTATTATTTGGAAGGCTTATTTTCATTCAAGTAACCGGTGAAGCAGAAGGTAAAGTACTAGCTTCATTGGCGGAAAATAAATACGCGAGAGAGTCGGTACTCACGGCAGATCGTGGGAAAATTATTGACCGTACCGGTGAGCTAATCGCTTCGGATACTTTAAGTTATCGTTTAGTAGCCGTTCTGGATGAGGAGTTAAGCAGTTCCAAAGTTACTAGACATGTGGATGATCCTGAAAAAACTGCAATAGTGCTTGAGAAATATTTACCGCTTGAAAAAGAGGAATTGGTTGATCGATTAACAAGAAGTGACGAACAAATTAAAGAAGGTCAAAAGAAACAGGTGGAATTCGGTAGTGCAGGAAGAAATATAAGTCATGAAACGGTCTTAGCGATAAGGGAAGAAAATGTACCAGGGCTTCGTTTTATTGAATATAAAAAACGATTTTATCCGAATGGAAATTTTGCGTCCTATCTAATAGGCTTTGCCCAGGAAGTAGAAGATGAGAATGGGGCTTTCTCTACAGTAGGAAAGATGGGCTTGGAAGCGACCTATAATGAAGAGCTAACTGGAAAAGATGGCAAGGTAAATTTCAAGGCTGATAGATTCGGGATTACATTACCGAAAGCCAATAAAGAGATTACGCCAGCAGAAGATGGACTGGACATTAAACTAACAATCGACAAAACCATTCAAAACTTCGTTGAAGACGCTATGAATGAAGTCGACAAAGAATATTCGCCGGACAAAATGCTAGTTGTGGTTGCGAACCCAAAAACAGGCGCAATCTTAGCAATGAGTCAGCGTCCCTCGTTCGATCCAACTAATCGTGTTGGCTTATCGTCAAATTGGCTTAATGAGGCGGTTGAAAATACGATTGAACCGGGTTCTACGATGAAGATATTTACGTTGGCTGCAGCGATTGAAGAAAAAAAATGGGATCCGAATGCAACTTTTAAATCTGGTCAGTATACGATATATGATCGAACAATTAGAGACCATATTCGGAGTGGTTGGGGTTCAATTTCATTTTTAGAAGGTTTTCAGCGCTCATCTAACGTTTCTATGGCGTACTTATTGGAACGAATAGGGGATAGGAAGTTTATAGAGTATATGACTGATTTTGGATTTGGGGTGAAAACAGGTATTGATTTGCCAAAAGAGGCCTCAGGTATAATTCTTGATCGATTTCCGTCTGAGAGATTAACAACTTCCTACGGACAAGGTTCAACAGTCACACCAATACAAATGATTCAGGCTGTGACAGCCATTGCAAATGATGGAATGATGATGAAGCCTTATGTCATTGGTGAAATTTACAACCCAAATACAGAGCAGATTGTTGAAAACAAAGAACCGGAAGAAAAAGGCCAAATTATTTCAAAAGAAACGGCCCAACAAGTTAGAGAAGTTTTAGCTTCTACAGTAACAGCTGATGCAGGAACTGGTAAACGATTCGCGCTAAATGGTTATACTGTAGGCGGCAAGACTGGAACAGCTGAAATACCGAGTCCGAGTGGCGGTTACTTAAGCGGTGGTTCTAATTTCTTGTACTCATTCATTGGCATGGCGCCAATTGAAGATCCGGAATTAGTGACATATGTGATCGTTCAGCATCCTGATTTAAAACCTGGAGAGTATGGTTCGGATCCAGTCTCAAAACTTTTTACAACAATTATGGAGAGCAGCTTAAAGTATATGAACATTGTTCCCGATGATGTGGAGACATTTGAAACGCATCAACTAGAAAGTTATAAAGGAACCCAATCCGCTGAAGCCATGGGAAAACTAGGAGCAGAAGGGTTATCTCCTGTATTGATTGGAAGTGGTGGGAAAGTTGTGGGGCAATACCCAGAAGATGGCACTAAACTTACACCAGGATCCATCGTATTATTAACTACAGAAGGTCAAACAACTTTGCCTGATTTCACTGGATGGTCGAAAAAAACATTATTATCATTTAAAATGTTGTCAGGTCTTGATATCAGAATTACCGGAGATGGTTTTGTAACCGAACAGAGTATAAGTGTTGGAACGATACTGGCTGCTGATGAACCAGTTGTCGTTCATTTACAAAGTCCGGCTGAAATCCACAAAACAAATCCCGAAGAAGAGGACGAATCAGAAGATATAATCGGCGGCTGACGAATAGCGTTAGGGGTCACTTCATAAGTTAGTAGAAAATGTGAGGTGGTCAACGCTGCGGAAAATTATAGAATTACAAGCGAAGAAAAGGTTACAAGCTATCTTCGTGCTATTTATTTTATTATTTGGCATGGTCATCCTGAAGTTGTTTCATGTTCAAATTATTAGACATGAATTTCTAAAGGGGAAAGCGGAAGAGAACTGGGATTTAGAAATACCTTTCGGTGGAATGCGTGGTAATATTACAGACCGAAACGGTGATTTGATTGTGGGAAATCAATTAGCACCCACATTGTATTTCATGCCTTCTCAAAACAAGGATGTAAAAAATGTTGCGATTACATTGGGGAAGGTATTAAATACCGATGCTAAGAAACTTGAAGAAAAACTATCGAAGAAAGAATATATGGTGAAAATTGCACCAGAGGGAAAAAATATTTCGAAAGCGCAAGCTGATGAAATTACCAAACTTCAAATAACAGGCCTCTATACGGGTGTGGATTTTGTGAGACATTATCCAAACAAAGAGTTATTATCAAGGTTGTTAGGGTTTACAGGTTATGACGGACAGGGACTAGCAGGAATTGAATATGCTTACGATGAAATATTGCAAGGAACCGGAGACCGAATACGATTATATACGGATGCGAAAGGCGTCCCCTTACCCCATGTTGACGATGGTTTTAGAACTGGAAATAAGGGCGCTTCTGTCGAGTTGACTATTGATGTACAGATCCAACAAATTGTTGAGCGTGAACTATCACAGGCAATGGAGAAGTTTGAGGCTACTCAAGCACTAGCTATCGTGATGAATCCAAAGACAGGGGAACTTTTATCGATTGCATCCTTTCCTACCTTTCATCCGGCGGAATATCAAGGTGTAGACCCTAGTATTTACAATCGTAATTTACCAGTTTGGATGACATTTGAACCGGGCTCAACCTTTAAAATTATTACACTAGCCGCTAGTTTAGAAGAGCAATTAATTAACCTGGAAAAAGAGCAGTTTTTCGATCCGGGCTATACGATGGTTGCCAATGCACGACTGCGTTGTTGGAAAAGAGAAGGTCATGGTTCACAAACATTCTTAGAAGTTGTTGAAAACTCCTGTAACCCCGGCTTTGTAGAAATGGGCAGACGTTTGGGCGGAGAAAAGTTGGATCGTTATATTCGAGACTTCGGTTTTGGTCAAACAACTGGTTCAGGCATCGCGGGAGAGTCTAAAGGGATTTTGTTTTCAACGGAAGGATTCGGGCCTGTCGAACAGGCGACCACTGCGTTTGGCCAAGGAATTTCGGTCACTCCGATTCAACAAGTTCAAGCTGTTGCTGCGGCGATAAATGGTGGTAATCTTTTCAAACCGTATATTGTAAAAGAAATTGTAGACGCTAACGGCAAGACAATTCAAAGTTTTATACCTGAGCTTCAAAAGCAAGTGATTAGTGAAGAAACTTCCAACGAGGTTAGGCATGCACTCGAATCTGTTGTAGCCAATGGTTCTGGACGGGGTGCTTATACAGATGGCCTCCGTGTAGGTGGGAAAACAGGGACTGCACAAAAAGTTGTTGACGGCTACTATAAAGACGGCGAATATATCGTTTCATTTATCGGCTTTGCACCTGCAGATGATCCAGAAGTTCTTGTTTATGTGGCGATCGATAATCCGCATAATTCTGTACAGTTTGGAGGCGTAATTGCTGCCCCGATTGTAGGAAGAATTATCGAAGAAATAGCCCCGATTTTGGGGATTACAAGTCGAGAAAATCAGTTAGAGAAAGAATATCGTTGGGGTGATGAACTAACACATCGTGTTCCCGATCTAACAGGAATGACAAGAGAAACAGTTCGCGACCAATTATATACGTATCGAATAGAATGGCATGGAAACGGGGAAAAAGTTAAATACCAACTACCCGCAGTTGATACGCTTATAAATGTCGATGATACAATTCACGTATATACAGAATAACCTTCAAGGGTTTAACTAGCGGAAAAATTTTAAAAGCGAAGGCTGGAATAGAAAAATGTTCCTGACTCAGCAATAGAAGGAGAAAAAATCATGACACTCGCTACTACATTGATGGCTATTGCTATCGCATTTATTATATCAATATTGTCGGGGATTTTTATCATACCAGCCCTCAGACGTATGAAGTTTGGTCAAAGTATTCGAGAGGAAGGCCCGAAAGCCCATCAGAAAAAAGCAGGAACACCGACGATGGGTGGGCTTATTTTTCTCACTTCCATTATTGTTACAACAATATCTCTTTCATACATATATGACGTAATAACTACACAAACAATTGTATTGTTACTAATCCTAATTGGTTTTGGCCTTATCGGATTTTTAGATGATTTTATTATCGTTGTCTTAAAGAGAAATCTGGGTCTGACATCACTTCAAAAATTACTAGGCCAGATTGTTGTTTCAATTATTGCATTCTTCCTCTTGAAGATGGGTCCTTTCGAAACAATTATAACGATCCCATTTACTTCAATTGAATTTGAACTAGGAATTATGTATATTGCATTTTTACTGTTCTGGCTTGTAGGGTTTTCTAATGCTGTCAATATCACGGATGGATTGGATGGTTTAGTAGCCGGATGTAGCGCAATTTCCTTTGCTGCTTTTGGTGCGCTTGCTCTCCACTATAACCAAGAAGATATCGCCCTGTTCACATTTGTCGTTTCGGGTGCAATGTTAGGTTTCCTAGTGTTTAATCATAAACCCGCAAAAGTATTTATGGGGGATACGGGATCTCTAGCACTGGGCGGTGCGCTGGCAATGGTTTCCATATTGATTAAACAAGAAGCTTTATTATTAATCATCGGGATTGTCTATGTTGTAGAGACATTATCAGTGATTATACAAGTGATTAGTTTTAAATTGACGGGTAAACGTGTCTTCAAAATGAGTCCAATCCATCATCATTTTGAACTCTCAGGATGGTCTGAGTGGAAGATTGTTATCGTATTTTGGGGTGTTGCAGCTTTGGCGGCAATTGTTCCTGTATTGTTGGAGGTGTTTTAAATGAAAAGTACATTGCAATTTAAAAATAAAAAAATCCTAGTACTAGGTCTTGCGAAAAGTGGTTACGCAGTGGCAAAATTACTCCGTTCACTAGGTGCGGATATTACTGTAAATGATTCTTCTCCTGAAAAGGAAAATAGAGAAGTAGATGAACTCCGTTCAGAAAATATAACAGTCATTTGCGGCGGCCATCCGGCAGGTATTTTGGATGAAGGATTTAGTTTAGTGATTAAAAATCCAGGAATTCCTTATACCAACCCAGTAGTAGAAGAAGCAGTGGACAAAGGTATTCCTGTTTGGACGGAGATTGAGCTCGCATATAAAATTAGTGAGGCACCAATTATTGGGATTACAGGATCAAACGGGAAGACAACAACAACAACTTTATTATTCCATATGCTTAGCATTGGCAATCGTAATCCATTAATCGCAGGGAATATCGGGACGGTTTCATGTACTGTAGCAGAGAAAGCGACGTCAAACGATGTCATTGTATTAGAAGCCTCGTCCTTTCAACTTATGGGAACGGAAGCATTCAGGCCGAAGATCGCAATTTTAACCAATATTTATGATGCTCATTTAGATTATCACGGTACATCGGAAGCCTATAGCGCGGCCAAAGCAGAAATTACGAATAATCAACTAGAAGATGACTTTTTCATTTACAACGAAGAACAAGAAGCGGTCAGAGAGATTGCTGAAAAATCAAGGGCGATTTTAATCCCGTTTTCTGTGAGTGGTAAGAAAGAAATTGGTATATCTGTGGATGACACTTATATATATTGGAACGGAGCACCATTTATTAAATGCTCAATGATTAAATTACCTGGTAAGCATAATTTAGAAAATATTCTATCTGCGACTGCAGCTGCAATCTTAATGGGCTGTGATAAGGACGCGATTGAGAATGTACTAGCGTCCTTTACAGGTGTTAAACATCGCATGCAATTTGTGAAAGAACTAAAAGGTAGAAAGTATTTTAATGATTCCAAAGCAACAAATACATTGGCGACTAAAAGCGCACTTGCTGCCTTTAACGCACCAACGATACTAATTGCTGGCGGCTTAGATCGAGGACACTCATTTGAAGAGTTAAGGCCGTTTATGGGGAATGTAAAGGCGGTCGTAACGCTGGGGGAGACGCAAACGAGATTCGGTGAATTTGCGTTATCATGCGGTATTGAACAAATAATGGATGCAACTACAATGGCAAATGCTGTTAGCTTAGCGCATTCAATTTCTGAAGAAGGCGACGTCATTTTATTATCTCCAGCAAGTGCAAGTTGGGACCAATATGCAAGTTTTGAAATTCGCGGTGATGAGTTTATCAATGCAGTCATGGCACTTTAAGTTGTAAAAACTGACCGTGGAAGGATGCGTTCACTGGATAAGAAATTAAAGATTGCTTTTGTTGCTGCAGCAATCGCATTGTCGGGAATCGGATTGGCTTTTGTCCATTCCGCCGGTTCCTATTGGGGCACTATTTATTATGCGGATTCTTCTCCGTTTATCATCAAGCAATCTGTTCATATGGTGATATCCATGGTAATCGCATATGTAATTATGAAAAGCCCATTGACTTCACAGGAGAAAACTTGGACGATCATTTATTGGCTTGTGATCATTGCCTTAATTGCAGTTAAAATACCTGGTATAGGTGCTATGCGTAATGGATCGCAAAGTTGGATTGTCTTTGGTCCACTGAGCATTCAGCCTGCTGAATTCGCTAAAATTACTGTCATTATGATGTTAGCGAATAGTCTGCAGTTTAGAAATAAAGGGAAGTATGCTTTTAAACTTAAAGACATTTGGATTATCTTACTCCCGGCTGCATTAATCATGTTGCAACCTGATCTGGGTTCAACTGTCATATTAATTGTTTCCGCGTTTATCGTTTTATTTGTAGCGGGCTATTCATTAAAGTTTTTTACAATCATTGGGGTAGCGGGTTTGGCTGCATTTATCGGTCTAATTGCAGCAGCTACTTACCGACTCGATCGTATTAAATCATATATTGATCCTTGGAATGATCCGCTTGGTACGGGTTTTCAAGGAATTCAATCACTATTCGCAATCGCTCCTGGTGGACTTTTCGGTCATGGCTACGGCAATAGTAGGCAAAAGTATTTGTATTTGCCAGAGCCACAAAATGATTTCATTTTTTCTATTATTGCTGAAGAGACTGGATTTTTAGGCGCTACAATTATTCTGTTATTATTCGTAGTTCTTCTGGTAGCAACATTTGGAATTGCGATAAGATCAAAAAATCGCTTTGCGCTTCTTGCGGTAACCGGTATGGGGTCAATGATTCTCTTTCAAACCTTTTTAAATATTGGTGTCGTGTCGGGTTTGTTACCAGTCACAGGCGTTACGTTACCATTTATCAGTTACGGTGGATCATCACTGATGACAACTTGGATTGCTGCAGGAATTGTCATGCATTTTATGAACGAAAAAACATAGGAATTGGGGGGAGTAATATGAAGAAAGTAATCGACATCGAGGAACGGATTCCTTCAATGAGAGAAAAACGTCGGAGACGAACAAATAAGAAGTTCGTCATTATTTTATCGATCTTTGCCATAGCTCTCCTCATCATTCTCTATTTTCAATCACCATTCAGCAAAATCAATCAAGTGACAGTTACAGGTGCAAAATTACATGGTCATGAATTCTATATAGAAAGAAGCGGACTAGTAAAGGACAAGCCTTTTTGGGGGTTTTCAACGAAGAAGACTGAAGAACTACTTGGAAATCTTGAAACTGTAAAAAATGTGGAAATATCTCGAAAATGGCTGCATGACATTGAAATAGTCATTAATGAATGGAATACGATTGCTTATATAGAGCAAGAAGGCCAATATAGGTTGTTATTAGAGGATGGGGAAATATTTTCACCAGAACAACTAAAGCCTAGTAAAGAAGCGCCGATCTTGATTGGATTTACCGATACTGATAGCCGGAAAAAAATCACGAAACAATTATTAAATCTGGAAAATGACGTATATCAGATTATCTCTGAAATCATTTGGAATGAAGGTCAACAAGGTTTGACTGATTTAACTGTATTTACGGATGATGGTTATGAAGTTCGCGCTATGGTTTCAACATTTGCAGAAAAAATGGCGTATTACCCAGAAATCACAGCTCAATTACAAGATCATGAAAAAGGTGTGATTGATATGGAAGTAGGGACGTTTTTTACGCCATTTAGTGAGATTTATGGTTTGAGTGAGGAGGACGAACAGGATGCAGAAGAAAATGAATGACGCATACAAGAAACAAGGTCGTCATATTTTGTTTTCAATTGTGTTTCTCGTTCTTGGTTTTATCCTAGCTTTTTCGTATAAAACTTTGGGCAAAAACGAGGGGGCAAGTAGTCTGGTTACGGACTCATTCGTTAAAGAAGAGAAATATCGAGAAGAATTAATATTACAAAAAGAACGTAATAAGGAACTTTCCGATGAAATCGGCGTCAAGCAGGAAGGTATACGGTCGTATGAACAATCCTTTTCTGAAAAGGAAGAGACTCATCGTGACTTAGTTGAAGAAGCTAAAAATCTTCGCTTGCTGCTTGGTGTAATTCCATCTACGGGGGCTGGTATTTCAGTAACATTATCAGATGCCAATTACAATCCGGCTCAACAAAACCCCAATGATTATATCGTTCATGAAAGTCATATTTTTAAAGTGATTAATGAACTCAGAATATCCGGGGCACAAGGTTTATCAATAAACGGGCAGCGAATTACAGCAAATTCTTTTATTAAATGTACTGGGCCTGTTATTACAGTAGACGGAAAAACTTTTCCAGCTCCTTTTGTGATTGAAGCAATCGGTGATACCGATGTTCTTGCTTCTTCCCTTTATTTAAAAGGAGGCGTAATCGATGGATTACTTTTGGATAACATCGTCGTTACAACAGAAAAAATGAAGGAAATAAAATTAGCTGCTTTAGGTGAATAGTGTTCGCACGGAGGAGGAGTGCCGAGGTGCAAAATAAACATAAATTCTCACTTGTATTACTAATCATCGGTTTTATGGTAGCGGTTCAATACAATACAGTTCAGAAACCTGAAACAAGAGACACTAGAGATGTTTGGGCAATCCGGCAAGAGTTGGCGGCTGAGAAAAAAATACACTCAGAACTATTATCTGATCTTCGAGAATTGAATAAGACCATTCAAACATATGAGGCTTCAAGAGAAGAAGATGCTGGGGATGTCCTTTTAGAAACGGTGGACAAGCTTTATGAGGAAGCTGGCATGACGGATGTGGAGGGACCGGGTTTGCTTATTGAAATTCGTCCAGCCATGGAAAGTGTAGCGCTTGGTTTGCCAATTGAAGGTGTTTCTCCCGATTTACTCACCCGGTTCATCAATGAGATTAATCGAATAAAAGGTAATTCAATTGAAATTGATGGGAAGCGATTTACGACTTTGAGTTCAATCCGAGACATTAACGGAAAAACAACTGTTGATGGTTTAAATGTTTCGGTACCACCGATTACATTGAAGGTTATAACAGAAGATTATCCCGCTTCTGAAAAGCTTTATAATATACTACATGCTTCAGAAATCCATGATGAATTCTATCTTGATAATTTTAAATTAGAGATAAGAGATCCACAAAGGAAAATAAAAATCCGTGGATGGAAAGAGAAGTATAACAATTTATATTTAAAGGAATTGCCGAAAGGGGAATGACTATGTGGTTACCTTTATTAGGATTATTACTTGGTGTAACGCTAGGACTTTTGTCAGACATAGAAATTCCACAAGTTTACGGCAATTATTTATCAATTGCTGTACTTGCAGCATTAGATACACTGTTTGGCGGAATTCGTGCACATTTGCAACAAGTATATGATGACAAAGTCTTTATCTCAGGCTTTTTCTTTAACATCGCCCTTGCGGCAGCCCTTGCTTTTTTAGGTGTACATTTAGGAGTAGACTTATATTTAGCTGCGATTTTCGCATTTGGTGTACGACTATTCCAAAATATAGCTGTTATCCGAAGAATAATTCTTGCGAAATGGGACAAAAAAAAGACGGATTCTAAAGCGGAAAATGTCAAATGAAAGGAAACTTTTACGTAATGCCAAAATTATTTAGACAATACTGTTATAATGCAATAGAATGGTATATAACAATTGAATTTGGAGGTGCCAGTCATTGAACCAATCAGAATTGTACGTTTCATTAGATATAGGATCATCATCAGTAAAAGTACTAATTGGTGAAGTTGATGGCGGGACTCTACATGTTATTGGAGTAGGGAACGTTCAATCAGCCGGAATTAGAAAAGGAACAATCATTGATATCGACGCTACAGTCGAATCGATTAAAAAAGCAGTAGATCAAGCTGAGCGAATGACGGGTATGCAAATTCACGAGGTAATACTGGGCATACCAGCTAACGGCGTTGTACTTCAAGACGTAAAAGGAGTCGTTGCGGTAAGTTCAGACAACAGAGAAATCACGGATGAAGATCTAGATCGCGTTATGAAATCTGCTCAAGTAATGTCTGTTCCACCAGAACGAGAGATTGTAAATATTATACCCAAACAATTCATAGTAGATGATTATGGAGAAATTACAGATCCGCGAGGGATGATTGGTGTCCGCTTAGAAATGGACGGAACATTATTCACGACATCGAAGACATTACTCCATAACATCTTAAGATGTGTAGAACGCGCTGGTTTAACAATACGCGATATCTTTTTACAACCATTAGCAGCTGGAACATTTGCACTTTCAGCTGATGAGAAAAATCATGGGACTGCATTTATAGACATTGGTGGTGGTTCGACAACCATCTCAATTTTTGGTGACGATAGATTTATATCTACAAGTATAATTCCTGTTGGTGGAGATCATATAACAAAAGATTTATCGATTATATTAAAAACACCAACTGAACAAGCACGAAAAATCAAGCATCAATATGGCCACGCTTTTTATGATGATGCTTCCGACGATGAACTTTTTGAGGTGCCGGTTATCGGCGCTGATTCTAAGGATCAATATAGTCAAAGATACATATCTGAAATAATCGAAGTTAGGTTAGCAGAACTTTTTGAACTCGTATTGGAAGAGTTATATAAGTTAGGTATTCATGATTTACCTGGTGGGGTCGTTTTAACTGGCGGGATAACAAAGCTAGATGGTATTCTTCAGTTAGCTAGAGATATCTTAAAATCACGAGTACGTGTTCATACACCTGAATTTATAGGTGTACGCGAACCAATGTACACAACAGCAGTTGGACTTATTCAATATGCGCATATGCATGAGATGTACTTTGGTGCAACTTCAGATTCTCCTACCGCTTCGGTTGTCGAAGCATCTGCAACAACTGGGGTAACTCCTAATCGACAACCTGAACGAAACCAAGGGGACAAGCCCGGATTATTTAATCGGGCAAAGAAAGTTTTCGATAACTTTTTCGAATAATCGTTTGATAAAAAAAGATAAATTTGTGAGTAGGATAAGGAGGAGAAACGATGCTAGAATTTGAAACGAACGTTGACTCATTGGCAGTCATAAAAGTGATTGGCGTTGGGGGCGGGGGAAATAACGCGGTTAACCGAATGATTGAGCATGGGGTAGAGGGAGTCGAGTTCATTGCGGTGAACACTGATGCACAAGCTCTAAATCTATCATCAGCTGAAGTTAAATTACAAATTGGAACGAAACTAACACGTGGTCTTGGTGCTGGAGCAAATCCAGAAGTTGGTAAAAAGGCAGCGGATGAAAGTAAAGAACAAATTGAGGAAGCATTACGCGGAGCAGACATGGTGTTTGTAACTGCTGGTATGGGCGGAGGAACTGGTACAGGTGCTGCCCCAGTAATCGCTCAAATTGCTAGAGATCTCGGGGCATTAACAGTAGGTGTTGTAACAAGACCATTTACATTTGAAGGTCGTAAAAGACAAACTCAAGCAATTGGTGGTATTACGGCGATGAAAGAATCCGTGGATACACTCATTGTGATTCCGAACGATAAGTTGCTTGAAATTGTTGATAAAAATACACCAATGCTCGAAGCATTCCGTGAAGCAGACAATGTGCTACGTCAAGGTGTACAAGGTATTTCAGATTTAATAGCAGTTCCTGGACTGATTAACCTCGATTTTGCTGACGTTAAAACAATTATGTCAAACAAAGGTTCAGCTCTAATGGGAATTGGCGTATCAACTGGAGAAAACCGCGCATCTGAAGCGGCCAAAAAAGCAATCTCTAGTCCATTACTTGAAACTTCGATTGATGGTGCAAAAGGTGTCCTGATGAATATTACTGGAGGATCGAATTTGAGTCTTTTTGAGGTCCAAGAAGCTGCAGATATTGTTGCATCTGCATCAGATGAAGACGTGAATATGATTTTCGGTTCTGTGATAAATGATAATTTGAAAGACGAAATTATCGTAACAGTTATTGCCACAGGTTTTACGGAAGAACAATTGGTTGTAGCTCGTCCTACAAGAAGCTCAGGTTTCGGTGCATCGATTCCAAGTCGCCCGCAAGTTCGTGAGCAGCAGACTGAACGCACACGACCACAACAGCGTCGGGAAGAGCAGGAGCAATTTCAACAACCTGAACCTGAACCAACTCGACAACAACAAACTAATCATGCCGATGATGGCTTAGATATTCCAACATTTTTACGTAACAGACAACGTCGTAAATAAACAAAAAGACTTTCTAGTAGATTTTCAACATACTAGAAAGTCTTTTTTTGTTTCAACAATTTTTTTACGGTGTCCAGGGACATTCCATAATTCTTTGTCGAATCTTTTTTTTATTTCATCACTCATTCCGACAAACATTTCAAGACATGCATGCTAATGTTAATCATAGGGAGGGCGTCCTATGTATGGAGAGCTAATTATCGGACTCAATATGTTGTTTAACTTTGTAATTCTCTCATTTGCGAATAAGGTTGTGAATGCAAAAGTGACAAATTGGCGTCTGATTACGGCTAGCTTGATAGGCGCAATTCCAGTTACTTTTTTTCCAGCCTCCATGATAGCTATAGTCGTTTCATTTATCTGTATGACGATCTTCGCTTTCGGTACCAGACAGGAACAATGGAAAAACTCGGCAGTAATGGTGTTGATTGGAGCCGTTGTTGCTGGAGGATTGCTGACAGTCCTTCAACCAAGATTAACCCCGTCTAATGGGAGCGTCTCTATTTTGCTTTATGCAGCAATCGCCTATATATCCCTATATTTAATGAAAAAGAAATGGCTTGATGTTCGAACTTTACGTCGTGTATCAACATTGACTGCCGATTCGATACTTTCTATGTGGAATGAAAAAATTCAACTAACCGTCTACGTCGACTCGGGAAATAGTTGTACCGAACCATTGTCAGGTGCACCTGTTCATTTTGTTTCATTTCGTTTGTTAGAAGAGTTCATCCCAATCGATTTAAAAACAGCACTATTATCTTGGGATCCCCAGGGACCCACCAATTTAACGCAGTTTCCCGATGCATATTTGAAAAACATTCGTTTGATTAAACTACAAACTGTACAAGGACATTCATGGGCAGTTGGCATTAAATTTGAAAAATGGACAATCAAAGGAGGAAATGAACTCGAACGAGGCTATATTGTACTAACAAAAGAAGATCAACGTTATCCAAATGGCGCCGGCGCAATTCTACACATTTCTGCTATGGAAACAATAATCGAAGAAAGGGGACCTGTTCATGCTACATGAAGCAAAGAAATGGTTATCGATTATCGCATCATTTTTTAAGAAGAAAAATGGTACGTATTATATTGGAGGGCATGGGGCGCTTCCGAAACCTCTGACAAGAGAAGAGGAAGCTGTAACCATTCAAGCATTTATGGATGGCGATATGGACGCACGGGATACATTAATAGAAAAGAATTTACGTCTGGTCGTTTACATTGCACGGAGATTTGATAATACCAATACACATATCGAAGATCTAATTAGTATTGGGGCAATTGGACTTATAAAAGCAATTGAAACGTTCAAGCCGGACAAAAATATTAAATTAGCGACATATGCTTCAAGATGCATTGAAAATGAAATTTTAATGCACCTTCGAAAAACAAATCGAACGAAATCAGAAATCTCTTTTGATGAACCACTAAATTCTGATGCAGATGGCAATGAGCTGTTATTGTCTGACATTCTAGGAACAGAGGCCACAATCATTATTGATAACGTGGAGCGTAAAATCGAGCGCCAGCATATGATTGAAGCAGTCAGAACGCTGGATGACAGAGAACGTTATATTATGGCCTGCCGCTTTGGGTTAACTGGAAATGTTGAAATGACCCAAAAAGAAGTAGCAGAAATGCTTGGTATTTCTCAGTCATATATTTCACGCCTTGAAAAAAAGATTATTTCAGAATTACGTGAAATGTTAAATCATCCCATTGCATAATGGTTGAAATTGGAGGGATTGATTTTCGCATATTTCGCCTATCTGCGGATAGACTATTTCGTACAGTCATCTACAGAATGTGGAGGAAAAGCGAATGGCACGTACACGAGTTGAAATATGTGGAATCGATACATCTGAATTGCCGTTACTATCAAATGAGGTAATGACAGAAACTTTTGTCCGATTGCAAAGTGGTGATGAATCTGCTCGGGAAGAGCTTGTGATTGGAAATTTACGTTTAGTGCTAAGCCTTGTTCAAAGGTTCATTTACCGAGGAGAACAGGCGGATGATCTGTTTCAAGTAGGTTGTATTGGATTATTAAAATCAATCGATAACTTTGATTTGAAACATAATGTTCGGTTTTCAACGTACGCTGTTCCAATGATAATCGGCGAAATCAAAAGGCATTTACGTGATCATCATGCGATACGTGTATCGAGATCGCTTCGAGATATCGCCTATCAAGCAATGCGGGCAAGAGAAGAATTTATAAATGAAAAGCAACAAGAACCAAGACTTACTGATTTAGAAGAAGCCACTGGTATTCCGGCAGATGAAATTCTTTATGCACTAGACGCAATTCAAGACCCTATGTCTCTCCATGAACCCATGAAAGGAGGAGAAGGTGATCCCGTCTTCTTGATGGATCAACTTCAAGACAAAACTGTAACAGAAGAAAGATGGCTGACTTATGTATCAGTAAAAGAGACGGTATCATCAATGAATGAGCGACAAAAAAATATTCTTTCAAAAAGATTTTATCTCGGTCAAACACAGACTGAAATTGCAAAAGAACTTGGCATTTCTCAAGCTCAAATTTCGCGATTAGAAAAAGGTGCAATACAGACAATTAGAGAAGGTATGGAACAGGATCATTAACGAAAATAGAATATGATTATTTTTTTAACGCAATGCAGACAATGCATTGCGTTATTTTCATCGCCGCCTGCATATATTCTAAAAAGGGGTGTTGACATGCGATTTTCGGAAATTCAAAAAAAAGAAGTGATTGATGCTACAAAAGGTTCTTTTCTTGGATATGTTCAAGATGCAACGATAGATGTAGAAAATGGTAAAGTAGAATCTTTACACGTTAACATAGGAGAAAGAAGCCTGTTTTTTGATTCAAAACAGAAAAATGTGCAGAAAATCCGTTTGCAAGATATAACAATTATCGGGAAAGATATTGTCCTCGTTGGTAAGAAAGGTGGAAAAGAATGATATTTCATTGAAAAGTGAACCTTTGCTTGTTACAATGAAAAGAAAGATATATGAAAAGTAGTGATTAGAATGGGCAATCTTCAAAGTCGTATACAGGAAATACAAGGAAATATAAAAGCAGCATGTGCAAAAGTCGATAGAGATGTCTCTGAAGTAACAGTCGTGGCAGTAACGAAAAGCGTTTCAGTCCAAAGAGCGGTGGAAGTCGTTCAGGATGGAATGATCCATCTTGGAGAAAATCGCGCTGAAGGACTGGTTCAAAAACAGGCACATATGCAAAGCTCAGACATTAAATGGCATTTTATCGGAAATATCCAAAGCAGGAAAGTCCGTGAAATTGTTGAGAATATTAGTTACTTACACTCACTGAGTAGAATCAGCATTGCAAAGGAAATTCAAAAACGTGCCACTCAAACAATAGATTGTTTTGTACAAGTAAATGTTTCAGGAGAAGAATCTAAATCTGGGATTCAACCTGCTGATTTACACAGTTTTATAATGGAACTTGCCTCTTTTGATAAGATTCGCATTGTCGGGTTAATGACCATGGCACCCAATACTGAGGATGAAGAGGTAATCCGTTCGGTCTTTAGCGAGATGAGAGTTCTGCGTGATCGATTAGCGGAAAAAAATATGCAACATGCGCCTTGTACAGAACTATCTATGGGCATGTCGAATGATTATTCAATTGCAATTGAAGAAGGAGCAACATTCGTACGTATTGGAACTGCACTAGTCGGAGCAGAAAGCGAGGGAGTTTAGATGAGTCTTAAAAACAAATTGCAAAATTGGTTTTATCTTGATGAAGAATATGAGGAAGCAAAAACTGAACCTCAACGAAAACAAGAAGAAAAACGTCCAATCGAAACCCCGAAAAGAACTAAATCACGTACAACACAGCCCGTGAAAAATGAGCAGCAGTCTGCTAGAGTAGTTAGTTTGCAAAGTATTCAGCAGACGTCGAAAGTCATTCTTATTGAACCGCGCGTTTATGCAGAAGCGCAAGATATCTCGGAACACTTAAAAAATAAAAAAGCTGTCGTCGTAAATTTGCAACGCATTGAGCGAGATCAAGGTGTACGTATAATTGATTTCCTAAGTGGTACGGTTTATGCACTTGGCGGAGATATTCAGCGTATTGGGACAGACATATTTCTCTGTGTTCCAGATAATGTTGAAGTTGACGGAGCAATATCCGATTACTTTGAACAATAGAAACTAGATGAGGTGTACGAATAATAATGGCTCAATTTATAGTAATATTACATGATTTATTAATGCGTGGAATTACGATATACAGTTTTTTACTCATTATTTATATTTTAATGTCTTGGGTACCTTCGATGCGTGAAAATCGATTTGGACAATTCATAGGAAAAATTGTTGAACCTTATTTATCATTTTTCCGAAAGTTTATTCCACCATTAGGAATGATTGATATTTCACCAATTGTGGCGATCTTTGCTTTACGTTTTATTTCTAGCGGTATAACGACGGTATTTACTATGATTCTTAGGGCAATCGTGTAAATAGCTAAATCCTCACTGTCGTGAGGTTTTTTTAAGAAAATTAATTTTTTCGAGATAATTCAGACGGTGCAGATGAGGAGTAATAACCATGGAACTAATCATGCAGCATTTTAGAAAAGATGAACAGCCTTTCATTGAAATGGCAATGGGATGGGTGCGTGAGGTGGAAAATTCATATGCGCCAAAGTTAACTGACTTTCTAGATCCTAGGGAGCGTTTTATTATTGAATCACTTATTGGGGGTACGGATATCCAATTCGATTCTTATGGTGTGTATCCAAATAGTGAAAGAATGAGGGGCTTATTGTTCCCTAATTATTATGCTCCGGAACCAAGTGATTTTGAAGTAACAATCTTTCGCGTGAAATATGCATCAAAGTTTTTAACATTAGAACATAAAGATGTGCTAGGGTCGTTGATGTCACTTGGCATTGAGCGTGCTAAGTTTGGAGATATCCAACTTTCAGGCGATGAAGTGCAATTTGCGCTGGTCTCTGAAATGAAAGACTATATCACCGCTAATTTCACTGCAATCGGAAAAGCCAAAGTATCCGTTATGGAGGTAGAAGACAAAGAAGAGCTAATTATAACCCATGATGCATGGATTGAATCGCTCGAAATCGTCAGTTCAATGCGACTGGACACTGTAGTTGCATCGTTATTGAAATTTTCACGACAAAAAGCTTCTACGTTAATTCGCAGCGAAAAGGTAAGGGTCAACTGGACGAAGCAAAACGATCCTTCAATGGAACTGTATGAATCAGATATATTATCCATTCGCGGTTCAGGACGATTTAAAATCATTGCGATTGAAGGACGAACTCGAAAAGATAAAGTTAGACTACTTACAGGTCATCTTGAATAAATCATGATTTATGTATGTGAAAATACTGATAATTGATGTCATCTTGATCGATTATATGTATAATGATATTTACTAAGGTAATAGGAGGATACGACATATGGCATTATCACCGCTTGATATACATAACAAAGAATTTGGACGTTCATTTCGTGGGTATGATGAGGATGAAGTGAATGAATTTTTAGAACAGATATTAAAAGATTATGAAAATGTACTAGAAGAAAAGAAAGATTTAGAAAGCAATTTGAAACAGTCAACAGAGCAAGTTACGCATTTCAACACGATTGAAACGACGCTTCAAAAGTCGATTCTGACAGCACAAGAAGCTGCTGAAGATGTTAGACGTAACTCAATGAAGGAAGCAAAGTTGATTATTAAAGAAGCGGAAAAAAATGCAGATCGTATTGTCAACGAAGCACTTTCACGTGCACAAAAAATTGCCGTCGAAATTGAAGATTTGAAAAAACAATCTAAAGTATTTAGGAATCGATTCAAAATGCTTATTGAAGCACAATTAGATTTAGTCCAAGCAAATGATTGGGATGAATTGCTCGAATATGAAGTAGATGCAGAAAAGTTTCATAAAGTTGCTGAAGAATAAGTAAAGGTTATTAAGCTTGACTCATTTTCTATTCGCAATTATAATTATGTGCATACATTGTAATAAAACAATTATGTGCATATATTAACATTATCGTAAGTTAAATTTTATAAAACTGACAAGCGTTGAAAGAGATAGTAATTTCCGAGGTAGAAGGTTTATGTTAAAACTTTCTGAAGTCATTAAAGCGATTCAGGGACGGTGTGAGCCTGGAAGACAATCTGGAAATGAACATCACTCTTGAGCTGGAATGCGGAACTTAAGTATGCATTCCCGGTTATGCCTCCGTTATGGTAGCTGAGTGGCAACATTTTTTGTTGCAAGTAGGGTGGTATCGCGAGTAGTCCTCGTCCCTTTTTTTAGGGACGGGGTTTTTTTATTTTATCCCGCATTAACGGGCAGTTAGACTCCCGGCCCAAGACTAAAGTAATACGAAAAGAAGATGGGTGGGAGTCAACTGCCCGTAAAAGCCCGATTGGTTCAACTAACAATCCGTGGGGGATGAAGAAAACCCCCACGGATTGAAGTTTCACTTTATTTTATAAGGAGGATTTTTAATGGATTACAAAGATACATTATTGATGCCGAATACGAAGTTTCCAATGCGCGGGAATTTGCCGAACAAAGAGCCGGAAATGCAAGCGAAATGGGAAGAGATGGATATTTATGGGAAGGTGCAAGAACGCACAAAAGATCGACCGTTTTTTCTCTTGCATGATGGGCCACCGTACGCGAATGGCGATTTACACATGGGGCACGCACTTAACAAAGTTCTAAAGGACATGATTGTTCGTCATAAATCAATGACAGGCTTTAACGCGCCGTATGTTCCCGGCTGGGATACACACGGACTCCCTATTGAGCAAGCACTCGTTAATACGGGTGTGAAGCGCGAGGAACATTCAATTGCAGAGTTCCGTAAAATGTGTGAAGAATACGCATATAATCAAATCAACAATCAACGTACTCAATTTAAAAGAATTGGTGTGCGTGGTGATTGGGATAATCCATATATTACATTGAAACCTGAATTTGAAGCACGTCAAATCCAAGTTTTTGGTGAGATGGCTAGAAAAGGTTATATTTATAAAGGCTTACGCCCAGTTTACTGGTCACCTTCAAGTGAATCTGCATTAGCAGAAGCGGAAATCGAATATCAAGACAAACGATCACCTTCAATCTACGTAAGTTTTCCAGTAAGAGATGGACGTGGCGTACTTGAAAATGATGTACAGTTCTTAATCTGGACAACAACTCCTTGGACGATTCCAGCTAACCTTGGAATTACAGTCCATCCAGAATTTAATTATATTATTGTTAAAGTTGGAGAGGAAAAGTTTCTGATTGCTGAAGATTTACTGTCATTTGTGGCTGAAGAGCTTAGTTGGGAAGACTACTCCGTTGAACGTGTACTAAAAGGTGAAAAATTAGATCGTATCGTCGCGAAGCATCCAATATATGATCGCGATTCCCTCATCATGTTAGGGGATCACGTCACAATCGATGCAGGAACGGGTTGCGTTCATACAGCACCAGGTCACGGGGAAGAAGACTTTTATGTATCCAGAACTTATGGCATTGATGCATTATGTCCTGTCGATGACAAGGGTGTAATGACAGATGAAGCACCAGGATTTGAAGGGTTATTCTACGATGATGCAAACAAAGCAGTATCAGATGCGTTAGATAAAGTCGGCGCACTTAAAAAGCTATCATTTGTCACTCACTCGTATCCGCATGATTGGAGAACAAAGAAACCTGTTATTTACCGTGCTACCGCACAATGGTTTGCTTCTATTGAATCATTCAGGGATGATTTGTTAACCGCAATTAAAGAAACAAAATTTACACCATCATGGGGAGAAACGCGCCTTTACAACATGGTACGTGACCGTGGAGACTGGTGTATTTCACGCCAGCGTGTTTGGGGCGTACCTATACCTGTATTTTACGCGGAGAATGGTGATTCGATTATTACTGACGAAACAATTGCACGTGTTTCTGAATTATTCCGTGAGCATGGTTCTAATATTTGGTTTGAATGGGATACGAAAGATCTGCTGCCAGAAGGTTTTGTGCATGAAGGTAGCCCGAACGGCGTATTCACTAAAGAAACCGATATTATGGATGTTTGGTTTGACTCGGGTTCATCCCATCAAGGTGTTCTAGAAGAGCGAGATAATCTTGCTTATCCTGCAGATTTGTACTTGGAAGGATCGGATCAGTACCGCGGATGGTTTAACTCATCACTTACGACAAGCGTAGCCATTAATGGTCATGCGCCGTACAAAGGGTTATTAAGCCATGGATTTACACTTGATGGTAAAGGCCGTAAGATGAGTAAATCTGTTGGAAATGTCATTGTCCCAGCGAAAGTAATGAACCAATTTGGTGCTGAAATTCTTCGCCTATGGGTTGCTTCTGTGGACTATACTGCAGATGTTCGCGTTTCGGATTCAAACTTTAAACAAGTTGGAGAAGTATATAGAAAAATTCGTAACACATTCCGTTTTATTCACGGAAATACGTCAGATTTCAACCCGAATACGGACAGCGTCGCATTTGAGGATTTACGTCCGGTTGATCAATATGTCTATGTAGAGCTTCAAGATTTGATCAAAGAAGTTCGCGGAGCATATGAAGACTATGAATTTGCGAGTGTTTATCATGCTGTGAATAATTTCTGTACGGGTATTCTAAGCTCATTCTATTTGGATATTGCAAAAGACGTTGTTTATATTGAAAACAAAGAACATTTACATCGCCGCTCCATGCAGACAGTGATGTATGAATCATTGCTTGCATTAGTAAAATTATTAGCACCAATCCTTCCGCATACAGCAGACGAAATGTGGTCACATCTGGAACATGTAGAAGAAGAAAGTGTACAACTGACAGATATGCCAGAAGTACAGGACCTTGGCGAGAAAGTTGCAGAATTGAAAGCACGTTTCGCAACATTAATGCTCGTTCGAGACGATGTGCTAAAAGCGCTTGAAGTTGCACGAAACGACAAAGGCATCGGAAAGTCACTAGAGGCAAAAGTGACCATTTTCGTTCCAGAAACATTAAATGATATTTTTAAAGCAGACGATATCGATTACGCGCAATTCTTCATCGTATCTAAATTCGTCGAAGGTGACGCATCGGCTATTCCCGAAAACGCACTTAAACTAGATATGGTAAGTGTGCTCGTGGAACAAGCAGACGGTGAAAAATGTGATCGTTGCTGGACAATTTCTGAAACAGTCGGTGAGGATGAAGCACATCCAGAAATCTGTACGCGTTGTGCCGAAGTAGTCAAAAACTATTATTCATAAGTACTTGAATTATCAATGGACAGTTGTGGCAGTCTTTCTATGACGATTGCTGCAACTGTTTCTTTTTTTGTGGTAATATTAAAAGTGAATCTGTTGACAGGAGTTGTCGGTCTTGCTTATTTATTATGCATTGGCGGTTGTTATTATAGTAGCCGATCAAGTAACAAAATGGCTCGTTGTAAAAAATATGCAATTGGGCGAAAGAATTACAATTATTGAACCATATTTCGGACTTTATTCACATCGAAACAAAGGCGCTGCTTGGGGAATGTTAGAAGGACAAATGTGGTTATTTTACATTGTAACAGTAGTGGTTGTTGCAGGAATTATTTACTACTTTCATAAAGAAGCACGTGGACATAAACTTTTTAGCATTAGTTTAATGTTACTTCTCGGAGGCGCAATTGGTAATTTTATCGACCGTCTATTTAGAGGAGAGGTTGTTGATTTTGTCTCTGTTTTAATCCCGTTGATCAATTACGATTTCCCAATATTTAATGTCGCTGATGCCGCATTGTCAATCGGCGTAGCGATACTCATCATTCATATTTTACTGGATGAAAAAAAGAACAAGAAAAAGGTGTCGTAAATGGAAATTATTCGAATCGAAATAACAGAAGAAGACGAAGGTAGCCGTATTGACAAAGTATTGTCAACGAGCCGACCAGATTTATCTCGAACTCAAATCCAACAATGGATAAAAGAGGGAGATATTTTAGTTAATAAGAAAATAGTTAAACCTAATTATCGTGTAAAGACTGGTGATTTGCTAACTGTTGATGAACCCGAACCTGAGGAACTTGATATCACAGCTGAGGATTTGGGGTTAGATATTGTTTATGAAGACACGGATGTTCTCGTTGTCAATAAACCGCGCGGAATGGTCGTGCATCCTGCAAAGTCACATGCGAGTGGCACACTTGTAAATGGGCTAATGTTTCATTGCAAGGATTTGTCCGGGATAAACGGCATACTACGCCCAGGTATTGTCCATCGTACTGATAAAGACACGTCAGGATTATTAATGGTGGCAAAAAATGATAAAGCACATATTTCGTTAGTTAATCAACTCGTTGCAAAATCCGTGAAAAGAGTCTACACAGCGCTCGTCCATGGGCATATTCCACATGATAACGGGACAATCGATGCGCCAATCGGACGTGATAGCCGCGATAGACAGAGCATGACTGTGACGGATAAAGGGAAAGATGCAATCACTCACTTTAAAGTACTTGAACGCTTCGGCGAATATACACTTGTTGAATGTACTTTGGAAACAGGTAGAACGCATCAAATTCGTGTCCATATGAAATATATTGGCCATCCACTAGTCGGGGATCCAAAGTATGGTCAAGCAGAAACAATCGATTTTGGCGGTCAAGTACTTCATGCGGGAACACTGGGTTTCAAACATCCAATCACTGAAGAATATCTGGAGTATACGATAGAGCCACCAGCAGATTTTCAAAAGTTGGTTGAAAACATTCGTAATAACGTTGACATTTTAGAAAAGTAAAAGTATACTACTAAAAAGCAATCAAATAGCGATACCTTTAAAATCAGTCCAGAGAGGCTGGGAAGGTTGCACGGAAAGTACAGCGGCATTGCTGCGCGCATTTTGCTGTACATTTTTTCTGCAAGTCTACCCTCCCGCCTTAACTGGCAGGGAGGTTTTTTGTTTTTATCTCATTAACAAGGAGGAAGCCAAATGACAGAAAAAGCAAATATTCTCGATGAACAAGCAATTGGACGGGCTTTGACGAGAATTGCACACGAAATTATTGAAAAAAATAAGGGCATTGATGATTGTATTCTGGTTGGTATCAAGACAAGAGGTGCGTATCTTGCAGACCGACTCGCTAAAAAAATAGAACAAATTGAAGGCAAGAAGATTCGAGCGGGTGAACTTGATATCACACTCTACCGTGATGATTTGCAAACAAAACATGCTGATAGTGAGCCTCGTGTACATCAAGTTGACATTGCGCATGATGTCAATGAACGAAAAGTCGTTCTTGTCGACGATGTACTTTATACAGGACGAACAGTTCGGGCTGCGATGGATGCAGTAATGGATTTAGGTAGACCGTCACAAATTCAATTAGCGGTGCTAGTCGACCGGGGTCATCGTGAATTACCAATTCGACCGGATTTTGTTGGAAAAAACATTCCGACATCAAATATAGAACGGGTTGTTGTGAATTTGCACGAAACTGATGATGAAGATAGTGTCACAATTCATTCAAAAAAATAAAGAAACTGTATGGGGGAATTATGAATGAGCGACAAGGTATTAGATGTACATGAAAAACCAACGTCAGGTAAATGGCTGACACTCAGCTTACAGCATATGTTTGCAATGTTCGGAGCAACAATTCTTGTTCCGCAACTTGTCGGATTGAGCCCGGCGATTGCACTATTAACGAGTGGAATCGCGACAATTGTGTTCATATTGGTTACACGTTTTCAAGTTCCCGCTTATTTAGGTTCTTCATTCGCCTTTATTATACCGATTCAAGTAGCCACAGCGAGTGGCGGGATCGGAAGTGCAATGATCGGGAGCATGTTTGTCGCTCTTGTCTATGCGATTGTCTCGCTATTAATTTGGAAAACAGGGTATAAGTGGATCATGAAATTATTACCGCCAATCGTGGTGGGACCCGTTATTATGGTCATTGGACTCGCGCTAGCCCCTACAGCAGTAGGAATGGCAAGCACGATTGACGTGGATGGGGAAGCGGTTTACAACTTGCTCCACTTTTCTGCAGCGATTGTAACATTAGCTTCAGCCGTCATCTGTATTATGTTTTTTAAAGGCATAATAAGCCTGATGCCTATCCTAATTGGTATCGTAGTGGGCTATATCTACTCGGCGGCTATAGGAATTTTGGACTTTTCAAAAGTACTGGAAGCAAAATGGTTTGAGATTCCTGAAATGCTCATCCCTGGTATTGATTATTCATTTGTAGTAACTCCAACGCTTCTCTTTATCATGGTGCCAATCGCCATCGTTACGATTTCTGAGCATATCGGGCATCAACTCGTTCTTGGTCGAATCGTAGATCGAAATTACATAGAAAATCCAGGGTTGAACCGCTCTTTGCTCGGAGACGGTCTTGGTACATTGATAAGTGGATTGATCGGTGGTCCACCGAAAACAACATATGGTGAAAATATTGGTGTTCTTGCGTTAACACGCGTATACAGCATTTACGTCATTATAGGCGCAGCAGTTTTCGCGATTTTGTTCTCATTCTTAGGGAAAGTCATGGCAATGATTGCCACGATTCCAGCAGCAGTTCTCGGCGGAATATCCATCCTGTTATTCGGAATTATCGCTTCATCTGGACTTCGCATGCTCGTAGATCATAAAATCGACTTTGGGAACCAACGCAATTTAGTTATCTCATCTGTCATTCTAGTGATTGGAATTGGAGGCGCAACAATTAAATTCAGTGAGACCTTCGAAATTGAAGGAATGGCCCTTGCAGCAATCGTCGGTGTTTTACTAAACTTAGTATTGCCCGGGAAAACTGAGGAAAAGTTAACAGACGAAACTGAGTAAAGTGGTACAAGGAGGATCAGCCCAATGAATGATTTAGTGTCAATGAAACAATTAAGTGAAACTGAAATACTAGCAATTCTCGATCGGGCCCAAAACTTTGAAGAATACGGCGCACGTGAATTACCTAGAAAATACACAGTTTCCAATTTATTTTTCGAACCAAGCACACGGACAAAAACTAGTTTTGAAGTTGCAGAACGAAAGCTTGGCATTGATGTTGTTCCGTTTGAATCAGGATTTTCCAGTACGGTTAAAGGTGAAACGCTTTACGATACAGTAAAAACACTAGAGTCAATTGGTATCGATGCCCTTGTCATTCGACATCCAGAGGTTGGGTATTACGAACAGCTACTGGGCAAGACAAACATTTCTATCATTAATGGTGGAGATGGGGCCGGTCAACATCCAACACAGTCACTCCTTGATTTGTATACCATCCGTGAAGAGTTCGGTTCATTCGAAGGATTGAACATCGTCATTGCAGGCGATATTACCCATAGCCGTGTTGCTAAATCGAATGCAGACGCGTTAATCAGACTAGGTGCGAATGTAACTTTCCTTTGCCCCGCTGAGTGGGCTGGTGAATTTGAAGCCGTTCACGAATGGAATGATAAACTATTAACAAGCGATGTCATTATGCTTCTTCGTGTACAACATGAACGACATGATGGAAAATCAACATTTACAAAAGAAAGTTATCATCATCAATACGGGCTCACAATCGAACGCGCAAGAAAAATGAAAGAAAATGCAATTATTATGCATCCAGCACCATTCAATCGTGGTGTTGAAATAGATGGAGATTTAATAGAATGTCCAAAATCAAGGATTTTCAAGCAAATGGAAAATGGTGTATATATTCGAATGGCAGTACTAGAATTGATTCTAAATGGGAGGAATTAACATGGGAAAACTAATTCAAGAAGTACAACTACTAAATGCTGACGGGGAACTAATCACGCGAGATGTAAGAATCACAGGTGAAAAAGTCTCGGAAATCGGCGAGCAACTAGAAGTCAGGAATTCACAAATCATTGACGGAAAAGGTCTTTTCCTTTCACCGGGATTTGTAGATGTTCATGTCCATTTACGTGAACCGGGCGGGGAACATAAAGAAACGATTAAAAGTGGAACGCTTGCAGCGGCAAAAGGCGGCTATACAACAATCTGTCCAATGCCAAATACAAGACCAGTGCCAGATACGATAGAAAACTTGACACATGTTAATAAATTAATAGAAGAAAATGCACTCATACGCGTTCTCCCATATGCATCCATCACGATCCGTGAGGCTGGAAAAGAACGAACAAATCTAGCCGAATTAAAAGAACATGGTGCATTCGCATTTACAGATGACGGTGTAGGCGTCCAAGAAGCGGGTATGATGTATGAAGCGATGCAAGACGCGGCGAAAATCGGCATGGCAATTGTTGCCCATTGTGAAGACAACACACTCATTTACGGTGGGGCACTACATGAAGGAAACCGAAATAAAGAACTGGGTCTTCCCGGAATTCCATCTATTGCTGAATCTGTACATATTGCACGTGACGTTTTACTCGCAGAAGCTGCGGGTGCACATTATCATGTTTGCCACGTAAGCACGAAAGAATCTGTCCGAGTCATTCGCGACGCAAAAAATGCAGGAATTCATGTAACAGCTGAAGTGAGTCCTCACCATCTTCTTTTATCAGAAAATGATATTCCAGGGGACGATGCAGACTGGAAAATGAACCCACCACTGCGCGGGGAAGATGATTTGCAAGCACTTCGTGAAGGGTTACTAGACGGTACACTCGACGTAATTGCGACGGATCATGCACCGCATACAGCAGAAGAAAAAGCAGCTGGGACAAAAACAGCACCTTTCGGAATTACTGGATTGGAAACAGCATTTCCCCTTCTCTATACAAACTTTGTTAAAAAAGGGACTTGGACACTACAACAATTAGTAGATTGGATGACAAAAAAACCTGCTGAAATCTTTGACTTGCCGTACGGCAGACTTGAAGTTGGTTCAACTGCAGACCTTGTTTTAATCGATTTAAATAAAGAACAAGAAATTGACAGAGAAACTTTCGTCTCAAAAGGAAAGAACACACCATTTGATGGCTGGGTATGCGCTGGATGGCCTGTGAAAACAATATTTGAAGGAAATATCGTTTGGGAGGATGGAAAGCTATGAAAAAAAGAATGCTGATTTTGGAAGACGGCACCACTTTTATTGGAAAAGCATTTGGTTCAGATGAAGCTTCAATTGGAGAGACAGTTTTCACTACAGGAATGACTGGATATCAAGAAGCGATTTCAAATCCATCTAATTGCGGTCAAATGATTGTTATGACGTATCCACTAATCGGAAACTACGGGATAAACCGCGACGACTTCGAATCGATCGAACCTGCAATGAACGGGCTCATCATTCGTGAACTTACAGAAGAACCTTCGAACTTCAGAAGTGATATGTCATTGGGTGAGTTGCTAACAATGAAAGGTATTCCTGGAATACAAGGCATTGATACAAGAAAATTAACACGTATTCTCCGTGAAAAAGGGCCATTAAAAGGACTTCTTACAGCAGCTGATGAAGAAATCGACACGGCTAAAGAAATTGAGCGTGTAAAAGCTTATCAACTCCCGACAAACCTAGTGGCTAGAGTCTCTACAAAGCGCCCTTATCCTAGTCCTGGTCGAGGTGAACGTGTTGTCGTCATCGATTATGGCATGAAGCACGGTATTTTAAGAGAATTGAACAAGCGCGACTGTGACGTGATTGTTGTTCCATACAATTCAACTGCAGTGGAAATTCAGTCTTTGTATCCAGATGGTATTGTACTAACGAATGGTCCGGGAAATCCAGAAGACGTGGAAGGTGCAGTCGATACGATTAAAGAATTACTTGGAGAAGCACCCATCTTCGGAATTGGACTGGGTCATCAATTACTCGCCCTTTCAACTGGCGCAAGCATTATAAAATTAAAAAACAGCCATAGCGGTAGTAATTATCCAGTGAAAGACTTACAAACGGGTCGTACAGAACTTACAGCACAAAACCACGGTTATGCGGTAGATGAGTCATCACTGGAAGGTACGGGCCTTCACGTAACCCATAGAGGTCTTAACGATGATTCGATAGAGGGCTTAGAAGGTACAGACCATAAAGCTTTTTCAGTCCAATTTTATCCTGAAGCTTCACCTGGACCGGAAGATGCCAATCATGTATTTGATCGTTTTACTAAACTAATGAAAACGAACAACCGAAAGGAGCAATCCAATGCCTAAACGTAATGATATCGAAACAATTTTAGTAATCGGTTCTGGACCAATTGTTATTGGCCAGGCTGCTGAATTTGACTATGCAGGCACACAAGCTTGCCTGTCGTTAAAAGAAGAAGGGTACCGAGTTATTTTGATCAACTCCAACCCTGCAACAATCATGACAGACACAGAAATTGCTGACAAAGTATATATTGAGCCAATCACGCTTGAATTCGTCAGTCGAATCATTCGAAAAGAACGTCCGGATGCGCTATTAGCAACAATGGGTGGTCAAACAGGCCTGAATATGGCAATCGAACTACATAACTCAGGAATATTAGATGAGCTAAATATCGAAATTCTCGGCACAAAACTAGATGCCATTCACCAGGCGGAAGACCGTGATCTATTTCGAACGCTGATGAATGAACTCGGGGAACCTGTTCCTGAAAGTGATATTATCCACAATCTAGATGAAGCATTTGCATTCGTAAATAGAGTTGGTTATCCAGTCATTGTTCGACCTGCTTTCACACTAGGTGGAACAGGTGGTGGGATTTGTGAAAACGATAAAGAGTTAATAGAAATTGTTGCAAATGGTCTGAAAGCAAGTCCGGTTACACAATGTCTTCTAGAAATGTCAATTGCCGGCTACAAGGAAATTGAATATGAAGTAATGCGTGACTCTGCAGATAATGCGATCGTCGTTTGTAATATGGAAAATATTGATGCTGTTGGTATCCATACTGGTGATTCTATCGTAACTGCACCTTGCCAAACACTGACAGATCGTGAAAATCAAATGTTGCGAAATGTATCCTTGAAAATCATTCGCGAATTAGGGATTGAAGGTGGCTGTAACGTTCAACTTGCATTGGATCCTCATAGTTTTAACTACTATATTATCGAGGTCAATCCACGTGTCAGTCGTTCATCTGCACTTGCTTCCAAAGCGACAGGCTACCCAATCGCAAAATTAGCAGCGAAAATTGCAGTTGGTTTGACGCTGGACGAAATGATGAACCCAGTAACAGGTACAACTTATGCTTGTTTTGAACCATCACTTGATTATGTGGTGACGAAAATTCCACGTTGGCCTTTTGATAAGTTTGAATCAGCAAAACGAAACTTGGGCACACAGATGAAAGCAACTGGCGAAGTAATGGCCATTGGTCGGACATTTGAAGAGTCAATCTTGAAAGCCGTTCGTTCCCTAGAAATTGGTCAATTCGATTTATCTTTAAAAGATGGTTCGACAATGACAGATGAGTGGATTGAAAAAAGAATTCGCCGAGCTGGTGATGAAAGACTGTTTTTCATCGGGGAAGCAATGCGTAGAGGGGTTACAGTAGAGACACTACATGAGTGGAGTATGATTGATAAATTCTTCTTACGTAAATTCGAAAACATTATTAAGTATGAAGACGTTGTTGCAGCAAATCCTTTCGATCAAGAAACGCTATATGAAGCCAAGCGTATGGGCTTTTCAGATGTTGCGCTTGCGAAACTATGGAATACAAAAGAAATCGAACTATATAACTTACGTAAAGAACTCGGGATTGTTCCGGTTTATAAAAAAGTTGATACATGCGCCGGAGAATATGAGTCGGACACGCCGTATTTTTACGGAACCTACGAAGATGAGAATGAATCCACTCGAACAGATAAGAAAAGTGTCATCGTACTTGGTTCTGGGCCGATACGAATTGGTCAAGGGGTCGAATTTGATTATGCAACTGTCCACTCTGTTTGGGCAATCCAAGAATCTGGCTATGAAGCGATCATTATCAATAATAATCCAGAAACAGTTTCAACTGATTTCTCAATATCAGATAAACTCTATTTCGAACCGCTAACGTTGGAAGACGTTATGAGTATAGTAGACCTTGAACAACCAGAAGGGGTCATCGTACAATTCGGTGGACAAACTGCAATCAATCTTGCAGAAGGGCTTGAAGCACGTGGCGTTAAAATTTTGGGCACATCACTCGAAGACACAGACCGTGCAGAAAATCGAAATAAATTCGAACGTGCACTCCGTGATATTAACGTACCGCAGCCACTCGGAAAAACTGCAGTCAACGTTCCAGAAGCCGTTGCAATTGCTAATGAAATCGGATATCCCGTCTTAGTCAGACCTTCTTATGTACTCGGTGGCCGTGCGATGGAAATCGTTTATGTCGAAGAGGAACTGATTTATTATATGGAACATGCGGTTGTTGCAAGTCCAGATCAGCCCGTTTTAATCGATCGATATTTAACTGGAACTGAAATTGAAGTAGATGCAATTAGCGATGGACAAAACGTGCTCATTCCAGGAATTATGGAACATATTGAACGTGCTGGGGTTCACTCTGGAGATTCAATTGCTGTCTTCCCACCGCAAAACTTATCGAACAAACATGTAGAGACAATTAAAGATTATACAACGAGGCTTGCACAAGGATTAAATATTATTGGACTTCTTAATATCCAGTACGTCATTTCTAAAGATGAAGTATATGTAATTGAAGTGAATCCACGATCAAGCCGAACTGTTCCGTTCCTAAGTAAAATTACAAATATCCCGATGGCAAATATTGCGACGAAGGCTATTCTTGGACAGACAATAATCGAGCAAGGATATCCGGTAGGGCTTGCGGTAGCGCCTGAAGGTGTATATGTAAAAGTTCCAGTATTTTCATTTGAAAAACTTGGTCGGGTTGATATCACACTTGGACCTGAAATGAAGTCTACAGGTGAGGTAATGGGGAAAGATGTAACACTCGAAAAAGCATTATATAAAGGGCTCATAGCATCTGGAATGGAAATAAAAGAATATGGATCTGTGCTAATGACAGTATCTGACAAAGATAAAGAAGAAATTGTGGGGATCGCTAAACGGTTTACGAATATCGGTTATCGACTTCTGGCAACGGCTGGAACAGCAAAAGTAATAAAGGATGCGGGAATTCGAGTTGAAATGGTCGATAAGATTGGTTCGGAAGGTCCGACACTTCTTGATGTCATTCAAGAAGGAGAAGCTCAACTCGTTATTAATACACTAACAAAAGGAAAGCAGCCTGAACGAGATGGGTTCCGTATTCGCAGACAAACAGTCGAGAATGGAATTCCATGTTTCACATCATTAGACACCGCGAATGCATTGCTTCATGTGATCGAATCGATGACATTCCAAACTGAAGAAATGGTAAAGCATGAGGTGCGCGTATGATCATCCAAGACAAAATGATTGTGAAATCTCAAAAAGAAATCGCAAAAAATATTTTTGAGATGACGCTATCAGGAAAACTTGTTCATGAAATTACGTCGCCAGGTCAATTTGTTCATATTCGTGTTAGTGACTCTTACGAAATGTTACTAAGAAGACCCATTTCAATTGCTTCGATTAATGAAGAGGCAAATGAATTTACAATCATATACCGTGCAGAGGGGCAAGGAACGAAAGCTCTTGCCACTAAACGGGAAGGCGATATCGTCGATGTTTTAGGTCCATTAGGAAATGGTTTTCCAATTGAAGAAACAAAGGCTGGTGAAACAGCCTTTCTAATAGGCGGTGGTATAGGCGTACCACCACTCTATGAACTATCAAAACAATTAACAGCAAAAGGGGTAACTTGTGTCCACGTGCTCGGTTTTCAATCTGAAGATGTCGTTTTTTACAATGAAGCGTTCGCTGCACTCGGTGAAACGCATATTGTAACCGTTGACGGCACGGCTGGAACACAAGGGTTTGTGACAAATGTTATGGAAGAGTTAGGAACTGATTTTTCTACTTATTACAGTTGCGGGCCAATGCCAATGTTAAACGCTGTTGAAAAAATGTACGAAGGTAAAAAAGGGTTTCTTTCATTCGAACAACGAATGGGTTGTGGCGTTGGCGCATGCTTTGCATGTGTTTGTGAAACAACAGAAGGCTCGGAGAAGAATTATATTAAAGTTTGCTCCGATGGTCCGGTATTTCCAGCAGGGGTGGTGGCAATATGAATAGACTTTCAGTAGATTTACCTGGATTACAGTTGAAAAACCCGATTATGCCAGCATCCGGTTGTTTTGGGTTTGGAAAAGAGTACGGGAAGCTCTATGATTTATCAATCTTAGGAGCAATTATGATTAAAGCGACAACGCTTGAAACGAGACTTGGAAATCCCACACCGCGTGTTGCGGAAACTTCTTCTGGCATGCTTAATGCAATCGGACTTCAAAATCCGGGATTACAAGGCGTGATGGAAGGTGAACTTCCATGGTTAAAACAGTTTGATGTTCCAATCATCGCGAACGTCGCAGGAACAGAAACCGCTGATTATGTGGAAGTTGCAAAAATGATTTCCACTGCACCAAATGTTCATGCACTTGAATTAAACATTTCTTGTCCCAACGTCAAAGAAGGCGGGATTACATTTGGAACTGATCCGAAAATCGCGAAAGAATTAACAGCCGCGGTGAAAGCAGTCTCACAGGTTCCAGTTTACGTAAAATTATCACCTAACGTCACAGATATAAAAGAAATTGCCATCGCCGTCGAAGAAGGTGGTGCCGATGGGATTACAATGATCAATACGCTTCTTGGCATGCGACTCGATGAAAAAACAGGAAAACCGATAATCGCGAACAAAACTGGCGGCTTATCAGGACCTGCCATTAAACCTGTTGCGATAAAAATGGTGCATGAAGTTAGCCAGGTCGTCAATATTCCAATTATCGGTATGGGTGGAGTAACAAATACCCAGGATGTCATCGACTTTCTCTCTGCAGGTGCAAGTGCAGTTGCAGTAGGAACAGCGAACTTTGTAAATCCTTTTATTTGCCCGACAATTATTGAAGAATTACCAGCGAAATTAGACGAGCTTGGGATCAATCACATTTCTGAATTAGTAGGAAGGAGCCAGCGATTTTGAAGAAATCACCGATAATTGCACTTGATTTTCATTCGGCAGATGAGGCATTTACATTTTTACAACCATTTGATCAAAGTGTAAATGTGAAGGTAGGCATGCAACTTTATTATAAAGAAGGTCCTGCAATCGCCCTGAAGTTAAAAGAAAAAGGCTATGGCGTTTTTCTTGATTTAAAACTCCATGATATTCCGAATACGGTGAAATCAGCGATGGAAGTGCTGGCTGGATTTGGTGTTGACCTTGTCAATGTACATGCCGCCGGTGGCAAAATAATGATGGAGGCGGCACTAGAAGGTCTCGATAAAGGTACAAGAGCGGGACTACGACGCCCATCTATCATCGGGGTAACCCAATTGACTTCAACGGATGAGCGCCAAGTTCGAGAAGAGCAATTAATAGATACTTCTTTAGAAAATTCGGTTTTACATTATGCACGATTGACACAGCAGGCAGGACTTGACGGCGTTGTATGTTCTGTCCTAGAAGCATCTGCCATTTCACAAAGTTGTGGAGCAGAATTTTTTAAAGTGACACCTGGAATTCGACTTGCAGATAATGCAAAAAATGACCAAGTAAGAATTGCAACACCAGAAGAAGCACGACTTTCTGGCTCGACTCATATCGTAGTTGGCCGTGCAATTACAGGAGCACAAGATCCATACGAAGCTTACGAATTAATTACTTCACAGTGGGAAGGACTGAAATAAATGGTGAAAAAGGAAATTGCAGAAATTCTATTGAATGTGGGTGCCGTTGAAATCAATCCCAACGAACCATTTACTTGGGCATCCGGTATTGAATCCCCAATTTATTGTGATAACCGACTAACGATGTCTGACCCAGTAGGACGCAAACAAATCGCTGAAGGACTCGCGAATTTGATCCGTACGAATTACCCGGAGACAACAGTCATCGCCGGGACAGCAACAGCTGGAATCCCACATGCTGCGTGGGTAGCGGATATTCTTGGTTTGCCGATGGTTTACGTTCGGTCATCAGCTAAAGGACACGGAAGAAGTCGTCAAATTGAAGGGGAAATCAATAGCGGCGATAAAGCAATTATTGTCGAAGATTTAGTTTCAACCGGTGGCAGTAGTTTAAATGCTGCAACGGCACTTCGCTCTGAAGATATCGAAGTTACAGGGATTGTATCAATCTTTACATATGAATTAAAGAAAGCAGATGTTGCTTTCAAAGCTGAAAACTTAACATACGAAAGCTTAACAAATTTTGAAGCATTAATCGAAGTGTCAAAAGAAAAAGGGGCAATTGATGAAAATTCAATTAGCAGCTTGCTTGAATGGCATGGTAAGTTAAAAGAAGGAAAACTATAAACGATTAGATGGGCGTCCAAGAAAGTCCTTGGACGCCCATTTTCTGTTTTCTGGTATCATCTTCTAAACATGTCGCGTAACGGTAAGAAAGAACGGTTTCGACTCGATACGGGAATAACGGCTGGGGCAACGAGCACAACCAACCGCGCACCGGGAGCAAACCTTAACGCAACGAGAATAAAAAATGGTGCGGTCCCGAAACGGGAATAACGAATGGCGCAACGAGCACAACCACCCCCGCACCGGGAGCAAACCTCAACACAACGGGAATAAACAACGGAATCGACCCAATACGAGCATAAGCGTTGGAGCAACGAGCACAACCAGCCCCACACCGAGAGCAAACCGCAACGCAACGTGAATAAACAACGGAATCGACCCGATACGAGCATAAACGTTGGAGCAACGAGCACAACCAGCCCCGCACCGAGAGCAAACCGCAACGCAACGTGAATAAACAACGGAGTCTGCCCGATACGAGCATAAGCGTTGGAGCAACGAGCACAACCAGCCCCACACCGAGAGCAAACCGCAACGCAACGTGAATAAACAGCGGAATCTGCCTGATACGAGCATAAACGTTGGAGCAACGAGCATAACCAACCCCGCACCGAGAGTAAACCGCAACGCAACGGGAATAAAAAACGGAATCGACCCGTTACGAGCATAAACGTTGGAGCAATGAGCACAACCAGCCCCGTACCGAGAGCAAACCGCAACGCAACGGGAATAAACAACGGAATCGACCCGATACGAGCATAAACGTTGGAGCAACGAGCACAACCAGCCCCGCACCGAGAGCAAACCGCAACGCAACGAGCAGAATCCTTTCTTCATCTTTCTTTCTAAGATCAAAAAAACGCAAGCAGCTCTTTCACTGCTTGCGTTTATATTCTGGTTACTTCCTCAACTTTCGTACTAAATCTTCTTCAGGGGTTACAAAAAGTGTTTTTTGTTCAAAGTAGATAACAAAGCCAGGTTTTGAGCCATTTGGCTTTTTAACATGTTTCACTTCAGTGTAATCGACCGGAACTGATGAAGACTCACGAGCTTTACTGAAATAGGCTGATAACATGGCCGCTTCCAAAATTGTATTTTCGTCCGGTTGTTCATCATGTATGACGACATGGGAACCAGGAATATCTTTTGTGTGGAACCAAATATGATTTCGCGCAGCTATTTTAAATGTTAAATAGTCATTTTGTTTATTATTTTTGCCTACAGAAATTGTTAGTCCAGATGACGAAGTATATGTTTCTGGTTTAGGCTTTTTCGGTTTTCTACGTTTCTTTACCTTACGCGCTTTCATAAATCCAAGTTCAGCCAATTCCTCACGTATTTCTGCGATGTCATCGGGGGATGCTTGAATAACCTGTTGCTTTAACATCTCAAAGTAGTCAATGTCTTCTGCAGCTTTGGTTAGCTGCTCTGCAATCATGACCAAAGCATTTTTGGCTTTAGAATAGCGAGTGAAAAAACGTTGTGCATTTTCTATCGCTGATCGACGTGGATCTAACGGAATGGTAACCGTTGTTCCTTGTTCATAATAATTTTCGACAACAGCTTCCGATGCACCTTTCTTAATCGCGTGACTATTAGCGGTCAAAAGCTCACCATGCAACTGGAATGTTTCCAGTTTACTGGCTGAATCTTGTTCTTTTAGCAGTTTTTTTGTTTTAGAATTTAATTTTGTAATCTCATTGTCTAGCCAACGCTCTAAATCTGCAGCTTGTGATTTTACCCGTTCCCGGTCCGCTCTTTCAAAATAAACTTTGTCGAGTAATTCACTGACAGTCGTAAATTCTGCGATTGATTTGTCAGTATGTGTCAAGTTCGTTGCCGAAAAAACAGTTCGATTTCCTTTTTCTGAGATATTAGGATGTGCATTTTCGCCATTAAATGAAGACAGAAAATCTTTAAATAACAAAAAGGCATCAGATGTTTCATCCTTTTTTAAACGGAATAACAACTCTTCCCCGTTAATTGGTGAAAACCCAGAAAAAATTTGTACAAAGTCACGACCCGTTTCAACATCGGCAAGCAACTCAATAAATTGCTGTTCGGTTACTTCAAAAGGATTAAGTTTGTCTTGTGGTGGTGCTGGAATATATGGTTGACCAGGTAAAATCGTACGATAACTATTCACCGATGGTGGCAAATGCTTCATACTATCAATAATCACTTCACGATCCGGATCGACCAGTATCAAATTACTATGTCTACCCATAATTTCAATGTACAATTTTCGACGAATGTCATCGCCAATTTCATTTTTTGCTTGAATATCAAACGAAATAATTCGGTCCGTCCCAAGTTGATCAATTGAAGAAATAAAACCGCCTTCCAGATGTTTACGCATGACCATACAAAACATAGGTGGTTCAGGTGGATTCGTAATGGCTTCATCCGTCAATTGAATTCGAGAATAAGATGGATGGATAGAAATAAGAAGCCGATGATTTTTACCACCAGACCGAATTAGGAATACGAGCTCCTGGGCGTTGGGTTGATGTATCTTAGAGATACGCCCAGCCTTAAGTGTTTGCAGTTCTGTTACCATTGCTGTTGTGAATAAACCATCAAATGCCATAACCATTCCTCTTTCATTACATTTTGCTCCATTTTAGCACTCTATCGTGCCTTTATGCTATAATATGAACAAGTTGTTTTCATTCTAAAGAATTATAGTTTGATTCAAATTTAATTTAATTGAGCTGAAAATTAACAAGTATACCAAACAAAAAGAGGGATTAAATGTACAAAAAACGGGGACTTCTAATCGTTCTATCGGGACCGTCCGGTGTTGGTAAAGGAACGGTACGAAAAGAGCTATTTACACAACCGAATACGAATTATGAGTATTCTGTCTCAATGACAACGAGAAGCCCGCGAGAAGGCGAAGTAGACGGTGAAGATTATTACTTCAAATCAAGAGAAGAATTTGAGAAACTCATTGATCAAGGTAAACTCCTTGAGTATGCAGAGTATGTTGGGAATTATTATGGAACGCCATTAGATTATGTCAACGCTACACTCGATGCTGGACGAGATGTTTTTCTTGAAATTGAAGTGGTTGGCGCTGCACAAGTCCGTAAACTTGTTCCGGACGGCCTATTTATTTTTCTAGCACCGCCGAGTCTGTCTGCGCTTGAAACGCGTCTTATTGGCAGAGGCACCGAAACAGCAGAGGTCATTAAGTCAAGGGTACTAAAAGCTCGAGAAGAATTAGAGTTGATGAATTTGTATGATTATGTCGTCGAAAATGATGAAGTTCAAAATGCATGCGAACGAATTAACGCAATTGTAACAGCTGAACATTGTCGTAGAGAACGCGTTGAAAAAATATATATCCAGATGTTGGAAGGGGATTACTAAATGTTATATCCATCAGTCGATTCAATGAAAGCGAAAATTGATTCAAAATACATTCTTGTTACACTTGCTTCTAAACGTGCACGTGAAATCCAAGAAGTAGGGAATAAGTTGCTCCCATCTTATAAAGCGAAAAAAGATGTAGGGAAAGCTTTAGAAGAAATCGTGGCAGGCGTTCTGACTAAAACTACACAAGATGAGTCGATTGTTTACGAAGACGAAATTTGATCCACCCTCATTTAAAATAGTGATGAAATCGTACTCCCTAAGAAAATTGTTTTTCTTTGGGAGTTTGTCATTTTAGAAAGGAAGAGAGTAGTGTTAACAAATAAAAAAATTCTTATTTGTGTAACTGGTGGTATTGCAGTATATAAATCTGTTGCACTTGTCAGCAAGTTGTCTCAAGCAGGAGCCAATGTGAAAGTTGTTATGACAGAGTCAGCTATGGAGTTTGTCACACCGCTTACTTTCCAAGCTATGTCACGCAATGATGTGTATTTTGATACCTTTGATGAAAAAGATTCTCGTGTTATTGCACATATTGACTTAGCTGATTGGGCAGATTTAGTCATCGTTGCGCCTGCAACTGCAAATGTTATCGGGAAAATTGCAAATGGCATTTGCGATGATATGGTAACAACTATCCTTACAGCAACAACTGCAAAAGTATGGATTGCACCGGCTATGAACGTTAACATGTATGAAAAACAATCAGTGATCCGAAACATTGCAACGCTAGATCAGGATGGTTATGAGTTTATCGAACCATCAGAAGGATTCCTAGCCTGTGGATATGTAGGTAAAGGGCGACTTGAGGAACCAGAAAAAATTGTCGAACTTGTACAACAGAACTTTACAGAAATAAACTTACCAAAGGATATTGACCGTGAAAATTCCTTACTGACAGGTAAAAAAGTTGTGATTACTGCGGGACCAACACGAGAAAGAATCGACCCTGTTAGATATGTGTCGAATTTTTCTAGTGGGAAAATGGGCTATGCAATGGCTGAGGCGGCAGTGAAAATGGGTGCAGAAACCGTCCTGATTTCTGGTCCGGTCTCACTTGAGCCTCCAGCAGGTGTACAGATAATTCAAATTGAGAGTGCGCAAGAAATGCTCGAAGCTGTCATTAATAATTATGAAGGCGCAAACATAGTGATTAAAGCAGCAGCAGTAGCGGATTATCGACCTGCGGAAATAAGTACGCAGAAGATCAAGAAAAAAGATGGTGATTCCGTCATCCATCTGGCACGAACACAGGATATCTTGAAAACACTTGGAGACCGAAAACAACAACAAATTCTTGTTGGTTTTGCCGCTGAAACAGAAAATGTTATTGATAATGGTATGAGTAAATTAGAGCGAAAAAACTTAGACTTTATCATTGTAAATGATGTGACAAATCCAGATGGCGGTTTTGGAAACGAAACGAATGTTGTTACATTATTATCGAAAAATGGAACGAATAAGTCTTATCCTGCGATGCCGAAAAAAGAGCTTGCAGCCGTTCTCCTGAAAATGATCATAGAAGAGGAAAAGGTCGGCAGTATAAATGATCGCTGAAGTGATTGTAGATGTCTCAGCTTATCCAATTGATCGGCCTTTTGATTACATAGTTCCCGCCTCACTCATTCCAATTATAGAACTAGGATCACGTGTTAAAGTTCCTTTTGGCCCGAGAAAAGTCATAGGTTATATTACGAAGTTTAAACAAGAAAGTGATCTGGAAGAGAGTAAATTAAAAGAGATTCACGAACTCATTGACTTAGAACCTGTGTTAACGCATGAGTTACTAGATCTTTCTAAGTGGCTTGCAGAACAAACCCTTTCCTATGAAATTGATGCTATGCAAGTCATGTTGCCAGCAGCAATGAGAGCGAAATATGAAAAATTTATCCTCGTAGATGATTTAGAACAAATTAATGATATTGAATTCAGCATGTTTTTAGCTGGAAGAACGCGCGTTCCAATGAAAGAAGCAGAGTCAAGAAATCTACTTGGCGTTCTAAAGAAATTTGTGAAAGATGGAATCGTGACGGTTGATACGACAGTCAAGCAACAAACGGCAATGAAAAAAGTCCGCATGATCCGAATGGAAGAGGAAGTTCAATTACGACGTATTCAAGAAACATTAAATCCAAATGCAAAGCGACAAATTGAATTAATGAATTGGATGATTGAAAATGCTGGAAAAACAATTTCGGCAAAAATCATCACAGAAGAAGTTGGTATACAAAGTTCTGTCATAAAAGCATTAATTGAACGCGGTGCCGCGCATGAAAAATATGAAGAAGTTTACAGAGAACCTGAAAGTTCTAGATTACAAGATGGGCCAATTCCTGAGCAGTTAACAGAGGAACAAGAAATCGCATTAGATTTAATCACTACTTCAGTGAAAAAAGAAGAAGCTGAAACTTTTCTATTACACGGTGTTACAGGAAGTGGCAAGACGGAAGTCTATCTACGTGCAATACAACAAGTTTTGGAAAAGGGGAAAGAAGCAATTGTGCTTGTTCCTGAAATCTCTTTAACCCCTCAAATGACATCGCGTTTTAAAGCGCGTTTCGGCCCGCTAGTAGCGGTGATGCATAGTGCACTTTCATCTGGCGAAAAGTATGATGAATGGCGAAAAATTCGACGCGGCGAAGTGAAAGTTGTCGTAGGTGCAAGATCTGCAATATTTGCTCCATTTGAAAACCTTGGCATCATTATATTAGATGAGGAACATGAAGGCACCTACAAACAAGAAGATACCCCTCGATATCATGCTCGGGATGTAGCGATTAAAAGGGCAGAATACTATAAATGTCCTGTTATTCTGGGAAGTGCCACACCTTCACTTGAATCCTATGCAAGAGCTACAAAAGGGGTTTATACATTACTGACATTAATGAAACGTGCAAGAAATCAAGCAATGCCTGAAGTTGCAGTCGTTGATATGCGAAGTGAGTTGAAATCAGGAAATCGCTCCATGTTTTCAACGGCATTGGCAGAAGCATTGCGTATACGATTAGAAACCGGAGAACAGAGTATATTATTTTTAAATCGCCGCGGTTTTTCATCATTTGTTTTATGCAGGGATTGTGGAACAACCGTAGAATGTCCGAACTGTGATATTTCACTAACTTATCACCGGGCAAATGAGCGGTTAAAATGCCATTATTGCGGTCACGAAGAACGAGTTCCATTAATCTGCCCTGAGTGTGAAAGTGAACATATTCGTTTTTTTGGAACAGGGACTCAAAAAGTAGAAGAAGAAATTGCAAAACTATTTCCGGAAGCCCGCGTCATCCGAATGGATGTTGACACAACTAGGCGTAAAGGCGCACACGAACGCTTACTTCGACAGTTTAGCGAAGGGAAAGCAGATATTTTACTCGGAACTCAAATGATTGCAAAAGGTTTAGATTTCCCAAACATTACACTAGTTGGTGTACTAGCAGCAGACACCACGCTCCATTTAGCAGATTTTAGGGCAGCTGAAAAAACATTTCAACTTATGACACAAGTAAGCGGTCGCGCTGGACGACATGAGCTGCCTGGCGAAGTATTCATTCAAACATACTCCCCAGAACATTATGCGATTGAATTGGCTAAAGAGCATCATTATGAACCTTTTTATAATTTAGAAATGGCATCACGGCGACAATTTGGTTATCCACCATTTTATTTTGTGACGCTTCTTCAATTTACCCACGAAGATGTATTGAAAGTTGCTGACTATGCAGGACGAGCTGCTACCTTTTTACAAGGGAATTTGTCTCCAGACACGTTGATAATTGGTCCAACTGCTGCAGCTATTAGTCGAGTGAACAATAGATATCGATACCAATGTTTGTTAAAATATAAAAAAGAACCAAAGCTTACGAAAACCTTACAACAATTGATTCGATTATATCGTACAGATTGGATGAAAGACGGGTTAACAATGAGCGTAGATGTAGATCCTGTATCAATTTATTAAAAGTAAAGAAAAGAGGAATTTAGTTGGCTATAAAAGAAATAGTGGAGCATCCGTCTCCCATCCTTCAACAAAAATGTACGGAAGTTGTGAATTTTGATCAGACATTATCTGAACTGTTGGACGATATGTATGAAACGATGAAAGAAGTAGATGGTGTTGGTTTAGCTGCACCGCAAATTGGTGAAACAATCCGAGTTGCGATTGTAGAAGTAGATGAAGAGCAAGAGGTCATTGAGTTGGTCAATCCTGTTGTCACAGAGATAGGCGGATCAGAAATCGAAATTGAAGGATGTCTTAGTTTTCCAGGTCTTTACGGAGAAGTAGAACGTCCATTTTATGTGAAAGTTGAAGCACAAGAGCGTGATGGTTCACTTTATGAACTTGAAGCTGAGGGATATGAAGCACGTGCCATCCTACATGAGATTGACCATTTGAATGGCGTATTATTCGATTCGAAAATCGTTCGTGTGATAGATCTTGAGGAACTTGAAGCACTTGAAGCAGAAGCTGAAGAAATGGAAATGAGTAAAGGGGGGGAAGAAATTTGACGTCAATCATTTTTATGGGGACGCCAGATTTTTCAGTACCAATCTTATCGATGCTTCGAGAAGAAGGTTATGATGTGATTGCGGTTGTTACACAACCCGATAGACCGGTAGGAAGAAAACGGACACTCACACCACCGCCGGTTAAAGTGGAGGCGGAAAAACTTGGCATTCGAGTGATTCAGCCTGAAAAACTAACTGGGTCTACTGAATTAGAAGAGATAATATCCTTAAATGCTGATTTGATCATTACCGCTGCTTTTGGTCAACTTCTACCAAAGGAATTACTCGAGGCACCACGTCTTGGATGTATTAATGTTCATGCTTCGCTCCTACCAAAATATCGTGGGGGCGCACCAATCCATAAAGCAATTATGGACGGAGAAACTGAGACAGGTATCACAATTATGTATATGGTCGAAAAATTGGATGCCGGTGATATTATTTCTCAAACCAAGAGACCCATCACAGACACAGATAATACAGGAACAATGTTCAATATTTTGTCAGAAGCAGGTGTAGAGCTGTTAAAAGCAACACTACCTTCAATTATAAATGAAACAAATGATCGAAAAGTTCAAGATGAATCTCTTGTGACATTTGCACGTAATATTTCAAGAGAAGAAGAACGCATCGATTGGACAAAAGGTGGTAAAGAAATCTATAACAAAATTCGTGGTCTGCATCCATGGCCAGTTGCCTATACTGTTTTTCAAGATGCCAATGTGAAAGTTTGGTGGGGAGAAACAGTTGAAACAGATTCGATTTCAGAACCAGGAACAATTATTGAGATTGAAACAGACCGCATTATTGTAAAAACAGGTGATGACACTGGAATCGCAATAACCGATATCCAACCTGCGGGAAGAAAAAGAATGCCTGCTGATGTATTTATCCGCGGAATTGGTTCGGCATGGAATAAAGGAGATCGGTTTGAATGACCAATCCAACTAAAAAAATATGGAACGGGAATGTACGAGATGCAGCCCTTTCGATTTTGATGGAGATAAATAATAACCAAGCATATAGTAATCTTTTACTCCATCGCACAATCAAAAAATATAATATTGAACCAAAAGACCGTGCCTTATTAACGGAATTGACTTATGGCACTTTACAACATAGAATGTCGCTAGATTATTATTTAGAACCATTTGTCAGAGGGAAATTGGATGGTTGGGTACGTGAACTTTTACGAATGTCGATTTATCAAATCGTCTATTTGACAAGAATTCCTCCGCATGCAGTCGTTCATGAAGCAGTAGAAATTGCGAAAAGACGTGGCCATAAGCGAATTGCGCCAACAGTAAACGGGATTTTGCGTTCTGTCTTGAGACAAGGTGTTCGATCATTAGATGACTTGGAAAGTAATGTCGATAAAATCGTAATTGAAACAAGCCATCCGAAATGGCTAATTGAAAGATGGATTGAGTTATACGGCGAAGATGACGCTGTCGCAATGGCACATGAAAATAATAATCCAGCATCGATTACGATGAGGGTGAATACGGCTAAAACGACAGTAGATGAAGTTATTGAGAAACTGAAATCTGAAGGAATAGATGTCCGTCGTGGGGAAGTCGTTCCAGAATGTCTAATCAGTGAATCGGGAAATCCTAGTAACACCGAAAGCTATAAAGATGGCCTGATTACCATTCAAGATGAAAGTTCTATGTTACCTGTTCATGCGCTAGATTTAGAACCTGGTATGAAAGTTCTTGATATGTGTGCAGCACCGGGTGGAAAAACAACTCATATTGCAGAACTGATGAAAGATGAAGGCACAGTATATGCGCATGATTTACATGATCATAAAATAAAGCTCATACAATCAAATGCAGAGCGACTTGGTCTTCAATCAATTCTACCTAAAAGTGGCGATAGTCGAGAGTTAGTCGAAGTTTATGGAGAATCATCATTCGATCGAATTCTTGTAGATGCACCTTGCAGTGGATTCGGCGTTATTCGACGAAAACCAGAAATAAAATATGTGAAAAATGAAAATGATATTAAAGGGTTACTAACTATTCAATCGTCACTATTAGACACTGCTGAAAAACTTCTCAAACCAAACGGTATACTTGTCTATAGTACATGTACGGTGGAATATGAAGAAAATCGTGGAATGGTTGAACAATTTCTTGAAAAGCATAACACCATAAAGTTGATCCCATTACCCAATTTGACTGGTATAGATAATCTTGAAATTACCAATGACACACTTCAAGTGCTGCCTCAACATTTTGGAGGAGATGGATTTTTCGTTGCCGCCTTTAGGAAAAACGATGAGTAATATTTATATAGAGACGATAGAATGGGGAGATGGATGGTGCAATATGAAGTTCTTTCAGACATTGGGAAAAAAAGAAATGTAAATGAGGACAGTGCAGCAGTCTTTACGCTTCCTGAAGGAATTACACTCGCTGTCATTGCAGATGGGATGGGTGGGCATCGTGGGGGCGATTTTGCAAGTTCCACTGCGATAAAGATCTTTGGTGAAGAATTTATGAAACTTGATAATCGAAATGGAAATCAAGAAATTGACTGGACAATTTGGTTGAAAGAAACCATTTTCCAGGTGAACCGGATTTTATTTAACTATGCGAAGGATCATGAAGAATTTAAAGGTATGGGGACTACACTTGAAACAGCGATTGTACAAGGCCAGACCTGCCATATATACCACATTGGTGATAGTCGGGTTTACAATATAAATTCACAGGGAATTCGACAAGTAACAGTGGATCATTCATATGTAAATGTTCTTGTTGAAAACGGTGAAATTACAGAGGAAGAAGCTGCTAAGCACCCACAGCGTAATTGGATTATGAAAGCTCTTGGTGCTGAAAGAACGATTGAACCTGATTATTATTCAGTCGATTTCGAACCGGGTAACTATCTCCTACTTTGCACGGATGGATTAAGTAATAAAGTAGACGTTGAGTCCATGGCAGAAATTATCTTAACGGATGATACACTACGGAATAAAACAGAATCGCTCGTAAACTTAGCAAATAATTTGGGCGGCGAAGATAACATATCTGTTATTTTACTTAAGCCTTCGGATGAGGAGGTTATGGTCCAGTGATAGGCAGTCGAATTGGTGGTCGTTATGAAATATTGAAATTTATCGGCGGCGGCGGCATGTCTCGCGTATATCTTGCACACGATATTATCCTTGACCGAGATGTTGCCATAAAAGTATTAAATTATGACTTTTCCAATGAAGAAGAACTTAAACGTCGCTTTATGCGAGAAGCCCTTTCTGCAACAAGTTTAATGCATCCAAATATTGTTGATATCTATGATGTAGGTGAAGATGGAGATATTCACTATATCGTAATGGAATTTGTTGAAGGTCAAACATTAAAGGAATATATCCAGTCCAACGGGCCATTATCGCCTGAACAGGCCTTGCCAATTATGAGTCAACTTGTTTCAGCTATCTCAAATGCTCATTATAATGGGATTGTGCATAGAGATATCAAGCCTCAAAATATTTTGATGGATCATGATGGAAATGTGAAAATCACTGACTTTGGAATCGCCATGGCATTAAGCGCGACTGCCTATACAAAAACAAATTCAGTCTTAGGTACAGTTCATTACTTATCCCCTGAACAAGCACGTGGAGGTATGGCGACAAAAAAGTCTGATATTTACTCGTTGGGCATTGTCTTATATGAATTATTGACTGGAAAATTGCCCTTCTCGGGTGAGTCGGCTGTTTCCATTGCCTTAAAACATCTACAAGAAGAAACACCTTCTGTTCGAAGTTTGTTTCCTGAAATTCCACAGAGTGTTGAAAATGCAATTTTAAAAGCAACTGCAAAAGATGCTATCGTCAGATATAAATCTGCAGATGAAATGCAAGACGACTTGGCAACTGTATTATCGACTGATCGGGCACATGAAGAAAAGTTTGTGAGCACTTTTAATGATGAAACAACGCGTGCAATTCCAGCGATTGCTGATTCGTCCAAATTTGACAATCTAGAGCAAACTAAAAAAATTGAACCGATAACAAACGAAGTACAAAAGAAGACCGAACCTGTTAAGAAAAAACGGAAAAAATGGCCAATATTTGTCGGGGTTTTTCTAGGTCTTGCTGCAATTGCTTTATTAATAATGTTTTTACCAGGATTATTAGGACTAAATAAGATTCCAGTACCTGATGTAAGTGAAAAGGATGAAAGAGAAGCGATTGACATTCTTGAAGCGGAGGGTTTCGTTGTCGCTGATGAGAGAACTGAACAATCTTCCGATGAATTTGAAGCAGGAAAAGTAATTCGTACTGTTCCTGAAGCTGGTTTGGATCGAAGAGCAGGAACTGAAATCACTTTGTATATTAGTACAGGAAAAGAACCGACGGAATTAGTCGACTATACCGGACGTGATATAGAGCAGGTTATCGGTATTGTTGAGAACATGTTTAAAACGGTTACGATAAATAAAGTTTTTGCTGACGATGCAAATGGTACGATTCTAGGGCAAGAGCCAGAACCGGGTTCCGAGGTAGTCTTAAGTGAAACGGATGTAGTCTTTACCGTGAGTAAAGGGGAAGAGATGATCACCCTGGCAGACCTGTCAGGATATGACGTAGAGAAATTGAGGGAATATGCGAGGTCATCTGGTTTAGACATCGCCATCATTAGTGAAGTATACTCTTCAACTGTTGGTCAAGGACGAATTATATCTCAAGAACCAGCTGCTGATACAAAGATTGAAAAAGGCGGTAGAGTTGAGGTTGTTCAATCCTTAGGAGAAGAGCAAAAACCGATTAAACAATTAATCCAAACCGTAACCATTGAGTATGTTCCTGAAGAGCCCGTGGACGGTGAAGAAGAGGACCCTGAAGCAGAAAGAAAGCCGAATAGAATTCGAATTTATATCGGGGATCGTAAAAATTCCATGGCCGACGTATTCAGCGATTTCGAAATCACCGAAGACACACCGAGAAGAATCACCATCGAATTGGAAGAAGGCCAAACTGGTGCTTATCGAATTATGCGTGACGATACACAAATTGCAGAAGAAACATTCAATTACGACGATGTTGATTGAGAAAAGGGGTAATTTCTCTGGAAGGACAAATTAGAAAAGCGATTAGCGGGTTCTATTATGTAGAAAAAGACGGCGAAATCATTCAGTGTAAAAGTCGGGGTGTTTTTAGAAAGCGCGGTGTTCATCCGCTAGTGGGCGATTTTGTAACTTTTGTTCCAGACGGGGCAAATGATGCCACGATTACAGTTGTACACGAAAGGAAAAATGAACTCGTACGTCCCCCAATTTCAAATGTGGACCAAGCGATTCTAGTGTTTTCAGTAGTAGAACCAGACTTTAGTGTACATTTACTCGACCGATTTCTAACTGTAATCGAGTCTCATAACATACAACCCGTTATTTGTTTAACGAAAATAGACCTTGCAAATGAGAAAGAATTAGAGCAAAGTGAAATTGCAGCAGCATATTATGAAAAAATCGGTTATTTAGTGATGAAAACATTTATAGATGATGAACTTTTACCGGAAATGCTTAAACCAATATTAAATGGTAAAACAACAGTGTTAGCTGGCCAGTCAGGTGTAGGGAAGTCCACTTTACTTAATACCATACTTCCTTCACTTGATTTGAAAACAGGCGTGATTTCAGAAGCCCTTGGACGCGGAAAGCACACGACACGTCATGTTGAACTTTTAGAAGTAGCGGGCGGACTCGTAGCAGATACCCCTGGTTTTAGTTCTCTAGAGTTGGACCATATTGAAAAAGAGCAACTTGGAAGGTACTTCACAGAGATTGACGAAGCATCCGACTTTTGTAAATTTCGGGGATGCTTACATTTAAATGAACCCAAATGTGAAGTGAAGAAATTAGTGGAAGATGGAGAAATTGCGAGCTCCCGCTATAAAAACTATTTGTATTTTTTACAAGAAATAATAGACAGAAAGCCGAGGTATGAAAAACATGATTAAAATTGCACCTTCGATTTTGGCAGCAGATTTTTCAAAGCTTGCTGAAGAAGTACGTGAAGTAGATAAAGCTGGAGCGGATCTCATTCATATTGATGTGATGGACGGTCATTTTGTGCCAAATATTACAATGGGGCCAATCGTAGTGGAAGCGCTACGACCAGTCACTAAATTGCCACTTGACGTCCATTTAATGATTGAAAATCCGGACGCTTACATTGAACAGTTCGCAAAAGCCGGTGCAGACTATATAACAGTACATGTTGAGGCATGCACGCATTTACATCGTACGCTACAACTTATTCGCTCGACCGGTGTGAAATCAGGTGTTGTTTTAAACCCTCATACACCAGTAGAATCGATTCTTCATGTGTTAGACAATGTTGATATGGTTTTGTTTATGACGGTTAACCCTGGATTCGGTGGGCAAGCGTTTATACAATCGGTCCTACCAAAAGTAAAACAATTATCGACAATCATTAAGGAACGTAATTTGTCCATTGAAATTGAAATTGATGGCGGTGTGGATGAAAACACCATTATTCCTTGCGTTGAAGCAGGCGCCACAATTTTAGTTGTGGGTTCAGCCATTTTTCATAAAGAAGATCGTGCCAAGGCTTTACAAACGATTAAAGCGGCTGGAGAAAGGGCTTTACAAAAATGAAATACGCCATTGTCTGTGCAGGAGGCCCCAGTCATGAAATTGCGGATTTAACTCGTTTTCATGAGCATGAAACGGTTTTTATCGGTGCAGACAGAGGGGCAGTTCATTTACTGGAAAAAGGAATTACGCCTAAAGAAGCAGTTGGCGATTTCGATTCGGTGTCTAAGAAAGAGTATGAAAAAATCAAAGAAGCAGTTATACAGATTTCGGAATACAATGCTGAAAAGGATGAAACTGATACTGAATTGGCGATAGAACGAGCATTATCCTACAAACCGAAACATGTATTATTAACGGGTGTTACAGGTGGTAGACTCGATCATTCTATGTCGGCATTACAACTGTTATATCGTTGGCAAATTGAGAACCCTGACATTTCATTTTCGATTATCAATCAGACAAATGAAATGTCAATTCTTCTTCCAGCTATACATAAGGTAGTGCAAGATGATCGTTTTCCATTCATCTCTTTTTTTGCTTTTGGGCGCAAAGTTTCAGGACTGACGCTTACTGGTTTTAAGTATGAAACGTACGATGAAACCCTTAAATTAGGGATGACGAAATTTACAAGCAACGAGACAGCTTCTCATATCTGTACTATCTCATTCCATGACGGCATATGCTTAATGGTAAGGAGTTCAGATGCTTGAAAGGAGTGGGGAGTTGCGCGTTTATACATTTACATTACCAAAGTTTGTGAGCGGGTTTGTCCGGAAATGTATAGTTGTTTTTCGTAAAGATGATGAAAAGTCTAAGCCATCGAACAAGAACAAGAAAAAGAGGAAGAAAAACGAAAAAATGCCAGGCTGAAGTTCTTCAGCTTGGCATTTTGTTTCTCTACATTAAACTCTTTGAACTTTACCTGATTTTAACGCTCTTGCAGAAACCCAAACTCGTTTAGGTTTACCGTCAACGAGAATACGGACTTTTTGAAGGTTCGCTCCCCATGTACGTCTGCTTGAGTTTAGTGCGTGAGAACGTGTATTTCCTGTACGGGCTTTACGGCCAGTGATTACGCATTGTTTAGACATATTTGTACCTCCTCGTAAATGAAGATTAAGCGATGCAATTCTTAAATTCGCATACAACTTAATTTATCACAGATAAGCATCCATTGCAACCTATTTCGATTGAACTCTCAAGCTAATTCCCTTTACATCAATTATATGAATTAAATGCTTTCTTTTATTATTATTAGGAGTATAGTACAATGGGGTGAGTAAAACTAGGATGCGGAGGGTTACACTATGTCAATCGAAGTATTAAATGAGTATGGTAAAATCGATATAACGAATGACGTTATTGCACAAGTTGTAGGTGAGTCTGCTATAGAGTGCTATGGAATCGTAGGTATGGCTTCTAAGCATCAAATCCGAGATGGTTTAACAGAAATTCTACGGAAAGAAAACTATGCACGTGGCGTAATTGTTCGAAACATTGGAGATGAAACACATATTGATATGCATGTAATTATTGGTTATGGAACGAAAATCTCGGAAGTTGCTTATCAAGTACAATCGAAAGTAAAATACACATTAGAGAAAACAGTAGGGTTAACTGTGAAATCGGTTAATATATTTGTCCAGGGAGTTCGCGTAACAAACCTGTAGAAGGAGGATATTATTTCAATGAAGTCAATAGATGGTTTAAAATTTGCGGAAATGATAAAGCTTGGAGCGCATCACCTTTATCTAAACGCGGACTACGTAGATTCTTTAAACGTATTTCCAGTTCCTGATGGTGATACAGGAACAAATATGAATTTGTCAATGACATCGGGTGCAAACGAAGTCGAAGCAAACGCTGTTATACACATAGGGCAAACAGCCGTAGCGCTTTCGAAAGGATTGCTGATGGGGGCACGCGGAAATTCAGGTGTCATTTTATCGCAATTATTTCGGGGATTTGGAAAAGCAATAGAAAGTGAATCCTCTCTTGATGGTCAAAAATTTGCATCTGCCTTGCAATACGGCGTAGAAACGGCATATAAAGCAGTTATGAAACCTGTAGAAGGGACGATATTAACTGTTGCAAAAGACGCTGCAAATGTTGGGGTGGAAGTTTCAAAAACGACAGATGATTTCATTGAAGTTATGGAAGCCATTGTTAAGGAATCAAAAGCTTCGCTTGAACGTACACCGGATCTACTTGCGGTATTGAAAGAAGTCGGAGTTGTTGATAGTGGTGGGCAGGGACTTGTCTACGTTTACGAAGGCTTTTTGGCGTCTTTAAAAGGCGAAGGACTTCCGGAACGAACGGATAATCAAGCGATGACAGAAATGGTTAATGAGCAACATCACTTGAGCTTACAAGGTTTTATGAACACAGAAGATATCATTTATGGTTATTGTACGGAATTTATGGTGAAATTCGAAGATGATAAATTAGCGAATAACCCGTATGATGAATCTGGTTATAGACAAGAACTCAGTCAATTCGGAGACTCACTTCTCGTTATATCAGATGATGATGTCGCAAAAGTTCATATCCATTCTGAAGAGCCAGGCGATGTGCTTTCATTTAGCCAGAAATATGGTTCCCTCATTGATATTAAAATTGAAAATATGCGTGAACAACATATAAACCTTGTTGGAAAAGATCATGATATACATAACAGTAAACAACCGAAAACAAGTAAACATCCTTATGCAATCGTAACAGTTGCAATGGGCTCTGGAATTGCTGAGCTCTTGAAGAGTGTTGGTGCTTCGGCGGTTATTGAGGGTGGACAGACGATGAATCCATCCACTGAAGATATCGTGAAAGCAATTGAAGATGTTGGCGCTGAGCGCGTTTTAATATTGCCAAATAACAAGAACATAATTATGGCTGCAGAACAAGCTGCCCAAATAATTGGTATTGAGGCTGCAGTAGTACCGACAAAAACTGTTCCTGAAGGATTTTCAGCGATTCTAGCGTTTAATCCGGAAGCTGATGTGACTGTGAATGCAAATGTGATGACTGAAGCTGCATCTTTCGTAAAAACTGCACAAGTTACACATGCAGTTAGAGATACAACCATTGATGGCCTGACGATAAAGAAAGGCGAGTATATGGGAATTGCAGAGGGGAAAATAGTAACGACGCATGCATCTATTGAAGAGGTAACAAAAACATTGTTATCAAAAGTCATAGACGATGATGCTGAAATCGTTACGGTCCTTTACGGTGAAGGTGTGAGCGAGGAAGACGCTGCTGTCTTAGGAAGTTATATCGAAGATAACTTTGACCATGTGGAAGCGGAACTTTATAATGGAAATCAACCGCTTTATCCGTATATTATTTCAGTTGAATAATCATTACATAAAACAGTGTTGCTTATTTAATAGCACACTGTTTTTTTGAGGGAAAGCTGAAGTATTTTGTTCTATTCGAGTTTTTCATGTAAAATAAATATAGGATTTACTCGAGGGGGTAGTGAGATGAAATTCAGATCCGTATTCGAAATAATTGGTCCTGTTATGATTGGACCTTCTTCTTCACATACAGCGGGGGCTGCAAAAATTGGACGTGTAGCGAGATCGCTTTTTGAGCGTCAACCGGAATGGGCTCGTATTCACCTCTATGGTTCATTTGCAGAAACGTATAAAGGTCATAGCTCAGATGTTGCGATTATTGGTGGTTTACTAGATTACGATACTTTCGACGAACGTATTAAAACTTCCTTTGAAGAAGCTGAAAAAGTTGGTTTAACATTTGAATTTATCCAAGAGGAAGAAGAAATGTCCCATCCAAATACAGCCAAAGTAGTCATAGGCGACAGCAAGAGCGTTATGGAATTGATGGGTATATCTATAGGTGGCGGAAAAATAGAAGTTATTGAACTAAACGGATTTCCACTTAGACTTTCAGGGAATTATCCAGCACTACTCGTCGTCCATGAAGATACGGCAGGAGTCATTGCAAGCGTTTCCAATGCGCTCGCTACAAAAGACGTGAATATTGCTCACATGGAAGTAAGACGTAAAGAAAAAGGTCAAATGGCATTAATGGTTATCGAAGTCGATCAGTTAATCGACGACGAACTTATCAATGAAATAAAAGTTTTACCACATATTACACAAGTTTCAACGATTGCCGATTAAGGGGGACGAAAAAATGGAAGTATTATTTAACTCAGTAAAAGAACTTGTCGCACTTGCGGAATCACAAAATAAGCCAATTTCAGAAATAATGATTGAACAAGAAATATTAATCACGAGACGCTCTCGTGAAGATATTATCGAGCAAATGGACAATAACTTAAAAGTTATGGAAGAGGCAGTTGAAAAAGGATTGCAGGGAGTGCGCTCTAATTCAGGTTTATCTGGTGGAGATGCAGTGCTCATTCAAAAATATATGGAATCTGGAAAGTCACTTTCAGGTGACGTCATACTAGACGCGGTAAGTAAAGCAGTCGCAACGAATGAAGTAAACGCAGCAATGGGATTGATATGTGCAACACCGACAGCAGGTGCAGCAGGAATTGTTCCAGGTACTTTATTTGCAGTGAAAAATAAATTGAATCCAACGCGTGAACAAATGATTAACTATTTATTTACTTCGGGTGCATTTGGTTTTGTCGTTGCAAATAATGCTTCCATCTCTGGTGCAGCCGGCGGATGTCAGGCTGAAACAGGATCTGCTGGGTCAATGGCTGCGGCAGCAATTGTTGAAATGGCCGGTGGAACACCACAGCAAAGCGCCGAGGCATTCTCGATCGTCATGAAAAATATGCTTGGACTTGTTTGCGATCCAGTTGCGGGTCTTGTTGAAGTACCGTGCGTGAAGCGGAATGCAATGGGCGCAGCAAAAGCGCTTGTAGGTGCAGACATGGCGCTTGCGGGCGTAGTCAGTCGAATTCCTACGGACGAAGTAATCGAAGCGATGCACCGAATTGGTCAGTCAATGCCGTCAGCTTTACGGGAAACGGCAAGAGGCGGACTCGCAGCAACGCCGACGGGAAAAGCATTGCAAGCAAAAATATTTGGAGAGCAGTCAGTTGGAAGTAGCTCAGTCACTTAATGACAATGTAACGGCCGTAAAGGGAATCGGAAAAAAGGCCGGAGAGCAACTGGAATCTTTGAAAATCCTCACAATTTCCGATTTGCTAATGACGTTCCCGTATCGTCATGACGATTTTACATTGAAGGATTTAACGGAAACACCACATAATGAGCGTGTCACAATCGAAGGAAGAGTCGAAAGTGAACCAGCCGTTCTATTTCAAGGGAATAAACGATCCCGTCTTCAAGTCCGCCTTCTCGCTGGCAGACATCTCGTGAAGGCGGTCTTTTTTAATCAGCATTATTTAAAGGATCGACTTGAACCAGGCGCGATTGTGACAGTTACTGGGAAATGGGACCGCGGCAGGCAATCAATCAATGTGTCGAACTTTACTTCAGGTCCAAAATCTGAGCAGGCAAACTTTGAACCTGTTTATAGCTTAAAAGGCATCATGCATCAGAAAACATTTCGTCGATTTATGCGAAGTGCTTTAGATAGTGTCGCGGGGCTTCACGAAGACCCGCTGCCAGCCGAAATTCTTGATGTATATAAAATACCATCACTCGAGCAAGCTTTGGAAATGATCCATTTTCCAAAGAGTCCAGCTCATATGAAACACGCCAGAAGACGATTTGTCTATGAGGAGCTTTTACTCTTTCAGTTAAAAATGCAAGGAATGAAAAAGATTCGGAAAGAGTCAGATAAAGGTGTCGTTATCGAATATGATCTTAGCAAAGTGAAGGAGCTAATCGCTTCGTTACCCTATGAATTAACAAACGCCCAAAAACGCGTCGTCAATGAATTATGTGCAGAAATGAAAAGCGATGCACGAATGAATCGACTCCTACAAGGTGATGTCGGTTCAGGAAAAACGGTCGTGGCTGCTATTGCGCTATATGCTGCCATTACAGCAGGATTCCAAGGGGCCCTAATGGCGCCGACTGAAATACTTGCCGAACAACATGCCGAATCACTTGCCCAGTGGCTGGAGCCTTTTGGCGTTACAGTGGCATTTCTTTCAGGTTCAACAAAATCGAAAGCAAGAGTTAACTTGCTTGAAAGGTTAGCAGCAGGTGATATTGATTTACTTATTGGTACGCATGCACTCATTCAACCTGATGTGATTTTTAAAAATTTAGGTCTGGTCATAACGGATGAGCAACATCGTTTTGGCGTTGAACAAAGGCGAGTCCTACGAGACAAAGGCAATAATCCGGATGTTTTGTTTATGACTGCAACACCAATTCCAAGAACACTCGCGATTACCGTGTTCGGAGAAATGGACGTTTCTGTATTGGATGAATTACCGGCAGGCCGTAAAGAAATCGAAACGCATTGGATGAAGGAAGATTCTCTACAGCCAATATTAATGAAGATGCAAGCCGAGCTACAAGCTGGAAGACAAGCCTATGTCATTTGTCCGCTTATTGAAGAATCCGATAAACTCGACGTTCAAAACGCAGTAGATGTTTATGAGCAGTTATCGACCCATTTTCACGGGCGATTTACAGTTGGACTCATGCATGGCCGACTCCATTCTGATGAGAAAGAAAACATTATGCGTCAGTTTAGTGAAGGCGAAATAGATGTTTTAGTATCCACAACGGTTGTCGAGGTCGGCGTAAACGTTCCGAACGCGTCTTTCATGTTAATTTACGATGCAGGACGCTTCGGACTCTCTCAGCTTCACCAATTAAGAGGGCGGGTCGGAAGGGGAGCTGCGCAGTCCTACTGCGTCCTATTAGCGGATCCGAAAACGGAAGAAGGCAAGGAACGAATGCAGACAATGACAGAAACCAATGATGGATTTGTTTTAGCAGAAAAAGACTTGGAACTGAGAGGCGCTGGGGACTTTTTCGGTAGAAAACAAAGCGGCATGCCAGAATTTAAAATGGCAGATCTCGTCCACGATTACAGAGCGCTCGACACAGCAAGGAAAGACGCAGAAAGATTTCTGGCTTCGGATGAATTTTGGAATGCACCTGAATACGCGCTTTTAAGAAAACAACTTGAGGAATCAGGCGCGCTTAGTCATGAACGGATTGATTGATGAAAGTTGTTAGTAAGTCTCTAAGTAAAAATGAAAAACACTAGATGAGCTAAAACAAAGCTCACTAGTGTTTTTTTATCGAGGTAATCAAATCATTGTTGCCATCTATAATGCAATTGATATACAGTTTAATAGTAAAAAAATTCCGACAAATATTGTATTTTATAGTAGTAAATAATTAATACACTTTTAGTAGGGGGCGAATCTGTGAAAAGATTATTTTTTGTATTGTTGCTTTTATTATTGACGGCATGCCAAAACGGTGAATTAGTTATTTCCAATCAAAGCAATGTGAACGAAGAGGTTATGTTGGTGGATAATTACAATATAAATATTCCAATTGCGACAACCACTAAGATTTCCTCACTTGAAGTAGTAAATTTAAATGGAATTAATACTGAAAATCTCGAGTATGAAGTCGATTACTTCTTGGATAATAATAGCAAAACGAAAGGGTATTATGTCTATTCATTTATGCTTTCTATAAATAATATCCTAGATCATGGAAGTTTTGAAATTAACTCGGTAAATATTAATATCAATGGCGAACCACTTGTTTTTGATTTAAGTAAAATCAAAATGAAAGAACATAAGGATTTAACTCGGGATAACTCATCAATTGTTTTTGATGGAGCACCAGCAACTCTTTATGATTACACAATTCCAGTTTCTTGGTCTTTTAATGTGAATGAAGAAATTATCATTACAAATGTGTATCTATCGAATACTAATTTGAAAATGAGTGGTTTTAAAATTAATGGGAATGTAGCCAACCCCGAAAATCTTAGTGAAAATACCAATATTGGTGATGAAATTCAACTAACCGTGGACATCATTCCGAATACAAATGAGTTTAAAACATCGATTGTTGGTACAGATTTGGTCATTGAATTCATTAATAAAAGTGATAACAAGAAATACTATGCTGTAGCACCTGCTATCACTAGATTTTACGGTAGTGGTGAATCTTTGGAGAATATATTGAACTAACGTGAGTGCTAAACCATGATCGAATGGGGCTGTCCAATAAGTACGCAAAATAAAAAGGTTAAGAAATTATATTACATTTCTTAACCTTTTTTCACTTCTATTTATTCGACGTGAAATTTCTAGGAAATCGCCAGAAAAGGCGACACTCCCGCGGGAAAGCGAGACGAAGTGCGAAAGAGAAGTTCGCTCTTTCTTTGCCGAGACCCTGGACTGAGCGCAGCGAGGGAAGCGGCAGGGAAAGATGCACTTTATCTTTCCGCATTTTCGCGCTCGCCCGCAGGAAAGGGAGCCGTTCTGGCGATTTTCGGTCTTTTAAGACAGCCCCATTTTTGATTTCGATATTGTATGTAATAATCGCTACTGCACTGAATCGTTTCACGTATACCGAATCTTAACGACAGTTTATATATTTCGGACTTGCATTCTAATTTCTATCTTTATATACTGATGTTAGTACCAAGTGCTAATTCGGAAGGTGAAACGATTGCGAATGCCTAAAAAAGAGAGGCAATTACTTCTCAAAAAGTTGGTAGAACAAGATCCGTTTTTGACAGATGAAGACCTGTCGAAACGGTATGACGTAAGCGTTCAAACAATTCGATTGGACAGACTTGAATGCGGAATACCAGAACTACGAAAAAGATTAAAAAGAGTCGCTTCGCAGTCGATGGCAGGCGAAGTTAAATCACTAAGTTCCGACGAAATAATTGGAGACATTATCGATATAGAACTTGATAAACGAGCATTGTCAATTTTTGATGTTACAATAGACCACGTCTTCCAACGAAATGGAATTGCGCGTGGACATCACTTATTTGCTCAAGCAAATTCACTTGCTGTTGCGGTTATGGATGAGGACCTTGCTTTGACAGTAAAGTCATCGATTGATTTTCTGAAACCAGTGAAAGCCGGCGACCGGGTCGTTGCGCGTGCAGAAGTTAAAAAAGATAGTAATATGGTAAATCGAACACTTGTTGAAGTCGTTTCCAAAGTCGGGGATGTAGTCGTATTTACAGGCCAATTTTACATGTACCGGACGACGGAACGTAAACAGGAGGAATTATTATGATTATCGCTATAGACGGAATGGGCGGAGACAACGCGCCTGAAGAAATAATAAAAGGTGCGTTGAAAAGTATCGAGGCTTTTGACGACATACATATACATATATTCGGGGATGAAAAAGCAATAGCCCCATACTTAGAAGAACATGATCGATTAACAGTCATTCATTGCACAGAAATTATCGAACCAGAGGATGAGCCTGTTCGAGCAATTCGGCGAAAAAAAGATGCCTCAATGGTTCGTATGGCACAAGCTGTTAAGGACGGTACGGCACAAGCGGGTGTTTCCGCGGGAAATACAGGCGCACTTATGGCAGCAGGCCTTTTTATTGTTGGGCGAATCGATGGAATTGAACGACCTGCACTTGCCCCGACTCTTCCAACAGTAGACGGCCAGGGATTTGTCATGCTCGATTTAGGGGCTAACTCTGATGCAAAACCAAGTCATCTCGGACAATACGCAGTGATGGGAAGTATTTATGCTGAAAAAGTGCGTGGCATTTCTAATCCACGAATCGGTTTATTAAACATCGGAACTGAAGAAGGAAAAGGAAATGAATTGACAAAAGCGGCATACGACGTCTTGAAAGCTGCTCCAATTAACTTTATTGGAAACGTAGAAGCGCGTGATTTATTAATGGGTGTAGCGGATGTCGTTGTTACGGACGGCTTTACAGGAAATATGGTATTAAAAGCAATCGAAGGAACTGCACTTGGCTTTTTCACGATGTTGAAAGATGTTTACACGTCTTCATTAAAAACAAAAGTTTCCGCTGCACTTGTAAAAAGTGAACTTGGCGGGTTGAAAAAGAAAATGGACTACTCGGAATACGGCGGGGCTGGCTTATTCGGTCTTAACGCTCCGGTGATAAAAGCGCACGGTTCATCGAATGAAAATGCGATTTACAATGCGATTCGCCAAGCGCGGACAATGGTTGAATACGATGTGAGCGGAACAATCCGTAAAACGATTGGAGAGGGGCGGAAAGAATGACGAAAATTGCATTTGTTTTCCCAGGACAAGGATCGCAATCTGTCGGGATGGGACAAGAACTTGCAGAAAAAGATGGACAATATTTTAAGAAAGCTGATGAAGTACTCGGTTTCTCATTGAGTAATTTTATTTTAGAAGGGCCACAAGAGGAACTAACAGTGACGTATAATGCACAGCCTGCACTGCTTACGGTCGGATCAATGATTGCTTCAATATTAGTGGAAGAAGGCATTACACCAGACTATACAGCGGGACATAGTTTAGGCGAATATACGGCGCTTGTTGCTTCTGGAGTACTATCATTTGAAGATGGTGTATCCGCTGTACATAAACGCGGACTTTACATGAATGAGGCGGTTCCAGCGGGTGTTGGGGCGATGGCTGCAATTCTCGGTTTGGACGGCGAGGCTGTAACAAAAGTAACTGATTCCATAACTGCAAACGGTGACGCAGTCCAACCTGCAAATTTAAATTGCCCAGGTCAAATTGTTATTTCAGGAACAAAAGCAGGCGTAGAAAAAGCTTGTATCGAGTTAAAAGAAGCTGGCGCTAGAAGAGCAATTCCGCTCGACGTTAGTGGGCCATTTCACTCTTCACTGATGGAACCGGCAGCACAAAAGCTAAAAGATACACTAGATGAAATATCAATGAAAGATGCACAGATTCCATTGATTGCAAATGTCAACGCATCGATTGTCGAGAATAGTGATGAAATAAAAGGCTCGCTCGTTGAACAATTGTATTCCCCTGTTTTATGGGAAGCTTCAGTTCGTACAATGCTTAACAACGGCGTTACACATTTTATTGAATGTGGTCCGGGTAAAGTACTTAGCGGTTTAATCAAGAAAATAGATCGTTCAGCTAAAGTATTTCCGGTTTATGATAAAGAATCGTTAGAAGCGGTCATTGAGGCTTCGAAAGGATGGTCAAAATGAGTAGATTTGAAGGGAAAGCAGCAATCGTTACAGGCGCATCCCGTGGGATTGGGCGAGAAATTGCACTCAATCTTGCAAATGAAGGCGCAAAAGTTGTTGTCAATTACAGCGGCAGTAAAGACAAGGCCGATGAAGTTGTTGAGTTAATCAAAAATGCTGGTGGAGAAGCGTTTGCTATTAAAGCAGATGTGTCGAATCAAGATAGCGTTAAAAAAATGATTGACGAGACGATTGCAACATTCGGCTCAATTGATATACTTGTTAACAACGCTGGTATTACAAGAGATAATCTATTGATGCGCATGAAAGAAGACGAGTGGGACGATGTCATTAATATTAATTTAAAAGGCGTTTTCCTCTGCACGAAAGGCGTGACGCGTCAGATGATGAGGCAGCGCGCAGGGAAAATTGTGAACGTCGCATCAATCGTCGGCGTTTCAGGTAATCCAGGTCAAGCCAACTATGTAGCTGCTAAAGCTGGTGTGATTGGATTAACGAAAACAACAGCAAAAGAGCTTGCGACAAGAAATATCAATGTCAATGCTGTTGCACCTGGATTCATTACAACGGATATGACAGAGACATTAAGTGAAGACGTTCAAAAACAAATGCTAGCAAATATCCCGCTTGGTAAACTAGGCAGTCCTGAAAACGTGGCGAAAACAGTCTTGTTCTTGCTTTCAGAAGACGCTGCTTATATTACGGGACAAACGATCCATGTTGACGGCGGAATGGTCATGTAATCTTGAACAATATCCATAAGTAAGTATAATCATCGAGGGGAGGTGACAGATTTGGCAACAGTAGTAGAACGTGTAAAGAAAGTAATCGTCGACCGCCTTGGCGTTGATGAAAGTGAAGTTAAAATTGAAGCATCCTTCCGTGATGACCTCGGTGCAGACTCTTTAGATGTAGTTGAGCTCGTAATGGAATTAGAAGATGAGTTCGATATGGAAATTTCCGATGACGACGCAGAAAAAATCGGCACAGTCGGTGACGCAGTTACGTATATCGAAGCAAAAGTTAACTAATTTATAGGTGAAATTATTTATTAATTCATCGCGTGGTAGTGAAATCTAATTTGATTTCATACCAACATATTAGAGACGTATCTATCCGATCGAAAGAAAGGATAGGGTGCGTCTCTTTTTAGTTGGTTGGGGCAAACAGTTGCATTTCAGGTGAGACAAAGGTCACGAGTTGCAAGCAAAACCTATTTGAGTGCAAGCAAATACGAGCGATTGCCATTTTCAAGATACCCAACCAGTAAAATGACATTTATAGTTGATTGGAGTGGAGGGCGGCGACTCCAACGGGATGTAGCGACCGAGGAGGAGGGAAAGATTGAACTGTATCTTTCCGCACTTATCCGCCCGCCCCGTGGAACGCGTGAAGTGCGAAAGAGAAGTTCGCTCTTTCCTTGCCCGGAACGGACATCAACGGTATAGCAAACAAATTCGAGTTCACTGACCAATGAATTGTTCAAGCACTTGGTAAACTTACAATGTTTCACTTTTCCCACACAACTAAACACCATCTACCTCTTTTGCCCTTTGCACTTACAGGCTGAACAAGGTAAAATTAGAGGCATCATGTTTTGAAAGGTAGAATCGTTCTTATGACAGGTAAACGTAACACGGAAACAAATAAAAAAACAACACAACTTCCACTAGTTGTACGAAACAAATTTGATGAACTACAACAAAGGCTATCAATCCCATTTGAAAACCCTTCCCTTTTATACAACGCTTTTACCCATTCATCTTATGTGAATGAGCATCGAAGAAAGAATTTCATGGATAATGAACGACTTGAATTTTTAGGTGATGCGGTACTTGAACTTGGTGTTTCGCAGCATTTATATTCAACGGAACCAGGAATGAGTGAAGGTGCATTAACAAAACTCAGAGCAGCAATTGTTTGCGAACCAGCACTCGTAAAATTCGCCAACGAATTAGAGTTTGGCCAGTATGTCTTACTCGGTAAAGGTGAAGAGCAGACCGGGGGAAGAATGCGTCCTGCTCTTCTCGCTGACGTTTTCGAAGCATTCATCGGCGCATTATATATCGATCAGGGCATGGATGCAGTCACGCAATTCTTGGATACAGTTGTTCTTCCGAAAATTAGTAACGGTGCTTTTTCGCATGTGATGGATTACAAAAGTAAGCTTCAAGAAATTATTCAGCAATCGAATAATGGACAACTACAGTATGAAATAATTGAGGAAAAGGGTCCAGCACACGCAAAAACTTTTGTCACGATTGTTAAACTCGATGACGTTCAGCTTGGAACTGGTGATGGTAAATCAAAAAAAGAAGCAGAACAAGAAGCTGCCCGACATGCAATTATCAAACTGAATAGTGAGCAGGTTGAAGGGGAGATTTAAATGTTTCTGAAAAGACTTGAAATAATTGGTTTTAAATCATTTGCCGAGAGAATTGGCATTGACTTCGTTCCGGGTGTGACGGCGGTTGTAGGACCGAACGGGAGTGGGAAAAGTAATATTACAGACGCCATTCGATGGGTCCTAGGAGAACAATCTGCAAAATCTCTTCGTGGTGCAAAAATGGAAGACGTCATATTCGCAGGAAGCGATTCACGGAAACCGTTAAACTTTGCTGAAGTAACCTTAATCTTAGATAATAGCAAAAGTCTTTTTCCACTTGATTACACTGAAATTAGTGTAAGTCGTCGCGTGTTCCGCTCAGGGGAAAGCACGTATTTATTGAACGGACAACAATGTAGATTATTGGATATCAATAATGTATTTATGGATTCGGGGCTTGGCAAAGAAGCTTTTTCCATCATCTCACAAGGACGTGTGGATGAAATTCTAAATAGTAGGCCTGAGGATCGTCGGAGCATCTTTGACGAAGCTGCAGGTGTTTTAAAATATCGAAATCGAAAACGTAAAGCAGAACATAAATTATTTGAAACGGCCGATAATCTGGACCGAGTGCTAGATATTCTAAAAGAGCTCGAGATCCGAATTGAACCGCTAAAAAGTCATGCTAATGCAGCAAAAAAACATGCCGAACTAACAGAAGAAACGCGTGAAGTAGATAGTTTCTTGTTAAATTATGATGCAGGAAAATATCGTGTGGATATTGAGGCGAAACTAGAAGAAGCAAAAAAACTCGATGCAAAGCAACATCAGCTTAAGACAGCCACTGTTGAATCAGAAGAAGAGTCAAATCGATTAAAAACAAGGCTTGTCACAATTGACCGTGAGTTAGAAACGTTGCAGCAGAAACTTGTTGATGTTAGTGCGGAAACAGAGAAGTGGGAAGGTCGGCGCCTTCTATCTTTAGAAAAAGAACGAAATGCCACTGTTCAGATCGAGCGTCTACAAAGTGATTTTTTGTCTTTAGAAGAAGAGAAGTCTGAACTACTCGAAAAACTAGGGCAATCGGAGACAAAGTTAAAGTCTCTCACAGTCGAATCCAATGCAATTTCAACCGAGATGAATGATATCTCTCAAATTCTAAAGCGTTCTGTAGCTGAAACAGAAAATGAAATCGAAGAGTTAAAAGCCACTTATATCGACCGATTGAATGAAGAAGCTACACTTCGAAATGAGATGAAACATACAACGGAACGTCTTCAAGGAGAAAAGTACTCTTCAGAAAGAATCAATGAAAAAACAGCAACGCTGCTCAAACGTCAACAAGAATTAGTAGGAGAGAAAACAGAAAAAGAGCGAGGACTCGCCGTTCTAACGAAAAAAACGAGAGAAGCTAGTGCTGCTTTTGAAAACAATACCTCTGAACTTCGTGAAGCTGAGAGCGAGCTAAGCAAAAAACAACAACTTTTACAACAAGCCTATAATAAGCAACATGAAATGCAGGGACGTTTGCGCGCATTAAAAAGCTTGGAAGCTGATTTTTCTGGATTTTATTCAGGTGTAAAAGAAGTGCTCGTTGCGCGGAAATCGGGGAATTTAAATGGCATCAACGGTGCGGTTGCTGAGTTAATTACCGTTGAAAATGACTTTGTTAAAGCAGTTGAAACGGCTCTTGGTGGCGCGATGCAGCATATTGTCACCACATCTGAGTCGGATGCAAGAAAGGCTATTGGCTATTTAAAATCACGTAATGCTGGTCGTGCGACATTTCTTCCACTAGATGTAATAAAGTCTAGAAAATTGCAGGCAGGAACAATTAGGTCAATTGAGCAACATCCAGAATTCATCAATACCGCTGATGAGTTAGTGCAAGTCAAAGGTCCATATAAATCAATTATGGAAAACCTACTAGGAAACGTTCTGGTATCTAAAACACTTGCTGGCGCATCAGAAATTGCTAAAGCAGTCAATTATCGATTTAGGGTCGTTACACTTAATGGAGACATTGTGAATGCAGGTGGATCACTTACTGGTGGTGGAACGAAAGGCCGTGCTACCGTCTTCTCGAGAAAAGCAGAGCTCGAAACATTACAAGGGCAAGTGGCTCAAATGGCTACTTCACTTGCCGTAGCAGAGAATTCTATTGGCGAAACAAAAATGAAAGTTGCCGAGTTTATGCAAAAAACGGAGCAATCTCGAAAGTTAAATGGGCAATTACAATTAGAAGTAGCTGCCGCAGAGTCTGGTATTCGAGAAACGGAAATCGCGTTAAATGCTATCGAAATTGAGAGCGCATCTGTAGAATTAGGAAGACGGGGTGCAGAAACAACTGGCTCTGAACTTGAAAACAGAAAAGTGGAGTTAGAACAAAAACATCAACAGTTACTGGTGAATTTGGAATCGATAAAAAGTGACATTGAAGCACTCGAACGTCTTGCGAAAAATCGTAGAAATGAAGAAGCTTCGTTAACTTCTAGGTTAACGAGTTTACGTGAGCGTGCGGCTGTTTTACGTGAACAAATATCGTATGAAAAAGCAGCCATCAACGACATGAAACAAAAGTTAGAAGCAGCAAAGCGAAAAATGACAACAATTTCTACAGAACTAGATTATATCAATGGCATAGACGGCACGGAAAATTTAACAGCTGAAGAAATCTCTATACAAATTGATAAAACCCTAACTGAAAGAACTCATATTGAATCGGCAATTGTAAAATATAGAGCAGATAGAGTAGAGCAGTCGAAAAGTATTGAAGTAAAAGAGAAGGATTTACGAGCGTTGAGATCGAATGTGGAAAAGATGAACGTTAAACATAATAATTTGTCCATCGAATTATCTCGTTTGGAAGTTCAATACGAGACGATTACGGGCCGTTTGCTTAACGAATATGGTTTGCGTCCTGATTTCCAGTCAACGATTGCATTTGATGAAGACATGATGCGTGAAAAATTAATTGTCCTGAAACGAGAATTGTCGGAAATAGGTCCAGTTAATCCAGGAGCCATTGAAGAATTCCAGGAAGTTTCCGAACGCCATACATTTTTGACTGAACAACGAAATGATTTGTTGGAAGCAAAAACAACGCTACAAGAGGCCATGTCTGAAATGGATGAAGAGATGACTTCTAGGTTTTCCTCCACATTTAATGCAGTTCAAAGTCGATTCAGAAATGTCTTCAAGGAAATGTTCGGTGGTGGAAATGCAGACTTAATACTAACTAATCCAAATAATTTACTTGAAACAGGTGTCGATATTGTTGCACGTCCGCCTGGCAAGAAACTGCAAAACCTAAGTCTATTATCAGGTGGGGAACGCGCTTTAACTGCAATTTCCCTGTTGTTCGCAATCATCGAAGTTCGTCCAGTGCCATTTTGTATTCTAGATGAAGTCGAGGCAGCACTCGATGAAGCAAACGTAATACGTTATAGTAAATACTTGAAAAAGTTTTCGGATAAGACCCAGTTCATTGTCATTACACATCGCAAAGGAACGATGGAGGGTGCAGATGTTTTATATGGAATTACTATGCAGGAATCCGGTGTGTCAAAACTAATTTCTGTGAAACTATCCGAAGTACCAGAAGAAGCAATATTGTAAAAGTATGGAGGGGTATTGATTGTCTTTTTTTAAGCGAATGAAAGAAAAAATTACAGGGACAAATGAAGCAGTAACAGGTAAATTTAGAGACGGTTTAACAAAAACACGTGACCAATTTACTTCAAAAGTGAATGATTTAGTAGCTCGCTTCAGAGAAGTAGATGAAGAGTTTTTTGAAGAACTTGAAGATCTGCTGCTTCAAGCGGATGTTGGTTTTGAAACGGTAATGGAGCTAATTGACGAACTTAAACTTGAAGTTAAACGCAAAAACATTAAAAGCACAGAAGGCATTCAAACGGTTATTTCTGAAAAACTCGTTGAAATATATGAGCGAGGCGAAGAAGTGAGTAGTGAGTTAAATATCCAAGAAGAGGGTTTAACTGTCATTTTAATGGTTGGTGTAAATGGTGTCGGAAAAACGACTACTATTGGAAAGCTTGCGGCTCGCCTCATGAACGAAGGGAAAACAGTCATGCTAGCAGCTGGAGATACTTTTAGAGCAGGTGCAATTGATCAATTGGTCGTCTGGGGAGAGCGAGCTGGAGTAGAAGTTATTCGTCAATCAGAAGGTTCCGATCCTGCAGCGGTCATGTACGACGCAGTCCATGCTGCCAAAAATCGTAAAGTGGATGTCCTGATATGTGATACCGCAGGAAGGCTTCAAAACAAAGTGAACTTGATGAATGAATTACAAAAAGTTCGTCGTGTCATTAGCAATGAGGTTGAAGGAGCACCTCATGAAGTACTTTTGGCACTTGATGCGACAACGGGGCAAAATGCATTAGTTCAAGCAGAAACGTTCCAGGAAGCGACAGATGTAACTGGAATTGTCCTTACAAAACTAGACGGAACAGCAAAAGGCGGTATTGTTTTAGCAATTCGTAAGAAACTCAATATCCCTGTTAAATTCGTTGGTTTAGGCGAGCAAGTGGATGATTTACAACCATTCGACCCTGAGAAATATGTGTATGGCTTATTTGCCAATGAACTCGACCAACAGTTTGAAGAAGACAAGTAAAATCACTTGACAGCAACTTCGCTTCGTACTATGCTAACTTGGAACAAAACGAATTGGGGAGGCTTTTCATTTGGCGCTCATTAAAACAACACGCATAAACTTCCTCTTCGACTTTTATCAGTCTTTATTGACTGATAAACAAAGAATATATATGGAATTATACTATCTTGAAGATTATTCACTAGGAGAAATTGCGGGGGAGTTTGGGATATCACGTCAAGCTGTTTATGATAATGTCCGTCGCTCTGAAGTGATGCTTGAAGATTATGAAATGAAATTGAATTTATTTTCGAAATTCCAAAAGCGTCTAGAGATTATCGAATCATTAGATCAGCGATTGGCGGACTCTGAGATTAGTTCCGATGAAATTAAGGAAACACTGATAACATTAAAAGATTATTTGTAGGAGGCACCGGGCATGGCATTTGAAGGTTTAGCTGAGCGACTGCAAGGGACGCTCCAAAAAATTAGAGGCAAAGGTAAGGTTAACGAAGCAGACGTAAAAGAAATGATGCGAGAAGTCCGTTTTGCGCTAATTGAAGCAGATGTTAACTTAAAAGTTGTTCGTGAATTTGTAAAAACAGTGAGTGAAAAAGCGATTGGTCAAGATGTGATGAAGAGTTTAACACCTGGACAGCAAGTCGTTAAAATTGTTAAAGATGAATTGACGAATTTAATGGGCGGCGAGCAGGAACCGATTAATTTTTCTAGAAAATCACCAACGGTTATTATGATGATCGGTCTTCAAGGTGCGGGTAAAACAACCACTACAGGGAAACTATCCGCATTACTAAGAAAAAAGCATAATAGAAAACCATTGCTAGTAGCAGCGGACGTCTACCGTCCAGCGGCGATTGAACAACTTGAAACATTAGGAAAGCAATTGACGATTCCGGTTTTTTCACGTGGGACAGATATTTCACCTGTAGAAATCGTTCGTCAAGCACTAGTTGAAGCCGATAAAGAACATCATGATATTGTGATTATTGATACTGCAGGTAGATTACATGTAGATGAAAAACTGATGCAAGAGCTAAAAGATATCCACGAACTCGCATCTCCTGATGAAGTATTCTTAGTTGTCGATGCGATGACGGGACAAGATGCTGTTAATGTTGCGCAAAATTTTAATGAGACAGTTGGCATTACTGGTGTTGTCTTAACGAAATTGGACGGTGACACAAGAGGGGGAGCTGCGCTTTCGATTCGTTCTGTTACTGGAAAACCGATTAAGTTTATCGGTGTCGGTGAACGAATGGACGCACTGGAAGCCTTTCACCCTGAACGTATGGCATCGCGGATTCTTGGTATGGGAGATGTCATGTCGCTCATTGAAAAAGCGCAAGAGAATGTTGATGAAGATAAAGCGAAAGAGCTGGAAGAGAAGTTTCGAACGCAATCATTTACGCTAGACGACTTTTTAGAGCAATTGCAACAAGTGAAGAAAATGGGTCCACTAGATGAGCTGCTTAAGATGATGCCTGGTGCTGGTAAGATTAAAGGGCTAGAAAATGCACAAGTGGATGAGGGGCAGATGGGTCGCGTAGAAGCTGTCATCCAATCGATGACAACAAAAGAGCGGACTAATCCAGAAATCATTAATGCAAATAGACGCAAACGTATTGCAAAAGGATCTGGTACTTCTATTCAAGAAGTGAACCGGCTGCTGAAGCAATTTGAAGAAATGAAAAAAATGGTCAAACAGATGACGAACATGCAACAAAAAGGAAAAAGAGGTATGAAAATGCCTGGATTAGATTCTTTTTTCAAGTAAAAAAGTCGATTTTAAAAAGAAATTTAAGGTGTTAAGAGAAAACCCTTTACAAACAAAGAAAAGCTTGTTAATATAATATCTTGTGTGAAACTATTCGGAGGTGCAATAAAAAAATGGCAGTTAAAATTCGTCTTAAACGTATTGGAGCAAAGAAAACTCCTTTCTATCGTATTGTAGTAGCGGACTCACGTTCACCACGTGACGGTCGTCAAATCGTGACTGTGGGAACTTATAACCCGCTTACAAAACCGGCAGAACTTAAAATTGATGAAGAGCTAGCGCTCAAATGGCTACAGAACGGTGCTCAACCTTCTGACACAGTCCGCAACCTGTTTTCTGACCAAGGCATCATGGAGAAATTCCATAACGCTAAACACGGTAAGTAATAACTTACTGCCCGCTTAGGTGGGGTAATCTCAGGAGGGGTGTACATGCAGCAGCTGATTGAAACGATTGTAAAACCATTAGTCGATTTTCCCGATGAAGTTCGGGTTAAGAAAGATGAGCAGGAAAGCCGAGTTACGTACAAACTTTCTGTAAATGCCGAGGATATGGGCAAAGTAATAGGAAAGCAAGGACGCGTTGCTAAAGCAATCCGAACTATTGTTTATTCAGCCGCGGGTAGTCACCACGGTAAAAGAGTGTTTGTCGATATTGTAGATTGATAGAAGGGGGGAGGAGCTTATGTTCCTTCCTCCTTTTTGAACTTTTTCTTAAGGATGGTGTGTCTGATGAATTGGTATAATGTAGGTAAAATCGTGAACACCCATGGAATTATGGGGGAGGTCCGTGTGATTTCAAGTACAGATTTCCCAGAAGAACGTTATGCAATCGGTAGTAATCTTGGTTTGTTTATGCCTGGAAGCGAGAAACCGATTAGTTTAACTGTTGCAAGTCATCGAAAACATAAAAACTTTGATCTCTTAACATTTGAAAATCATCCCTATTTACAGGATGTCGAAGCATACAGAGATGGAGTTTTAAAAGTATCAGAAGATAAACTTGGACAATTAGAAGATGGTGTTTTTTATCATCACGAAATTATTGGATGTCAAGTTGTAACAATAGAGGGAACAGAAATTGGACAAGTGACTGAAATCTTGGAAACTGGGGCAAATGATGTGTGGACTGTAAAACCTGTAACAGGAAAATTACAATATATCCCCTATATTGATGATGTTGTTAAAGAAATCGACATTGACAATAATAAAATTGTCATTGATCCGATTGAAGGGCTGCTTTCATGAAAATCGACATCCTTTCTTTATTTCCGGAAATGTTTGAAGGCGTGTTACATTCGTCAATTATGAAAAAAGCTCAACAGAATGAGGCTGTGGAATTTGATGTAGTAGATTTTCGAGACTACTCTGAGAATAAGCATCATAAAGTCGATGATTATCCTTACGGTGGTGGTGCGGGAATGCTGTTGAAGCCAGAGCCGTTATTTGCTGCTGTAGAAGCTGTAGCATCAAAAGGAGACACGAAGCCTCGCGTCATCCTTATGTGCCCTCAAGGAGAGCGTTTCACGCAAAGAAAAGCAGAGGAGCTCGCGAAAGAAGAGCACCTCGTTTTCGTCTGCGGCCATTATGAAGGCTATGATGAACGGATCCGCGAACACCTTGTGACAGAAGAGCTATCACTTGGAGACTTTGTTTTAACGGGTGGCGAAATTGCCGCCATGGCGGTTGTGGATAGTGTAGTTCGGTTATTGCCAAACGTACTTGGCAATGAAGATTCTCCTATAATGGACTCATTTTCAACGGGGTTATTAGAACATCCACAATACACCAGACCTGCAAACTTCAACGGTATGGAAGTACCTGAAGTGCTGTTATCAGGCAATCATGCAAAAATATTGCAATGGCGTGAAGAACAATCACTGATTCGTACATTCGAAAGAAGAAAAGATTTACTGGAGAATGCAACGTTAACTGAACACCAAGAGAAGTTATTAAGACAACTTAAAAATAAAGAAAAATAAATTAGAAGCTGTTGCATCATGCTTTGCTTTGTGGTAATATCTACTATGTACTTCTATGTGGAGTACATACTGACTGGTGTTCCGCTGCAAAGCTTAATGTGCAAGAGCATCTGTGGAGAAGGAGAGAAAATCATGCAAAACATTATTGCAGAAATTACAAAAGATCAGCTTCGTTCTGATGTACCAGAATTCCGTGCGGGAGACACTGTTCGTTTGCACGTAAGAATTGTGGAAGGAACGCGTGAGCGTATCCAATTATACGAAGGTGTAGTAATTAAGCGTCGCGGTGGCGGCATTAGTGAAACATTCACAGTTCGTAAAATTTCTAATGGTGTTGGTGTTGAACGTACATTCCCTGTACACACGCCAAAAATCGAGAAAATTGACGTGATTCGCCGTGGTAAAGTTCGTCGTGCGAAATTGTACTACCTACGTAGTCTTCGCGGAAAAGCTGCACGAATCAAAGAACTTCGTAAATAATAAGACTGACTCAGGAGGCCACGAAATGTGGTCTCCTTTCTTTTTGCCCTAAATATGAATAGAATGTATAGTAGAGAGAGTAGATGCGGGAGGCATGTGGAATGGAAGAGAAGAAAGCCAAAAATGAATCATGGGAATGGATAAAAGCATTATTAATTGCGTTTGGGTTAGCTGCACTGATACGTGTATTTCTATTTACACCAATTGTAGTAGATGGCATTTCGATGATGCCGACATTAGAAGACGGCGACCGAATGATTGTAAACAAGATAGGTTATACAATTGGTGAGCCTGATCGATTCGACATCGTTGTCTTCCATGCGCCAGAACAAAAAGATTATATTAAACGAATTATTGGGCTACCTGGAGATACAGTGGAATATCTTGATGATGTTTTATATATTAACGGAGAACCAATGGAAGAACCTTATTTAAATGAGTTTAAAGAAGGGGTAGCAGACGGTCCGTTTACGGAAGATTTTACACTTGAAGGAAAACTAAATAGTGAAGTTGTACCGGAGGATCATGTATTTGTTCTCGGTGATAACCGTAGAAAAAGTAAAGATTCACGACATATAGGTGTCGTTCCAGTAGACGAAATTATTGGTAGTACAAAAATTGTTTTCTGGCCAGTAAAAGATTTCGGTTTTGTTAAATGATTGTATGGAGGTAAAGAAATGACGATTCAATGGTTTCCGGGACATATGGCAAAAGCCCGTAGAGAAGTAACAGAACAATTAAAGTTAGTCGATATAGTATTTGAATTAGTCGATGCACGACTTCCTCTTTCATCGAGAAATCCAATGATTGATGAAGTAATTCATCAAAAGCCAAGACTGCTAATATTAAATAAAGCAGACCTTGCGGATAGCACAGAAACGACAAAGTGGATTAAGTTTTTTGAAGATGAAGGAACCCACGCGGTTGCCATAAATTCGTTTCAAGGGCAGGGTTTGCAAACAGTTACAAAAGCAGCAAAGGAAATCCTGGCGCCAAAAATTGAACGTATGAAAAAAAGAGGGATTCGACCAGGTGCGATTCGTGCAATGATTGTCGGCATTCCGAATGTAGGGAAATCGACATTGATCAATCGACTTGCCAAGAAGAATGTTGCTAAAACTGGAAATAAGCCTGGTGTTACAAAAGCACAACAATGGATTAAGTACGAAAAAGAACTCGAATTACTAGATACACCTGGAATACTTTGGCCTAAATTTGAAGATAAAGAGGCGGCCTATAAACTTGCAATTACAGGTGCAATTAAAGACACATTGCTTAACATGGAAGACTTGGCATTATATAGCCTGAGGTTTTTAGAGCGAAACTACCCAAATCGACTTTTAGAGCGATACGGCGTATCAACTATTGGGGAAGGTCAAGATGATATCATTGAACTGTTCAATGGAATTGGATCTCGCCGCAAGGTCTACACAAGCGGTGGCGAAATAGATTATGATAAAGTCTCTGAAATAATCGTACAAGATATCCGAAATGAATATTTAGGAAAATTGACTTTCGATAATGTAGAACTAGCGAAAGAAAACTAAAAGCCGATGTGATCGCATAATTCATGCGGCATTCGGCTTTTTCTACTTAGGTCATACTTTTGTTACAAAATTTAAGTTGTAGGTGAAATGATGCTGACTGTAAAAGAAATTGAAGAGAAACTTAAAACACACCAAGAACCTGTTTTATGGATGGATGAACTTAAAAATGATCAAAGAGCTGGTGTCCAAAAAGCCCTTGCACGTTGGCAACGTAATTATGCCCGAAAAGTACTTAGAAACGAGGAGCATCTAGCTAAAATAGCCTTTGATCAATCATATGCCCCGTTTACTAATGCCTTGGTCGCAGGAGTCGACGAAGCAGGAAGGGGACCGCTAGCGGGTCCGGTAGTCACTGCAACGGTTATATTACCAACGGAAGTGCCGGAACTCATCGGACTTGATGACTCCAAAGCGATTCCAAAGGAAAAAAGAGAACAATTTGCAAAGATAATCCGTCAAGTTGCCGTCGCCTATTCTATTCATATTCAATCAGCAGATAAAATTGATACATTAAATATTTACGAAGCGACCCGTGCATCAATGGAAAAAGCAGTTGCTACACTTTCAGTAAAACCGGATTTTGTAATTGCGGATGCAATGCAACTCAAAACCGATTGTCAAACAGCATCTGTAATCAAAGCCGATGCGAAAAGTTTAGTTGTAGCCGCCGCATCCATTCTCGCGAAAACAACTCGGGATTCAATAATGGATACATTACATAATGATTTTCCAATGTATAATTTCGCGAAAAATGCAGGCTATGGCACGAAAGAGCACTTGTTGGCTATCAATGAATACGGTCCATGCAAACACCATCGCAAAACATTCGAACCGATTAAGTCAATTATTGCCGATGAAACGCAAAGACTCATTTTCGAATGATAGTTACTTAGATTTGTTATGCTCGATGAGTTTTAATATTCTTTTTTGTCATTAGGGTAATTTTAATGGTCAAACTTACAAGATTCGATAATTTGAACATCATATGTGGACATTGTTTGACATCTTTATTACAATGAATAAGGCAGTAAATTAAAAGAGTTATAAGTTTGATTGGAGGATGTAAGATGAATATCCATGAATATCAAGGCAAGCAGCTTTTACGTAATTATGGTGTAGCTGTTTCAAACGGAATTGTCGCGTTTTCTCCGGAAGAAGCGGTTAAAGCGGCGAAGCAACTAAGCACAGACGTTTATGTTGTTAAAGCACAAATACACGCAGGTGGCCGTGGTAAAGCAGGCGGTGTTAAGATTGCTAAAAATCTTGACGAAGTACGCGCATATGCAAAAGAACTACTCGGCAAAGTTTTAGTAACAGACCAAACAGGTCCAGAAGGTAAAGAGATTAAACGTCTTCTTATTGAAGAAGGATCAAATATTGAAAAAGAATATTACATAGGCCTAGTGCTTGATAGTGCAACAGACCGTGTAACGCTTATGGGATCTGAAGAAGGCGGAGTTGACATTGAAGCAGTAGCTGAAGCAACGCCTGAAAAGATTTTCAAAGAAATCATTGATCCAGTTGTTGGATTGACAGGTTTCCAAGCACGACGTATGGCATTTAATATGAATATTCCAAAGAAGCTAGTTAACAAAGCAGCTAACTTTATGTTAGGTCTTTACAAAGTATTCATTGAAAAAGATGCATCCACAGTAGAGATTAATCCACTCGTAACGACTACTGAAGGAGATATCTTGGCATTGGATGCGAAGTTTAACTTCGACGAAAGTGCACTTTATCGTCACAAAGATATTGTTGAACTTCGTGACTTCGATGAAGAAGATTCCAAAGAAATTGAAGCTTCAAAGTATGACTTAAGCTATATTTCACTCGACGGAAATATCGGTTGCATGGTTAACGGTGCGGGTCTTGCGATGGCTACGATGGACACAATCAATTACTACGGCGGCTCACCCGCTAACTTCCTTGACGTTGGGGGCGGTGCGACTGCTGAAAAAGTTACAGAAGCATTCAAAATCATTCTTTCAGATGAAGCTGTTAAAGGAATCTTCGTTAACATTTTCGGTGGAATTATGAAGTGTGACGTTATTGCAGAAGGTGTAATTACAGCTGCTAAAGAAGTAGGTCTTCAAGTACCACTTGTTGTTCGTTTAGAAGGTACAAACGTTGATAAAGGAAAAGCTTTATTGAACGAATCAGGACTAAACATCATCGCTGCAGATTCTATGGCAGACGGTGCACAAAAGATTGTTGAACTCGTAGGCTAAGAAAGGCAGGGACAAACATGAGTATTTATATTAATAAAGATACAAAAGTTCTCGTACAAGGAATTACAGGTTCCACAGCACTTTTCCATACGAAAGAAATGCTTGAGTATGGAACGAAAATTGTTGCTGGCGTAACACCTGGAAGAGGCGGAGAAACTGCTGAAGGAGTACCAGTTTTCAATACAGTGAAGGATGCTGTTCAAGAAACAGGTGCGAACGTTTCAGTAATTTATGTTCCAGCACCATTCGCTGCGGATGCAATTATGGAAGCAGTAGATGCTGAACTTGATATGGCTATTTGTATCACAGAGCATATTCCAATTTTAGATATGGTTAAAGTTAAACGTTATATGGAAGGCAAGAAAACACGTCTTGTCGGCCCGAACTGCCCAGGTGTAATTACATCTGACGAATGTAAAATTGGTATCATGCCAGGATACATTCATACAAAAGGCCATGTAGGCGTTGTTTCCCGTTCAGGTACATTGACGTATGAAGCTGTACATCAATTAAGCCAAGCGGGCATTGGTCAAACAACAGCTGTTGGAATCGGTGGAGACCCTGTAAATGGGACGAACTTCATCGATGTGCTGAAGGAATTCAATGAAGATCCTGAAACATATGCAGTTGTGATGATTGGTGAAATCGGTGGTTCAGCTGAAGAAGAAGCAGCTGAGTGGATCAAAGAGAACATGACAAAACCTGTTGTTGGATTCATCGGTGGTCAAACAGCACCTGAAGGAAAACGTATGGGACATGCTGGTGCAATTATTTCAGGCGGTAAAGGTACTGCAGCTGAAAAAATTAAAGCATTAAATGCTGCTGGCGTTCAAACTGCTGACACACCATCTGTCATCGGTGAAACATTAATCAAAGTAATTAAAGAAAAAGGTCTTTACGAAAAGTGTAAAACACATTAATATAGAAAGTGCAGTGTATTCTGAAAATACACTGCACTTTTTTTATATGACCAAAATGGAGGTATGTGAATGAGTTTATCTGAAAGCGAAAGAAATTTACTGGCTTTACATTATCTCTTTCCAGTTCCTAAAAACCGTTTGAATGGGCTCCTCGAGATCGACCCCAATCTCGATTATTTCCATACATACTCGGCAGAACGATTGGCCTTTTTATTGAAAATTAAAAGTGATAAAGCGGTCTATTTAAAGGAAAATTACTTAAAAACTAGACTGACTCCGTATGAAGAACTCTATAAACAACATAGAATAACCTCAATTCCTTTCACGCATTCCTTATATCCAAAACAATTATTAGAATTGATCGATCCACCAACGATTTTGTATACCAAAGGGGATACAACAATATTGACTGAAACGTTTAAAGTAGCGATTATTGGCTCGCGAAAGGCATCTTCGTACTCTAGAAACGTGATGTCGCTCATTGTCCCACCACTTGTTGCAAATCATACAGTCATTGTGTCTGGTCTAGCTAAAGGTGCAGATACGATGGCACATCAAGCAACGATGTTCTATGGAGGAAAGACGATTGCTGTTTTAGGGCATGGATTATTCCACCTTTACCCTTCTGAAAACAAGGAACTAGCAAAAGAAATCAGTGAAAACCACTTGCTTCTTTCGGAATATCCACCGTATGTAAAACCGGAAAGATGGACATTTCCAATGCGAAACCGTATCATTAGTGGGCTGTCGGATGCGGTGATTGTAACAGAATCTGCCAGTAAGAGTGGAACGATGAGTACAGTTGAACATGCACTAGATCATGGGAAGCACATCTTTGCTGTTCCAGGGTCAGTCATGTCAAGTCTTTCAGAAGGCCCAAATAAGCTGATAGATGAAGGTGCACAGCCATTGTGGAATGGTTTTCAGGTGGTTGGTTCACTCTTAAAACAAACTTGATTAGAACAATTTATACTAGAAAGTTTGCTTTTATATGAAATCTAGTATACATTTTGCAACAGATATTCTTTTGTAGAATAAATACAAAACCTCTATAAGGGGGAAGAATTATATGGCAGATTATTTAGTAATAGTAGAGTCCCCAGCTAAAGCAAAAACGATCGAACGCTATCTAGGGAAAAAATATAAAGTAAGTGCATCACTTGGTCATTTAAGAGATCTTCCGAAAAGTCAAATGGGTGTCGACACCGAAAAAAATTACGAACCGAAGTATATTACAATTCGTGGTAAAGGCCCAATCCTGGCAGAATTAAAGAAAGAAGCGAAAAAAGTCAAGAAAATTTACCTTGCAGCTGACCCGGACAGAGAAGGGGAAGCGATTGCCTGGCATTTAGCGCAACAACTTGGCGTAGACATTGAATCTGATTGTCGAGTCGTTTTTAACGAAATAACAAAAGAAGCCATTAAAGCGTCTTTTAAAAACCCGCGTCCAATTGATATGGATCTCGTCGATTCACAACAAGCGCGAAGAATTTTGGATCGCCTAGTCGGCTACAATATAAGTCCGATTCTTTGGAAAAAAGTAAAGAAAGGCCTTTCAGCTGGACGTGTTCAATCTGTTGCCCTTCGTTTAATCATTGACCGGGAAAATGAGATTAATGCGTTTGAACCGGTTGAATACTGGAGCATTACAGGTCAATTTGGAAAAGAGAAATCAGTATTTGAGGCATCTTTTTTTGGAGATTCAAAGAAAAAGGTTGAACTATCCAATAAAGAAGAAGTTGACCTTGTTCTAGGGAAGATTAAGGGAGATAGCTTTGAAGTTGTAGACGTTGTAAAAAGAGAACGTAAGCGTAATCCCGCAGTACCTTTCATGACATCCTCATTACAACAAGAAGCAGCGCGTAAACTAAATTTCCGAGCAAGAAAAACGATGATGGTTGCGCAGCAGTTATATGAGGGCATAAAAATCGGTAAAGAAATCGTCGGGTTAATAACATATATGAGAACTGACTCTTCACGAATTGCAGACAGTGCTGTTGAAGAGGCTAGGTCATTTATCGAGACGACTTATGGAAAAGAGTATTTAGCAACAATAAAAGCCGCACCTAAAAAAACTAAATCGAATGCACAGGATGCTCACGAAGGAATTCGTCCTACTTCGGTAATGCGACCGCCTGCGGCTATGAAAGCATACTTAACGAACGACCAACTTCGTTTATACAAACTAATTTGGGAGCGACTTGTTGCTAGTCAAATGGCGCCTGCCGTCCTTGATACTGTAAGAGCAGATTTAGTAAACGCTGATGTTCGTTTTCGTGCCACTGGTTCCCAAGTGAAGTTTAAGGGATTTATGAAAGTGTATGTCGAGGGCGATGATGATAAAAAAGAAGAAAAAGATCGCATATTACCTCCGCTTGAAAAAGGCGAGCATATAAAATATGGTGAGATTGAGCCGTTGCAACATTTCACACAGCCGCCACCGAGATTTACAGAATCACGACTTGTACGTACGCTTGAAGAGCTAGGGATAGGCCGACCATCGACATTTGCACCAACACTCGATACAATACAAAGACGTGGATACGTTACATTAGATGCAAAACGTTTTATACCGACAGAACTTGGTGGTATTGTGCATAATGCTGTTAACGAATATTTTCCGGATATTATTGACGTTGAGTTTACTGCGCAAATGGAGAAAGATCTCGATGATGTCGAAGAAGGAAATGAAAAATGGGTTAACGTAATCGACAAATTTTATAAAGATTTTGAAAAACATGTTGAGTTCGCAGATGCCGAAATGGAAAAAATTGAAATAAAAGATGAACCAGCTGGCGAAGACTGTGAAAAATGCGGCGAGCCTATGGTTTACAAACTTGGTAGATACGGAAAATTTATGGCTTGTTCTGGATTCCCGGATTGTCGGAATACAAAAGCTATAATAAAACCAATCGGTGTGCCATGCCCAAGTTGTAAAGAAGGCCAAGTAGTGGAACGTAGAAGTAAAACTAGACGGATTTTTTACGGATGTGATCGTTATCCAGAATGTGAATATGTATCATGGGATAAACCAGTTGCGAGACCGTGTCCAAAATGTGACAACACATTAATTGAAAAGAAATCGAAAAAAGGTGTTAACATTCAGTGTACGGAATGTGAGTATAAAGAGGATTTACAATAGGAAACTAGCAAAATGCGAGGGGCGCCTGCTCCTCTTTTTTGTGCGAAGAATCAATTCGGACTTGTCTTATTTGTGAATATTTTAAGTGTTATAGTTGAAGAATGATATCCATCTATTGTATAGTTGTTCTTGGATGACTTCCGAATTTAGAAACTAATCCGTATCTTGGCAATTGAGCCGCAATTCGTTTTACTACTCCGATTAAAAATTAAAGATTAAAACCCTTCTTGAACAATAAGTGGATTACTTTTCAATTTTATTTTTAATTTGTTATAATAGTATAGGTTTTCATCAAGGAGGGCGAATAGTATGTTGGTCCAACCTTCAACTGTACTCGATGAATATATTACGTACGTGACTTTAGAACGGAATTATTCATCGTATACTGTAGCAGAATATATAAAAGATATTGAAGAGTTCTTTTCGTTTATCACTGTAGAGGGTATCACTGATTTAAACGAGGTCACCTATTCAGAAGCGAGACATTATGTAACGACACTTTATGACAAAGAGTTATCCAGAGCAACAATCTCAAGAAAAATATCCTCAGTGCGCTCTTTTTTCAAATTTGCAAATACGAGATTTGGCATTGTTGATCAAGCTTTTAAGTCGTTATTTCATCCCAAGAAACAAGTGCGATTGCCTTCTTTTTTTTATGAAGATGAAATGAAAGCATTATTTGATGTATGTGAAGGTACGGATAGTAAATCATTACGCGACAGAGCAATCCTTGAGATGCTGTATGCAACTGGAATCCGAGTTAGCGAGCTGACTTCGATTCAATTAAACGATATTGACACTCACCTTGGAATTGTATTGGTGATGGGAAAAGGCAAGAAAGAGCGTTATATTCCTTTTGGTAGCTTTGCGGAAGACGCAATCAATGCCTATGTCGAAAATAGTCGACATAAATTGATGAAAAAGAAGGATCATACAACAATGTTTGTTAATTTACGCGGGGATCCATTAACGGATCGCGGTGTTCGATATATCTTAACGTCGCTAATGGAACGGGCATCACTGAATTCTAAAATTTATCCGCATATGATTCGGCACACTTTTGCAACTCACTTATTATCAAGTGGCGCTGATATGCGTTCGGTACAAGAACTGTTGGGACATTCTCATCTTTCATCAACTCAAGTATATACGCATATAACTAAGGAGCATTTACGGAAGACGTATATGAATACGCATCCGAGAGCATAGGGAGGATGGTTTTTATGGAATTCCATGCAACGACGATATTTGCTATTCGGCATGACGGAGCTTGTGCAATGTCTGGCGATGGGCAAGTGACTGTCGGGAACTCAGTTGTTATGAAACATACGGCAAAAAAAGTACGTAGAATTTTTGGGGGCAAAGTTTTGGCGGGATTTGCTGGATCTGTTGCTGATGCATTCACCTTATTCGATTTATTCGAAGAGAAACTGACCGAATACAATGGCAATCTTCAACGTGCTGCTGTAGAGCTAGCGAAACAATGGCGCGGCGATCGTATGCTGCGCAAGCTTGAAGCTATGCTATTAGTCATGAACAAAGATGAATTGCTTCTAGTCTCCGGTACTGGTGAAGTCATCGAACCTGATGACGGGATACTGGCGATCGGATCTGGCGGACATTATGCATTAGCTGCGGGCCGGGCACTGAAGAAATACAGTGGAGATTCATTGAGTGCAGAACAAATTGCCAAAGCTTCACTAGAAACTGCTGCCGAAATTTGTGTCTTTACAAATGACCAAATTATTGTGGAGGTACTTTAATGACGAAAAGAGAAGAATTAACACCAAAAGAACTCACTTCTCATTTAGATCGGTATATTATTGGTCAGGACAATGCCAAACGTGCAGTTGCAGTAGCGATTCGCAACCGATATAGAAGAAGCCTATTAACAGATGAAGAGAAAAGTGAAATTATCCCAAAAAACATCTTGATGATTGGACCAACTGGAGTAGGGAAAACTGAAATTGCAAGAAGAATTGCCAAGTTAGTTAACGCGCCATTTTTAAAAGTGGAAGCAACGAAGTTCACAGAAGTCGGGTATGTTGGTCGGGATGTTGAGTCGATGGTTCGGGATTTAACCGAGGCTGGTATTCGAATTGTTCGTGCCGAAAAACGCGAAGAAGTACGTGAACAAGCCACTAAACTGGCAAATGAAAGATTGATTAAACTTATTGTTCCGAGTAAAAAGAAATCAAGTGGCGGACAAAATCCATTTGAAATGTTATTCGGTCAAAAGCAAGAAGTAGAAGAGCATGATGATCAAGAAAAAGAAGCGGAAATTCGACAAAAGCGATCTGCTATTACAAAAAGCTTATTGGCGGGTGAACTTGAAGATGAGGAAGTAACTATCGAAGTGACTGAGCAACAACCGTCACTATACGACGCGTTCCAAGGATCAGGCATGGAACAAATGGGTGCGAATATGCAAGATGCTCTATCTTCACTTATGCCTAAAAAGAAAGCCAACCGTAAAATGAAAGTAAAAGATGCACGTGTCGTACTTGAAGCGGAAGAAGCAGATAAGCTTATTGATCATGATGAAATCGCCAGAAAAGCCATCGAGTTGACGGAACAGTCCGGAATCATCTTCCTTGATGAAATGGACAAGATCGCCAGAAGTGAAGGTGCTGGAGGATCTTCTGCTGATGTCTCAAGGGAAGGTGTGCAACGCGACATTTTACCTATAGTAGAAGGCTCAACAGTATCAACTAAGTATGGTGCGGTTAAAACAGACTTTATCTTGTTTATCGCAGCTGGTGCATTCCATATCGCAAAGCCTTCTGATATAATTCCAGAACTTCAAGGTCGTTTTCCAATAAGAGTAGAACTCGACAAATTATCTAAAGATGATTTTGAGAGAATATTAAAGGAACCTGACTTTTCATTAATACGTCAATATGAAAAGTTACTTGCAACTGAAGATGTTCATTTAGACTTTACAGAAGATGCTGTCAGCAGAATTGCTGAAATCGCGTTTGAAGTAAATGATAATACTGAAAATATTGGTGCAAGACGACTCCATACGATTTTGGAAAAGCTTTTAGAAGAAGTTTCCTATGAAGCTGCTGATATCGGTCCTTCTACGATAAAAATAACGCCGACATATGTCGACGAAAAACTACAAGATATTGCAAAAAACAAGGATTTGTCACAATATATCCTATGATCAAGGGTTATTGCTTTATTTAATGATTGAAAACCTTTAGAATATTTGATAAACACATTAACATAAACAATTAGGAGGAAGTATAAAATGTCACTATTAGTAAAAACACGTAAAATTAATGCTATGCTACAAGAATCAGGTGGAGATGCAGTCAATTTTAAAGAAATGGCTGATAAATTAAGTCAAGTGATTGAATGTAACGCATTCATCGTTAGCAGAAAAGGTAAACTACTTGGTCTTGAAATTTTTCACCAAATTGAAAATGATCGTATGAAAGATATGTTTGAAAATCGTCAATTCCCAGAAGACTACACAAAGAAACTTTTCGAAGTAAACGAAACTTCTTCAAACTTGGATATCAACAGTGCATATACTGTATTCCCAGTAGAAAATAAAGACTTATTCGAAGAAGGTCTAACAACAATTGTTCCAATCATTGGTGGTGGAGAGAGATTAGGAACGTTGATTCTTGCAAGAATGACTCAAGAATTCCAAGATGAAGACTTAATCCTTGCTGAATATGGTGCAACTGTTGTAGGTATGGAAATTCTACGTGAAAAAACTGAAGTAATTGAAGTGGAAGCACGTAGCAAAGCAGTAGTTCAAATGGCGATCAATTCACTATCATATAGTGAACATGAAGCAATTGAACATATTTTTAACGAACTAGACGGAGAAGAAGGATTACTCGTTGCATCTAAAATTGCAGACCGTGTAGGAATTACTCGTTCAGTTATCGTTAATGCACTTCGTAAACTTGAAAGTGCTGGCGTTATAGAGTCACGCTCACTAGGGATGAAAGGAACTTATATTAAAGTTCTGAACAACAAATTCTTAGCTGAACTTGAAAGCCAAAAAAACTAAGTAATAGATTTTAGTTCTAAAGCGCCTTCCTTTTTGATTCATAAGAAGGAAGGCGTTTTGTTATTTGTTATGTTTGATAGTTGCAATGTCAATTTCAATATGTTATATTATCAAATGGTATACTACACACGTGCATGGACTTTGAAATGGTGCCGGAAGGTTGTTTCACTGGATGATTTGCACGGAGGAACTCAAACCAAAACAGGAGGAATTACAAATGGCAGTAGTCTCAATGAAACAATTACTAGAAGCGGGTGTTCATTTCGGACACCAAACACGTCGTTGGAATCCAAAAATGAAGAAATTTATTTTTGTGGAACGTAACGGCATTTATATCATCGATCTTCAAAAAACGGTGAAATTGCTTGAAGAAGCATACTCATTCATGCGTCAAGTTGGAGAAGATGGTGGAAAAGTACTTTTTGTTGGTACGAAAAAACAAGCACAAGATGCAATTAAAGAAGAAGCAGAACGTTCAGGAATGTATTACATCAACCAACGTTGGCTTGGTGGTACACTAACAAACTTTGCTACAATTCAAAAAAGCGTAGCACGTATGAAGAAGATTGAACGTATGGAAGAAGATGGTACGTTTGACGTTCTACCTAAAAAAGAAGTTGTTCAATTAAATAAAGAACACGAAAGACTAGAGAAATTCCTAGGTGGAATTCGAGATATGAAATCACTACCAGATGTTATGTTTGTAGTTGACCCACGTAAAGAGCGCATTGCTGTTGCGGAAGCAATTAAATTACATATTCCTATTGTAGGGATTGTTGATACAAACTGTGACCCTGATGAAATTGACTACATCATTCCAGCGAATGATGATGCAATTCGTGCAGTACGTTTACTTACGAGCAAAATGGCTGACGCTTTGATCGAATCAAGACAAGGTGAAGACGAAGCAGCAGCTGAAGAAAGCACGGAAGAAACAGTAACTGTAGAGTAATTTTTTGAATCCAGGCGATAAGCTAACCCCTTATCGTCTTTTTTAGGAATTGGTCTCGATTGGAGTTTCATTTTACGATACATTATTGGAGGATGGAAAATATGACAGTAAAAATTACAGCTCAAATGGTTAAGGAATTACGTGAAAAAACAGGTGCAGGTATGATGGACTGCAAAAAAGCTTTAACAAAAGTAAATGGTGATTTGGAAGCAGCTATCGATTTCCTGCGTGAGAAAGGTTTGTCGAGTTCAGCATCAAAAGCTGACCGCATCGCTGCAGAGGGAACTGCACACATCCTTGTTGATGGAAATGAAGCAGTTATCATTGAAGTAAATGCTGAAACAGATTTCGTTGTGAAAAACGAAGCTTTCCAAATACTAGTAAATGAATTAGCTGTTAAATTACTTGAAGCTAAACCAGCTACAATTGAAGAAGCGCATGATTTGAAATTAGAAAATGGTTTAACAATTGCAGAACATATTTCTAATGCAGTTGCTAAAATTGGTGAAAAAATTACACTTCGTCGTTTTGAAATTCGTACAAAAACAGACGGCGATGTATTCGGACCATACCTCCACATGGGTGGTTCAATCGCTGTACTCGTTACGCTTGAAGGAACAACTAATGAAGCGGCAGCTAAAGATGTTGCAATGCATATTGCTGCATTAAATCCGAAATATATTTCACGTGACGAAGTTCCAGCTGATGAAGTTGAGCGTGAGAAAAAGATACTTACAGAACAAGCACTAAACGAAGGTAAACCTGAAAACATTGTTGCTAAAATGGTTGAAGGTCGAATTGGTAAATTCTTCGAGGAAATCTGTGTGCTTGATCAAGCATTCGTTAAGGATTCTGACCAAAAAGTTAAAGCATTTGTAAAATCAACAGGTGGAACATTAAAAGACTTTGTTCGCTATGGTGTTGGTGAAGGTATTGAAAAACGTGAAGAAAACTTTGCCGATGAAGTAATGAGCCAAGTACAAGGGAAATAAATAGTGTAATTTAATTGGGAACACACAAGTGGTGTTCCCTCTTTTTCGAGAAATCTGAATAAATGGAGGGTGCATATGAGCATGCCAAAATATAAACGAATTGTATTGAAGTTAAGCGGAGAAGCGCTTGCCGGTGAAAAAGGTTTTGGCTTATCACCAGAGGTTATTAAAAATGTTGCCGAACAGGTAAAAGAAGTTTCCGAACTTGGTGTAGAAGTTGCTGTCGTGGTAGGCGGCGGAAACATTTGGCGAGGTAAAGTTGGTAGTGAAATGGGTATGGATCGTGCAACTGCAGACTATATGGGTATGCTCGCAACTGTAATGAATTCACTAGCCCTTCAAGACTCTCTCGAACAATTAGGTGTTGAAAGTCGTGTTTCATCTTCAATTGAAATGAGACAAGTCGCAGAACCATACATACGTAGAAAAGCAATTAGACATCTAGAGAAAAACCGCGTAGTAATCTTCGCAGCAGGTACAGGAAATCCTTATTTTTCAACAGATACAACTGCAGCGCTTCGTGCAGCAGAAATTGAAGCTGATGTAATATTAATGGCTAAAAACAATGTCGATGGTGTGTATTCAGCTGATCCAAAGCTGGATAAAAATGCTGTGAAATATACAGAGTTATCATATCTTGATGTGATTAGCCAGGGACTTGAAGTGATGGATTCAACAGCTTCAACCTTATGTATGGACAATGATATACCACTCGTTGTATTCTCAATTATGGAGCAAGGAAATATAAAGAGAGCCGTACTCGGTGAACCAATCGGAACGGTCGTCAGGAGGAATTTGTAATGCCAACCGCAGTTATGAACCAAGCGAAAGAAAGAATGGATAACGCAATTGGAGCATTCTCAAGAGAACTCAATTCAATCCGTGCAGGACGCGCTAATGCTTCACTGCTTGACAGAATTACAGTCGATTATTACGGAGCACCTACTCCGCTTAATCAAATGGCGGGGATATCTGTGCCTGAAGCACGATTACTCGCAATTCAACCATATGACAAAACTACATTAGGTGATATTGAAAAAGCAATTATGAAATCTGATATCGGAATCACACCATCCAATGATGGATCGATTATTCGTCTAGCGATTCCTGCTTTAACTGAAGAACGTCGAAAAGACATTGTTAAAACGGTTAAGAAAGAAGCAGAAGATTCAAAAGTTGTTATTCGGAATGTTCGTCGCGATGCGAATGAAGATTTTAAAAAACTTGAAAAGAATGCTGAAATAACTGAAGACGAACTTCACCGTAATGGTGATGAAATTCAAAAGTTAACGGATTTATATATTAAGAAAATTGACGATCTCGCAAAAGAAAAAGAAGTAGAAATCATGGAAGTCTGAATTTGTGAAACTTCAATCCCTGCATTTTTTTGTGATTGTTAGTTAAACTATTCGAGCATTTGCAAGCAGCATATCCTAGATTTAGTTTACTCGCTTTTCTAATTAGATTGAAATTAGGCATTTTCTGCTTGATCTGCAGGATAGAAGAACTTTCTATTTTCTAAGACGTCCTTATTTCAGGACGTCTTTTTTACATCTATCATAAAATCACATATTCAATAATGAATGTTTTAGGGTTTTTTGGTACGATAGGAGTAACTAGCTCTGAAATGGCAGTGGAGTGGAGGAAATATTATGCTAGGAAAGATCATTGGTAAAAAAAGTATGGAGACCGTGCCTTTAATGGCGGTAGAACTAGAAAATGTTAAAAGTAAGCATATCCCTGCTCACGTTGCAATAATAATGGATGGCAATGGTAGATGGGCAAAAAAGCGTAACTTACCTAGAATTGCCGGGCATCATGAAGGTATGAAAACTGTACGTAGAATTACGAGAATAGCAAATGATCTTGGGATCAAAGTACTGACGCTCTATGCATTTTCAACCGAAAATTGGAAACGACCTAAATTAGAGATTGATTTTCTTATGAAACTTCCCGGAGAGTTTTTAAGAACCTACCTACCTGAGCTGATTGAACAAAACGTTAAAGTGGAAATGATTGGAAACTTTGAGATCTTACCTGAACATACAAAAAAGGCAATTCAACGAGCAATTGATGAAACTGCTGAAAATGATGGAATGACCTTAAATTTCGCTATGAATTATGGGAGTCGCCTAGAAATTATGCAATGCATGCAAAAAATTGCTAAACTCGCTACTGAAGGAAAAATTGAAATAGAAGATATTGATGAATCATTAATTAGTACCCATCTAATGACCGCTCATTTACCAGAGCCGGACTTACTTATTCGTACAAGTGGAGAAGTTCGTCTGTCTAATTTTATGTTATGGCAACTCGCTTACGCTGAGTTTTCATTTACAGATGTTTTATGGCCAGATTTTGATGAGTTATGCATGATTAATGAGATTAAAGAATATCAATCACGCAGTAGACGATTTGGGAGTGTAAGCGAGGAGGGTGAAAATTGAAACAAAGAATAATAACAGCCATAATCGCAATAGCTATTTTCACTCCATTTATACTGATTGGCGGATGGCCTTTAACGCTAATGATTTACGCGATTGCCACAATTGGTCTATATGAAATACTGCGAATGCGTAATATTAGTATAATATCTATTCCAGGATTATTAACTTGGGTGGCACTTGCTGTGCTATTAATACCGTCAAGTTACGAAGCTCGGATTTATGAAGTAGTCGGTTATTCAAAGATTGAAGTATTATTTGTCGTTACCTTATTGTTATTAATACACACAGTTATCGTTAAAAATCGCTATACTTTTGATCATGTTGCCTTTTCACTTTTTGGTGCCTTATATATAGGGATTGGTTTTTATTATTTAATCGAAACTCGGATATTTGGAATTGAATATGTTCTATATGCACTTACAGTTATTTGGACAACAGATACTGGTGCTTATTTTGTAGGGCGTAAAATAGGTAAAGTAAAACTATGGCCTGATATATCACCTAATAAGACAATAGAAGGATTTTTCGGTGGCATTATTACTGCAATTATATTTGCTTGTATCTTCCAGGCAATATTCCCAATTGCTTCGTCATACTGGATGTTAATCATTGTAACCATTGTTGCCTCTATTGTTGGTCAATTGGGTGATTTAGTTGAATCAGCTATCAAACGAAATTATAATGTGAAGGATTCGGGAAGACTTCTCCCAGGGCATGGTGGAATTCTGGATAGATTTGACAGTCTCCTTTTTGTATTACCGTTGCTTCATTTTCTTCAGTTCGTAGCATAACCGAAAGGGTGACAATATGAGAAAGAAAATAAGTTTGTTAGGGGCGACAGGTTCTATAGGCGTCCAAACAATTGATATAATTAAATCAAATCCAGAAAGATTTGAACTAGTTTCATTTTCCGCGGGATTGAACATTGACAAGGTTAGAGAATATGCAACTGCTTTTCAACCGCAAACAATTTCAGTCATGCAAAAAGAGGATGCAGAACGGTTAAAAGCTGAATTTCCTTCAATAAAATTTGTGCATGGGCAAGAAGGGCTTATTGAAGTGGCTGCTCACACTGGCGCAGACGTTCTGGTAAATGCTGTTATTGGTAGCGTTGGATTAAAACCAACAATTGAAGCAATTCGTTCTAAAATTACAATTGCAATTGCCAATAAAGAGACGCTTGTTGCTGCGGGTGAAATTGTTTTGGAAGAAGCACGTAAAAAAGATGTAGCACTACTCCCGGTAGATAGTGAGCATTCAGCACTGTTTCAAGCACTAAATGGTGAAAATCCTAAAACAGTGTCCAGACTTATCTTAACTGCTTCTGGGGGAAGTTTTAGAGACTTGGCTCGTGATGAACTTTCAAATGTCACTGTTAAACAAGCACTTGCACATCCGAATTGGTCCATGGGCAATAAACTAACAATTGATTCGGCAACAATGATGAATAAAGGACTCGAAGTGATTGAGGCACACCATCTTTTTGGAATGCCCTACGAAAAAATTGAAGTTCTTCTGCATCGCGAAAGTATTATTCATTCGTTAGTTGAATTTGAAGATACAAGTGTCATGGCACAACTTGGTTCAACTGATATGCGTGTGCCAATTCAATATGCACTCACTTATCCAAATCGCATACCAATGCAAAATGGTAAACCACTGCGTCTTGAAGAAATTGGGAAACTCCATTTTGAAAAACTTGATCTCAACCGCTACAAAGCCCTTGCACTCGCTTATGCAGCAGGGAAAGAAGGCGGAACCATGCCAGCTGCTATGAATGCAGCCAATGAAGTTGCGGTAAGTTTGTTCATGCAAGGAAAGATTGGTTTTTTAGAAATCGACAATATTGTCGAGCGTGTAATGGATTCACATAAAACGATATCTAAACCAAATCTTGAAATGATATCTGAAATTGATTCGCATACACGAAAAATAGTGTATGCTATGTTAGATTAACTTTATTCAGTAGATATATTTTGATTTCTGCTGAATGAAGATTTCCGGCCCTATGGCCAGTGAAGGTGGTTTTGTATGGAAACCGTAATTGCTTTTATAATCGTCTTTGGTTCTCTTGTCTTTTTTCATGAATTAGGGCATTTTCTATTTGCTAAAAAAGCTGGAATCATGGTGCGTGAGTTTGCAATTGGATTTGGTCCGAAGATTCTTGGGATTACAAAAGGTGAAACGTTATACACAATCCGTTTACTTCCATTTGGAGGGTATGTTCGGATGGCTGGAGAAGATTTCGATACAGTCGAACTTCAGCCAGGATATCGAGTCGGTATTTCCATAGGTGATTCTGATGAGGTCGATAAGATTTATTTAAATCAAAACGTGGCGGATCCAAATGTTATGTTTTTAGAAACAGAATCATCTGATCTGGATAAGGAACTTTTCATTGAAGGATACAATGAAGACGGTGAACTGGTTCGATATAATATATCTAGAAAAGCAGAAATTATTGAAAAAGGTCAAAAAACGCTAATCGCACCTTACGACAGACAGTTCGAGTCTAAATCTGTTGGTAGTCGTACAATGACGATTTTTGCAGGACCCCTTTTTAACTTTATTCTCGCTTTTTTCATTTTCGTTGCAATTGGGCTTTTACAAGGTGTCCCTACAATGGAACCAGTTATTACGGAAGTCCAATCTACGGGCTCTGCTTATGAAGCAGGGATGAAAGACGGAGATCTGATCAAGAAAGTCAATGACCAAGACATTAAAACTTGGACTGAATTCGCGGAAATTATTCAAGACAGTCCCGGTGTACCGTTAACGTTTACCGTGGAACGAAATGAAACACTTGTAGATTTAGCAGTAGTTCCAGCCACCATTGAAGATGCAGGACAAAAATTTGGTCAAATTGGCGTGCTCTACTCTAGTCCAATTGAAAAAAATGCATTAAAGTCAGTTTCATTTGGGGCTGAACAGACCTTTACTTGGTTCAAGACAATTCTTGAATTGCTTGGGAAACTTGTGACAGGGAAATTTACAATTGATGCATTATCTGGACCCGTCGGAATTTATAAGGCAACAGAAGAAGTTGCTAAATACGGAGTGTATAATTTGATGAACTGGGCTGCTATTTTAAGTATTAACCTAGGTATCATGAATTTACTACCACTACCAGCTCTTGACGGCGGTCGGTTACTATTCTTCTTATTCGAAGCAATTCGTGGAAAACCGGTAGATAAACAGAAAGAGGGAATGGTCCATTTTGTTGGGATTGTTTTGCTCATGCTTTTAATGCTTGTTGTTACCTGGAACGATATACAACGTTTTTTCTTTTAAATAAGAAATATGACAGGAAATATAAAGAAAATTATTATGGGGTGAATTGATGAAACAATCTTTAACGTTTATTCCAACTATGCGCGAAACACCATCAGATGCAGAAATTAGATCCCACCAACTTTTATTGCGTGCGGGATTTATTCGACAGACTACGAGTGGTATCTATTCATATTTACCATTAGGAAAAAAAGTCTTGGCGAAAGTTGAGAAAATTGTGCGTGAAGAAATGGAAGCAATTGATGCAGTAGAAGTACTAATGCCGGCGATGCAACATGCTGAACTATGGCAGGAGTCTGGCAGATGGACCGACTATGGCCCTGAATTATTTCGTTTAAAAGATCGTCATAATCGAGCGTTTGCACTTGGGGCAACGCACGAAGAAGTGATTACAGCTTTAGTTCGTGATGAATTGAAATCTTATAAACAATTGCCTTTGACAATGTATCAGATTCAAACGAAGTTTAGAGATGAACAACGTCCACGTTTTGGTTTACTACGTGGTCGAGAATTCATCATGAAAGATGCCTATTCTTTCCATTCGTCAGAAGAAAGTCTTGATGAGAAATATCAGGATATGAAACAAGCTTATACAAATATATTTACAAGACTAGGCTTGAATTTCCGTTCAGTCATTGCAGATGCAGGCTCTATCGGTGGGTCAGGAACACATGAGTTTATGGCACTTTCTGATATTGGTGAAGATACAATTGCCTATAGTGATACTTCAAACTATGCAGCAAACGTCGAAATGGCAGAAGTATTAAATGACTATACTAAGTCTGAGGACTCTCAAGGAGAAATGCAGAAGGTTTCTACGCCGGACAAGCGCACGATTGATGAAGTGGCATCCTTCTTGGACGTAGAAATCAGTCAATGTATCAAGACGCTTGTTTTTAATATTGACGGTGAATTAGTAATTGTTCTTGGTCGCGGAGACCATGAAATCAATGATATAAAGCTTAAAAATGCACTAAATGCGACATCTGTCGAACTTGCTTACGAAGGCGATATTTACGAGTTATTATCTTGTGAAGTTGGTTCAATTGGTCCAGTGAAATTACCAGTAGGCGTAAAAGTAGTTGCAGATAACGCAATTAAAGCAGTCGTTAATGGTGTGGCTGGCGCAAATGAAGACGGGTATCATTTGATAAACGTGAATCCTGAGCGTGATTTTGCAGTCGATAAATATTTAGATCTTCGTTTTATCAAAGAGGGAGATCCTTCTCCCGATGGTGAAGGTAAAATTAAATTCGCTAGAGGTATTGAAGTAGGGCATATATTTAAGTTAGGCACGACGTACAGCGAGCCGATGAATGGGACTTACCTTGATGAGAATGGTAGAGCACAACCTTATATTATGGGTTGCTATGGAATTGGCGTTTCACGCATTATGTCTGCAGTTGCTGAGCAATATAATGATGAAAGTGGATTGAAATGGCCAAAAAACCTAGCTCCATTTGATATTCATCTTGTTCCTATTAACATGAACAATGAAACTCAAGCAGAAGTAGCGAATAATTTGTACAAACTCCTACACTCATATAAATTTGAAGTGTTGTTAGATGACCGCTCAGTACGCGCTGGCGTCAAGTTTTCTGATTCAGACCTAATTGGTTTGCCGATTCGAATTACAATTGGTAAAAAAGCCGATGAAGGAATTGTAGAAGTAAAGTTTCGTGAATCTGGCGAGTCAACAGAATGGCATGTCGAAGAAATTACCGAAAAGCTTCAAGCTTTTTTTGGAGCAGAGTAAAACAGTGAATTAAGTTGTCTTAAAATCTAAAGGTATAGAAGGAATTTAATTGCTCCTATACGGGAAATACTAAAATCGTTGGAAAAGGCGTGACTCCTGAGGCTATGCCCGCGGAATGCGAACCATTCTGACGATTTTCTTTTTTAGTTAACAGACATAATTTCCTGATTACGTAAGGGGGAAGACATTTGTGAGCGAATTACTTGATCAAAAAATGAAGTTAAAACTTCTATTGAAACAAATTGATATGACAGAAGATGAATATACACGGCATTTTGATAATGCATTATTAGAGCGAGTGAGTATTCATCGGAAATCGAAAGTGTGGCAATTTAATCTTCAATTGGAAAACCCACTACCTGTGGATGTATATACCGTTTTTTCCCAAAGAATCAATCAAGCGTTTTCTGCAATTGCGAAAATCAGACTCCAAATACGAAGCCAAAACACTGTTCCTAATGAGCAGTTACTCGCTGGTTATTGGACATTTGTTATTGATGAATTACAAGACATGTCACCACCTATTCGGGAAAGGTTAACGAGTCAAAAACCAGCTATTATGGGTGGGAAAATGACGCTTATTTGCGATAATGATATGGAACTTCAAACAATGAAAGCAAAGTATGCATCGCTTATTTCTGATGTGTATACGAAGTTTGGCTTTTCTCAAACAATTATTGACTTTCAATTGAACGAAAATAGCAATGGGGCAGAAGAAGCACATCAAGCTTTTCTTAGGGAACGCCAACTTGAGGAAGAAGAGATGGGAAGAAAAGCGCTTGCTGATATGCAAAAACGTGAACAAACCCGTAAATTGAATGGAGATGCGCCACCATCAGGGCCATTCCAATTAGGTACGCCAATTAAAAATAATGAACCAATGATGGAAATTCGAAATATTCAAGATGAAGAACGTAGTGTTATTATTGAGGGCTATGTCTTCGACACTGAAGTTCGTGAACTTCGAAGTGGAAGATCTTTACTTACAATAAAAATTACTGATTATACAGATTCAATTATTGTTAAAATGTTCTCGCGTAATGAAGAAGACGGCCTTTTAATGTCGAATCTGAAGAAAGGTTCTTGGGTCCGTGCACGGGGTGGTATCCAAAATGATACATTCGTCCGTGATCTAATTATGATGGCTCAGTCAATTATGGAAGTTTCACCAGTAATTCGACTAGATAAAGCCCCTGAAAATCGTAAACGTATTGAATTACATGCGCATACGACAATGAGTCAAATGGATGCTGTCGTCACACCGTCCGCACTTGTTGAACAAGCGGCTAAGTGGGGACATCCCGCGGTAGCAATTACAGATCATGCCAACGTCCAATCTTATCCAGACGCCTATTCTGCTGGAAAAAAACATGGTATAAAAGTGTTATTTGGAATGGAAATTAATCTTGTTGATGATGGTGTTCCAATTGCCTATGGAGAACAACATCGGAAATTGGATGAAGATACCTATGTTGTTTTTGATGTAGAAACAACGGGGTTATCAGCGGTTTACAATACAATTATAGAACTTGCAGGTGTGAAGATTAAAAACGGTGAAGTTATCGATTCATTTGAACGCTTTGCCAACCCACATCAACCGATTACAGCTTTAATCACAAACCTTACGGGAATCACAGATGATATGGTAAAGGATGCTCCAGATGTATCCGAAGTTGTTACGGATTTCTCAGAATGGATTGGGGATTCAATTCTAGTTGCACATAATGCGTCATTTGATATGGGATTCTTGTATGAGGCATCAAAAAATGCTGATTTACCATCTGTTACCTATCCGGTGATTGACACGTTAGAATTAGCGCGGTTTCTTCACCCGGAAATGGGAAATCATCGATTAAATACATTAGCTAAAAAATATAATATTGAACTGACTCAGCATCACCGTGCGATATATGATGCTGAAGCAACAGGTCACTTATTTCTAAGGTTGCTCGAAGTTGCAGAGAAAAAAGGCATTATTTATTTAGATGATTTCAATAAGCATATCGGCGGGGGAGATACATATAAACGTGCCCGTCCATCCCACGCGACAATTATAGCGACAGATGATGAAGGTTTGAAGAACTTATTTAAACTTGTTTCTTATTCGCATATGAATTATTTCTTCAGAGTTCCTAGAATCCCTAGGTCATTACTTGTTAAACACCGTAAAGGTCTTATCGTGGGATCGGCCTGTTCCAATGGGGAAGTGTTTGAAGGGCTTATGCAAAAGTCTCCTGACGAAGTAGAAGAAATTGCTAAGTTTTACGATTATCTTGAAATTCATCCAAAGGCTGTTTATTCACATTTAATCGATATGGAGTTAATTCGAGATGAATGGAATATGGAAGATATTATGCGCAAGCTTATAAAACTTGGAAAAGCGGTAAATATCCCAGTTTGTGCCACGGGAAATGTGCATTATTTAGATGAAAATGATGCGATGTTCCGGAAAGTTCTCGTTCGTTCTCAAGGGGGAGCGAATCCATTGAACCGCCACTCGCTACCAGCAGTCCATTTTAGAACGACTGATGAGATGCTAGAAGAGTTTGCTTTTCTCGGCGATCAGATTGCAGAAGAAATTGTCATAGACAATCCACGGAAAATCATGGAAATGGTTGGAGATGTAAAGCCAATCAAAGATGATTTATACACACCTAAAATTGAAGGTGCAGAAGATGAGGTTAAAGATTTAAGCTATTCAATGGCCCATAAACTCTATGGAGATGAACTACCAGAAATTGTTGTTGAACGTTTGGAGAAAGAATTGACATCAATTATTGGAAATGGTTTTTCTGTAGTTTATTTAATTTCACATAAATTAGTAAAACAGTCTCTTAATGATGGCTATCTAGTTGGATCTCGTGGTTCTGTAGGTTCTTCATTCGTCGCGACGATGATGGAAATTACAGAAGTAAATCCATTGCCGCCGCATTATACATGTCCGACTTGTAAAAAAGTAGAGTTCTTCACGGACGGGTCTGTTAGTTCTGGGTATGACCTACCTGATAAAAAATGCGCCGATTGTGACGTTGAGTTTCGAAAAGATGGACAAGATATTCCGTTCGAAACCTTTCTTGGGTTCGAGGGAGACAAAGTACCTGATATCGATTTGAACTTTAGTGGCGATTACCAAGCAAACGCGCATAACTATACGAAGGAACTCTTTGGAGAAGATTTTGTATACCGTGCAGGAACGATTGGAACAGTTGCTGAGCGGACTGCCTATGGATATGTAAGAGGCTATATGAATGATAATGGGCTTAATCTCCGTGGTGCAGAAATCGACCGGCTTGTAATAGGATGTTCGGGCGTTAAACGAAATACAGGTCAGCATCCTGGGGGAATCATTGTTGTTCCGGATACAATGGATATTCATGATTTCACCCCGATTCAATTTCCTGCGAATGATTTGAATTCTGCTTGGAAAACAACACATTTCGATTTCCATTCGATTGAAAACAACCTTTTAAAACTAGATATTCTAGGTCATGATGATCCGACAATGATTAAAATGCTTGAGGATTTATCGGGTATTGACGCCCTAACGATTCCACCCGATGACGAAGGGGTCATGAAGTTATTTAGTGGGACTGAATCCTTGGGCGTAACCCCTGAACAAATTGGATGTAAAACAGGCACACTAGGTGTTCCGGAATTCGGAACAAGATTTGTTCGTCAAATGTTAGAAGAAACAAAGCCTTCTACGTTTTCTGAGCTTATTCAAATTTCCGGGTTATCCCATGGTACAGACGTATGGTTGGGGAACGCACAGGAATTAATTAAAAACAAAACATGTGAGTTATCTGACGTAATTGGTTGTCGTGATGATATTATGGTGTATTTAATCTATCAAGGATTGAAACCATCTCTTGCATTTAGCATTATGGAATCTGTTCGTCGCGGTCGTGGACTCACACCTGAGTTCGAAGATGAAATGCGTTCACAAGGGGTTCCTGAATGGTACATCGACTCATGTAAAAAGATTAAATATATGTTTCCAAAAGCGCATGCTGCTGCTTATGTATTAATGGCACTTCGGATAGCCTATTTTAAAGTGCATTATCCAATCTTTTATTACACAGCTTATTTTTCGGTGAGAGCTGCAGATTTTGATTTGTTAACGATGACTAAAGGTTCAGCATCAATTCGTGCTCAAATACAAGAGATAAATGCAAAAGGGTTAGATTCAACGCCTAAAGAAAAGAATTTATTGACCGTACTTGAAATTACACTTGAAATGTACGAACGCGGTTTTTCAATTGCGAAACCAGATTTATATAAATCCGATGCATCGACTTTTATCATTGATGGAGATTCGCTTATTCCTCCATTCAATTCCATTCCTTCGCTTGGAACAAACGTTGCTAATACAATTGTTGAAGCAAGGAAGAATGGCGAGTTTTTATCGAAAGAAGACTTACAACAACGCGGGCGAGTTTCAAAAACAGTTATTGAGTATATGGATTCGTTAGGATGTCTTGAAGGATTACCAGAAGCCAACCAACTATCGTTGTTCTGACCGCATAGTTTGCAACGCTGTATAGCCTATGTTATGATTAAGACAACTTTTGTAATAGTCTTGCGCAAAGAGTGGGAATTCCCGCTCTTTTCTGTTGTTCAGTAAGAGAAAACCCTACTAAAATGAGGTTAAAGCCTTAACAGAATGCCAATGATAATGAATAATAATCGTTATTCGATTATTGTATAGCAGTCGTGTCAAGGCGAATTTAACATGTGATAATTGGAGGGATTATAATGAGTAATATTACGTCAATCGTTGAAGGGCTCGTTCATCCAATCGTAGATGATTTGGGATTAGAGCTTGTCGATGTAGAGTTTGTGAAAGAAGGTCAAGATTGGTTCCTACGCGTTTATATTGATACTCCAGATGGAGATATCGATATTGATCAATGCGCACTTGTTAGTGAAAGATTGAGTGAAGAGCTTGACCGTACCGATCCAATTACACAAAACTATTTCTTAGAAGTTTCGTCTCCAGGAGCCGAACGACCATTAAACAATGAAGAGGATTTTGAAAAGGCAGTTGGCCAATTTGTTTACATTAAAACATACGCACCAATTGATGGTATAAAAGAATTTGAAGGTTACTTGCTAGCGTACGGCCCAGACGGTGCAGAAGTTGAAATGCGTATTAAAACAAGGAAAATAACAATATTGATTGATAAAACGAAAATTGCGCTGGCACGTTTGGCAATTGACTTTTCTGCATAATCGATAATAGGAGTGATGGACAATGAGTAGTGATCTACTCGATGCATTAACTGCTCTCGAACAACAAAAAGGGATTTCGAGAGAAGTATTGCTTGAAGCGATTGAAGCGGCATTAGTAACTGCATATAAGCGAAACTTTAACCAAGCTCAAAATGTTCGGATTGATATGAATGCTGATATTGGTTCAATGAGAGTACTGGCACAAAAAGATGTTGTTGAGGAAGTAGAAGATGAACGTCTGCAAATCCTTTTAGAGGATGCACATCTGATAAATCCAGCTTATGAAATTGGTGATGTTGTAGAAGAAGAAGTAACGCCTAAAGATTTTGGGCGAATTGCAGCGCAAACGGCTAAACAAGTTGTTACACAACGTGTTCGTGAAGCTGAGCGTGGCATGATATACGACGAATATGTCGACCGAGAAGAAGATGTTGTAAACGGCATTGTAGAAAGACTTGATGCACGTAATATTTATGTTGGTCTTGGCAAAGTTGAAGCTGTATTGCCAATTGGCGAACAAATTCAAGCAGAATCCTATAAACCGCATGACCGCATTAAAGTATATATTACAAAAGTTGAAAAGACTTCAAGAGGTCCACAAGTCTTTGTTTCTAGAACACATCCAGGTTTACTTCGTAGATTATTTGAACTTGAAGTGCCAGAAATTTATGAAGGTATTGTCGAGATTAAAACCATTGCACGAGAAGCAGGCGATCGATCGAAAATTTCCGTCTTTACAAACCAAGAAGAAGTCGATCCGATTGGATCATGTGTTGGCTCACGAGGCGCACGTGTACAATCGATTTCTTCTGAATTAAATGGCGAGAAAATTGATATCGTCGAATGGTCTGATGATCCAGTGGTGTTTGTAGCAAATGCATTAAATCCATCTAAAGTTCTAGATGTCCAAGTGAATGAAGAAGAGCGATCTACAACGGTAATCGTACCAGACTATCAGCTTTCACTGGCAATTGGAAAACGTGGTCAGAATGCAAGACTAGCTGCAAAATTAACTGGTTGGAAAATCGATATCAAAAGTGAAGAAAACGCACGTGAACTTGGTATTTATCCTTCAAGAGTTAAAGTAGCCGAAGTTGACTCATACTTCGAAGAAGAAGATTTTGATAATAATGATGAACCAATTGATTTATATAAAGAAGATGAAGACTGAGATGAAGGGGTGATTACACATGACGAACACGAAAAAAGTACCTTTGCGTAAATGTGCGGCGACGGGTGGAATGTTTCCTAAGAAGGAAATGATTCGAATCGTACGACCAAAAGAAGGGGAAGTTTCAGTCGATCTAACTGGTAAAAAATCAGGTCGAGGGACTTATGTGTCAAAATCCGAAGAAGCGGTCGAAATTGCACGTCGCAATCGATCAATCGAGAGCCAATTGAAGACAGCTGTTCCAGAAAAAGTGTATGAAGAATTACTACACGCAATACGTAGGGAGTCTTTGAAATGAAAGATACACAGAAAATCTTTCAATTGCTCGGTTTAGCAACTAGAGCAAGAATGCTAGTAACCGGTGAAGAACTTGCGATACGGGAAGTTCAAAACGGAAAAGCACATCTTGTTATAGTTTCGAACGATGCATCTGCAAATACAATGAAGAAAATTACGGATAAATGTACCTTTTTTAACGTTGAGAAGCATAATTTTGGTAATCGAGAAGATTTGGGGCACGCTATTGGAAAAGAAGCGCGTGTCACACTTGCAATAACGGATGCTGGATTTGCTAAAAAGCTTTCCGAGCTTCTTAACGAATACAACCGGGGGTGAGCGCATGACAAAAGTACGTGTACATGAATACGCGAAACTAGTGAAAAAAACGAGTAAAGAAGTAATTGAAGAACTCGGGAAATTAAATGTAAATGTAACGAATCATATGTCTACAATAGATAAAGATGTTGTTACAAAGCTTGATCAGTCATTTGGCGGAAATAAAGAAGGAAAAGAAACACCAAAAGCGACAAATTCAACTAAAACTTCTAAACCAACAAATGAATCATCAAAACAAGGCGGTCAAAATCGTCCAACAACAGGTGGACAGAACCGTCCGGCAACAAGCGGTCAAAATCGTCCAACAACAGGTGGACAGAACCGTCCGGCAACAAGCGGTCAAAATCGTCCAACAACAGGTGGACAAAACCGTCCGGCAACAAGCGGTCAAAGTCGTCCAACATCAGGTGGACAGAATCGTCCGGCAACAAGCGGTCAAAGTCGCCCAACAACAGGTGGACCGAACCGTCCAGCAGCAACTGCTAGTACAACAGGTTCAGCTTCACGTCCAGCGGGCGGTAGAGCGCCAGGTCGTCGCGGTGGACGTCCACCGGCTCGTGGTATAAACCAAGGACGCAGAAGATACCGTCCAGCTCCAACACCAAAAGTCCAACAGCCACTTCCAGACAAAATCACATTTTATGAATCACTTTCAGTTGCAGAGCTTGCACAGAAATTAGGTCGCGAACCTTCTGATATTCTTAAAAAGTTATTAATGCTTGGTGTTATGGCAACAATTAATCAAGAGCTTGATAAAGATGCGATTGAATTAGTTTGTGCGGATTATGGAGTTGAAGTAGAAGAAGAAATTCGTATCGATGTAACAGATCTTGATATTTATTTTGAAGAGACAGAGGGCTTCGAAGAAGAAGTGTCTTTACCAGAAAATATTATTGAACGCGCACCAGTTGTAACAATTATGGGGCACGTTGACCATGGTAAAACAACATTACTTGACTCAATTCGAAATACAAAAGTAACACAAGGTGAAGCAGGCGGAATTACTCAACATATCGGTGCTTACCAAATAGATAATGACGGTAAAAAAGTAACATTCTTAGATACACCTGGTCACGCAGCGTTTACAACAATGCGTGCTCGAGGCGCGTCAATAACTGATATTACAATTCTTGTTGTTGCAGCTGACGACGGTGTTATGCCGCAAACAGTCGAAGCAATTAACCATGCCCAAGCGGCAGACGTTCCGATTATCGTTGCTGTGAATAAAATCGATAAACCTGCAGCTAATCAAGAACGCGTAATGCAAGAACTTACTGAACATGGACTTGTTTCAGAAGAATGGGGCGGCGATACAATTTTCGTTCCTATTTCAGCACTGACAGGTGAAGGTATCGATACATTACTAGAAATGGTTTTACTTGTTGCAGAAATTGCTGAGCTTAAAGCCGATCCAACAATACGTGCTCGTGGTTCAGTCATTGAGGCTGAATTAGACCGTGGACGCGGCGCTGTTGCAACATTATTAGTACAAGATGGAGTTCTTAAAGTGGGAGATCCAATTGTCGTTGGTAACACTTTTGGTCGTGTCCGTGCAATGATAAGCGACGTAGGTCGCCGAGTTCAATTTGCAGAACCTTCTACGCCAGTTGAGATTACTGGATTAAGCGATGTACCACAAGCTGGTGACCGTTTTGTTGTCTTTGAAGACGAGAAAACTGCACGCCAAATTGGTGAAGCAAGAGCTGGTGAAGCGATTTTAGAACAACGAGATGTGAAAACAAGAGTTACATTAGATAACTTGTTTGAACAAATGAGTCAAGGCGAAATGAAAGAATTAAAACTAATTGTTAAAGCAGACGTACAAGGAACAGTTGAAGCTATGGCAGCCTCTCTCATGAAGATTGAAGTTGAAGGCGTCAATGTGAAAATTATCCATACTGGGGCCGGAGCAATCAATGAATCAGATATTTCTCTTGCAGCAGCATCAAATGCAATCGTCATTGGGTTTAACGTTCGACCGGACGTGAATGCAAGACGTGCGGCAGATGCTGAAGGCGTCGATATTAGACAACACCGTGTCATCTATCAAGTAATCGAAGAAATTGAATCAGCGATGAAAGGTATGCTTGATCCAGAATACGAAGAAAAAGTCGTTGGCCAAGCAGAGGTGCGCGAAACATTTGTTGTATCTAAGATTGGAACAATTGCTGGAAGTTACGTTATTGAAGGAAAAATTGTTCGTGACGCAGGCGTTCGTGTGATTCGCGACAGCATCGTAATCTTTGAAGGAGAACTTGAAGCATTGAAACGCTTTAAAGATGATGTTAAAGAAGTTGCAAGAGGTTATGAATGTGGAATTACAGTTAAAAACTTTAATGATATAAAAGAGGGCGATATCATCGAAGCCTTCGTGATGGAAGAAATTAAACGCGTATGATCGTCTATGCGGAATGTACGTTTTTCATTCCGATGGCTGCCTCATTAAAAGATAAACGGTCGGTTTTAAGACGCATGATTGATAGGACGAAAAATTCCTATAATGTGTCCATTGCAGAAATTGACCATCAAGATCTTTGGCAGCGAACGTCATTAGCGCTTGTAGCAACGGCTTCTTCTAAAGAAGCTGCAGAACGAGAAGTAAGAAGGGCCATTCGCTTATTGGAGTCGAATCCAGAATGGGAAATGACCCAGATTACAGTCGATTTTTACTGATTACGAATCGGGGTGACTAAACATGTCAAAACGTGTTAATCGTGTTGCGGAGCAAATGAAGAAAGAACTTGGTGAAATTATTTTACAAAAAGTGAAGGATCCAAGAATTGGCTTTATTACCGTGACAGATGTTGAAGTAACGGGTGATTTACAAAATGCAACAATCTATATTTCCGTATTAGGAAATGAATCGGAAAAAGAAGCGACTTTAAAAGGTCTTGAAAAAGCTAAAGGATTTATACGCTCAGAAATCGGTAAGCGAATTAGACTTCGCGTAGTTCCTGAGATAGAATTTGCTTTTGATGAGTCCATCGCTTATGGAAATCGAATCGAAACGTTGCTCACTCAAGTTAATAATGAATCGAAAGAATAACAAAATGGAGGAAGTCGGTGTCCAAATGGACTTTCCGACTTCCTCTATTTTTATGGAAAATGAGGTTTTGATATGAATGGGATTCTTCCATTATGGAAAGAAAAAGGGATGACGTCACATGACTGTGTCTATAAATTACGCAAGATTTTGGGAACGAAAAAGGTTGGACATACAGGCACTCTGGACCCAAGTGTTGAAGGCGTCCTTCCAATATGTATTGGACAAGCGACAAAAGTGGCGGAGTATATAACGGATTCAGGTAAAGAATACGTTGCAGTTATCTCGATTGGTAAATCAACCGAAACCGAGGACGCAGACGGTGAAATTGTAATTGAAAATGATGAATTTAAACGGTTTAAGCGCTCGGAACTTGAACATGTGTTATCAAAGCTGACTGGTGAAATTGAGCAAATACCACCTCTGTATTCAGCTGTTAAAGTTAACGGACGTAAGCTATATGAGTATGCCCGAAAAGGTATCGAAGTAGAAAGACCGATGCGTAAGGTGAAAATCCATACGCTAGAATTACTTGACGTTGCCGATGAATTTGAAGGAACTGAAGTTAATTTTAAAATTCGCATTAGCTGTGGTAAAGGAACTTATATCCGTACGCTAGCTGTCCAGATTGGGGAGTTATTAGGATATCCAGCGCATATGGCGTCACTCGTTCGATCTGCCTCTGGAACCTATCGGGTAGATGACTGTTATACGCTAAGCGACCTTGAAGATTTAAAAGAAAAAGAATTACTAGACACATGTATCCATCCATTAGAAGATGCATTAATTGAATTTCCATTTGTAGAGGTAGAAGACGCGGACTATGATAAAATAATACATGGGCAAGTGATGCCTAAAAACCCACTACTGGATAATGGGTATCCAATTGTCTTCACGAAAAATAGTAAAGCATTGGCTGTTTATAAAATTCATCCAACAAAGCCCGAGTTGATGAAACCTGAAAAAATGTTTCCAGTAAATCGTTAGGAAGGTGGATACAACGTTGAAAATTTTTGAATTAAGCTATCCTGAAAAAATGAAAATAGATGGCGATGAACATTATTCACTAGCCATCGGATTTTTTGATGGCTTACATAAAGGTCACCAAGCTGTAATTCACCAAGCTATTGAAAAAGCTGAAGAGTTGTCGATTCGCTCCGCTGTGATGACTTTTAATCCACATCCATCTCATGTATTAGGTGGAGGGAAAAACAAAATTGGCTATATTACCCCATTTGAAGAGAAATGTAGGTTATTGAAAGAAATGGGTGTAGATGCTGTATTTATTGTAAAGTTTGATATGAATCTAGCCTCATTAAAACCAGGTGAATTTGTAGAGCTATTTATTAAATCTCTCGGTGTTAAACATGTAACGGCAGGATTTGATTATACTTTCGGTGCTAAAGGTGCAGGCACGATGGCAGATATGAAAGAACTTTCAGCAGGTGCTTTTGAAACGACAGTTGTAGGGAAGGTAACCGATTCCGCAGATAAAATTTCATCAACACGCATTCGAAAGCTATTCTCAGAAGGCAATGTTAAAGATGTAGCTCTTTTATTAGGAAGAAATTTTCGAACCATTGGCAGTGTTGTACACGGAGAAAAAAAGGGGCGCAAGCTAGGTTTTCCAACTGCAAATGTCACGCCGCTAGAAGGCTCTATTCTACCGGAGAATGGTGTGTATGCCGTCCGTTTTTTACTGGAAGGTTCTTTGCTGAAAGGGGTCTGTAATGTTGGGGTTAAACCTACCTTCAACAACCCTAACATTAAAGCAGCAATCGTTGAGGTTCATCTATTCGATTTTGATGGGGATATTTATGGCAAAGAAGTCGTAGTTGAATGGGTGGAACATATACGAGCAGAGAAAAAATTCGAATCGATTGAGGCGCTAATCTCTCAAATTGCTAAAGATAAAAAGACAGCACTTGAAATTCTTTCTTAAGTTTGAAATATCTTTACATTAAACAATCTACATGATATTATAAATAGGTACATTTAAAGTACGAACCATTTCTTGGCATCACGCATCACCAACGTATGCGAGGAAATTGGGGATATTAAAAATAGGAGGTGATAAGGATGGCTATTACACAAGAGCGTAAAAACGAATTGATTTCTGAATTCAAGACTCATGAAAGTGACACTGGATCTGCAGATATTCAAGTCGCTATCCTTACTGAAGAGATCAACAACCTGAACAAACACTTATCTACTCATAAGAAAGACCACCACTCACGTCGTGGACTTATGAAAATGATCGGTCGTCGTCGTAAATTACTTAAGTACTTACGCGACAATGAAGTTCAGCGTTACCGTGATCTTATCACTAAACTCGGTTTACGCCGATAATAAGATGACTACATGGAAGCGGGCCTTGCCCGCTTTTTCTTTTTGTTATGAATGTTTCGCATCAATGTAGCTAATTTGGTACACTATAAATAATACATACAACGTATGCAATTCTGATTGTTGCTACATAGAGAGGGGTTCAATAATGACAGAACAAAAGAAAGTATATTCGTTTGAGTGGGCTGGGAGAGAATTAATAATTGAAACTGGCCAATATGCAAAACAAGCTAACGGCGCTGTACTTGTTCGTTACGGAGATTCAACGATACTATCAACCGCTACGGCTTCAAAAGAATCAAGAGGATTAGACTTTTTTCCATTAACTGTGAATTACGAGGAGCGTTTGTATGCTGCAGGTAAAATCCCAGGTGGTTTTATCAAACGTGAAGGTCGACCTTCTGAAAAAGCAGTATTAACGAGCCGTCTTATTGACCGTCCGATTCGTCCTTTATTTGCGGATGGTTTTCGTAATGATGTACAAGTTATTTCGTTAGTTTTGTCAATCGACCATGATAGTTCACCTGAAATGGCTGCAATGCTAGGTTCTTCTCTAGCGCTTTCTGTGTCGGACATTCCTTTCGAAGGACCGATTGCTGGCGCTCAAATTGGTCGAATCGACGGAGAATTTATTGTGAATCCGACATTAGATCAATTAGAAAAAAGTGATTTGGACTTAATCGTAGCAGGTACAAAAGATGCGATTAACATGGTAGAAGCTGGAGCATCTGAAGTGACGGAAGACGTTATTTTAGAAGCAATTATGTTTGGCCATAATGAAATCATTAAACTCGTTGAATTCCAAGAGAAAATCATTGCAGAAGTTGGAAAAGCGAAAATGGAAATTCCATTATACCAATTAGATGAGGCACTTAAGTCTGAAATTCAATCGAAGTATGGCGCTGCTCTAACTGATGCCATTCAAACAAAAGAAAAACATGAACGCGAAGATGCCATTAATGCCGTTAAAACTGAAGTGACAGAAGCTTATGCTGTAGATGAAGCGGATGCAAATTTACTTAAACAAGTAAAAGGCATTTTAAGTAGCATGGTAAAAGAGGAAGTTCGCAGACTGATTTCAGATGAAAAAGTTCGTCCAGATGGTCGTGCACCAGATGAAATTCGCCCGCTTGAATCGCATGTTGGTATTTTGCCAAGAGCACATGGTTCAGGTTTGTTTACACGTGGACAAACACAGACATTAAGTGTTTGTACATTAGGCGCACTAGGCGAAGTACAAATCATTGACGGTATTGGCCTCGAAGAATCAAAACGTTTTATGCATCATTATAACTTCCCGAACTTTAGTGTTGGGGAAACGGGTCCAATCCGCGGACCAGGTCGTCGTGAAATTGGACATGGTGCTTTAGGAGAACGTGCCCTCGAAGCAGTGCTTCCAGATGAATCAGATTTTCCGTACACAATGCGTTTGGTTGCTGAAGTACTCGAATCTAACGGCTCATCTTCACAAGCATCAATTTGCTCGTCTACAATGGCTATGATGGATGCTGGTGTTCCATTAAAAGCACCAGTTGCTGGTATCGCAATGGGACTTGTTAAGAGAGACGAAAATTACTCGATTCTTTCTGATATTCAAGGTATGGAAGATGCACTTGGAGATATGGACTTTAAAGTAGCGGGTACTGAAAAAGGAATTACAGCGCTTCAAATGGATATTAAAATTGATGGCTTGTCTCGTCAAATTTTAGAAGAATCACTGACACAAGCGAAAATTGGTCGTCTGCATATCCTTGAGCATATGAATTCAGTTATTTCTGGCCCTCGTGAAGAGTTGTCAGAATACGCACCTAAGATTATTAAAGTTCAAATTAACCCAGATAAAATCCGTGATGTCATTGGACCTGGCGGTAAAGTAATTAATAAAATTATTGAAGAAACTGAAGTTAAAATCGATACAGAACAAGATGGTACGATTTATATTTCTTCTCCAAATAGTGAAATGAATGCGAAAGCAAAAGCGATGATTGAAAACATTGTTCGTGAAGCTAAAGTTGGCGAATATTATATGGCGAAAGTCAAACGGATTGAAAAATTCGGTGCATTCCTAGAAATATTCCCAGGAAAAGACGGTCTTCTTCACATTTCTCATATTGCAGAAGAACGCACGCGTGCTGTTGAAGACGTGTTAAAATTAGGTGACGAATTATTTGTAAAAGTAATTGAAATTGATAACCAAGGCCGTGTAAACTTATCAAGAAAAGAAGTTATACTTGAAGAGAAGAAAGCCGCAGAAAAAGAGAATAATTAATTTAGGTTTATCGTACAATTAAAGGCCTCATATCGAGGTCTTTTTTTTATCATATTTTGTTTAGTCATGTTCAGATTGATTTTTAAATAAGGGGGATGGTCTTGATTCAAAAACATATATGCAAAAATGGCGTACGAATTATTCATGAACTAATGCCAAGTATGCGGTCGGTCGCAATCGGCGTATGTATAGAAGCTGGTTCACAGGACGAGTTACCAGGAGAAGAAGGTTTGGCTCATTTTATCGAACATATGCTATTTAAAGGAACGCCCACGCGTTCTGCCCGAACAATTGCAGAGCAATTCGATCGGATGGGTGGAGATGTGAATGCATTTACATCAAAAGATATGACTTGTTTCAATGCAACTGTTCTTGGCAATCACGCCGAAACAGCTATTTCGATTTTAGCGGATATGATTTTGCATTCACTCTTTGATGAAGCGGAAATTGTGAAAGAAAAATCAGTTATTCTGGAAGAATTATCCGCTGTCGAAGATATGCCGGACGATGATGTCCATGAGCAACTCATGTCTGTCATGTATCCCAATCATCCAATTGGAAAATCTATACTCGGTAAGAAAGATACGATTACTTCATTTACAAAGGATAAGATTTTAAAATTTAAAAACAGAGTTTATAAACCCGAACAAATTGTCATTTCTGTTGCAGGTAATTTTGACGAACATTTAATCAATACAATTGATGATCTTTTTGGGTCATACCAATCCGAAGTTGAAAATGTAGTGATTAATCCAATGGCAGCGCCAATTTTTCATGCGGATATGACTATAAAAGAGAAAGACGTAGAGCAATCCCATCTTTGCATAGGTTTTCCATCATTGGATTTACAGGATAATAGGCTCTATGCGTTAACAATTTTGGATAGTATCCTTGGATCAGCTATGTCTTCACGTCTATTTCAAGAAGTGCGCGAGGAACGTGGCTTAGCTTACTCGGTATACTCGTATTATTCCGCCTATAAAGAAGCCGGAACATTTATCATATACGCAGGAACATCACCTGAGAAAATTAACGAACTGTACTTCACGATAGATGGAATTATTCAAGCGATATTGCTAGAGGGTGTAACAGATAAAGAAGTTTCCCAGGCCAAAGACCATGTTATCGGCAGTTTCTTATTAAGTATGGAAAGCACTGAATCGCATATGTCGAGAAATGGTAGGAATGAAATAATTTTTCAGTCTGAGAAAAGCATTGATGAGGAAGTATTAAAAATTCAAGCCGTGAAAAATGAAGATATTTTACAATTAGCAACAGAAATTCTAGGGAAAGAACGAGCCATATCAGTTATTGCTCCAAAAGAATCAACAAACCGTATTATATTCAACTAACAATCTTTTCAACTCTCGTTCATATACTGAATCAGTATAGTTGAAAGGGGAATGAAGAATGTTACTTTCAGAACTTGCTGGGAAAGAGCTCATTCAAGTAGATGAAGGGATACGCTATGGTTTATTGGCCGATACAGACCTGATCTTTGATGGGAAGACGGGTGACATTATTGGGCTTGAGGTTAAAAGAAGAACCGGACGTTTTTCTTTTAAAAATAAAGCTGATGAGGCAGATGAATTCATCCCTTGGTCAGAGATTGTTTTGATCGGAGAGCATCGTATTCTTTTTAAAAAGACAGGTCCGATTGATGAGACTTATTTAGATGAATAGGGAAAAGTGGTTATTTATAGGGACTGATAAACGCTTGTCCATGTGCAGTAAATTAATGTCCAATAAGGGGTACGATTCGTGCTCGGTTCAAGTTAATGCGTATACGGAAAAACTTGAAAATGTACTCGAAGACTATAAGCCAAATCATATTGTATTCCCTATCTTAGAAATGGCCGGTTCAATTCCAATTGAAATGATTAGGGAAAGCACAAAGTTATACACAGGTGTCGTCTCGGAAGAATGGAAAAAGCGTTACACAGATGCTTCACTTTCGATTACATCCTATCTTCAAGATGAAATTTTTATCTGGGAAAATGCACGCCTTACTGCTGAAGCATTTTTGCATGAGTATTATAGGGAAATTGGTCTAACGATTGCGGACAATCGTTTCTATGTTGCAGGCTATGGACGAGTCGGGAAAATGGTGGTAGATGTACTTAACTCACTTGGTGGTCATGTGACAGTCATTGCTCGTTCTGATGCCCAGTTGGGTGAAGCGAGGATGCGGGGACATCAAGTTCTACGCTTGTCTGATTCTTTGGAAATAGATGGTTATCTTGTGAATACAATTCCAAATAAGTGGTTATCTGAGTTAGCGAACATGCCGAAATTCATCTTCGACCTTGCTTCAGCACCCGGTTGCCTAAAGGCACCATCGACGTTTGAATACTATAGATTACTCCCTGGGTTGCCAGGGAAGTATTTTCCTGTCGATGCGGCAATTTCTTTAAGTGGTGCACTCGAGAGGATCAAACGAAGATGAGAGGGGAAGCAAATGCTACAAGGAAAACGAATAGGTCTTGGAATAACAGCTTCACATTGTACGTATGAAGAGATTATTCCCGTTATTGACTCGTTGATGGACGCTGGCGCTACAGTTATCCCTGTTATTACACATTCAGTACTCACTGCTGCAACTAGATTTGGTACGGGTGAAGAGTGGATTGCAAAGATTGAAAAAGCGACAGGCGAAAAAGTGATTTCAACAATTGTAGGTGCTGAGCCATTCGGACCATCTACCCCTGTTGATTGCATGATTATTGCACCGATGACTGGTAATTCTTTAAGTCGATTTGCGAATGCATCGACTGATTCTCCGGTATTAATGGGTGCGAAAGCAACTTTACGTAATGGTAGTCCGGTTCTTTTGGGAATATCAACGAATGATGCTTTAGGATTAAATGGTGTCAACATTATGAAACTTCTTAACATGAAAAATGTCTTCTTCATCCCATTTGGACAGGACGATCCGTTCAAAAAACCAAACTCCTTAATTTCAGATTTTTCCCTAATGGTACCTGCCGCAGCAGCAGCGCTAAATAAAGAACAAATTCAACCATTATTGATAATTCATAAACAAAAGTAAAGGTTCTGACACAAACATGTTGAATCTTATGCTATAATCTTTCCATTACAACTGCTTTGATGCTGAAAGGGAGATTTGATGATGAGTACAGTTAATGTCGCAATTGTAGGCGCTACTGGTGCCGTTGGAACAAAAATAATAGAGAAACTACTCGAACGTAATTTTCCTTTAAGTTCGATAAAACTTTTAGCTTCAAAAAGATCTGCTGGAAGTGTAATTGAGGTTAACGAAAAACAGTATATCGTTGAAGAAACAGTTCCGGAATCATTTGATGATGTAGATATCGCATTCTTTAGTGCGGGCGGCGCAATTTCAAAGCGATTTGCGGAAGAAGCAGTAAAAAGAGGCGCTGTCGTGATTGATAATACAAGTGCGTTTCGTATGACAGAATCAATTCCACTTGTTGTACCTGAAGTCAATTCGAGTGCGCTTAGAGGGCATAAAGGAATCATCGCAAACCCAAACTGTTCCACAATTCAAATGGTAACAGCGCTAGAACCTATCCGTGAGAAATTTGGACTGGGCCGTATAATCGTCTCTACGTACCAAGCAGTTTCCGGTGCAGGGGCAGATGCAATTGATGAGCTAGAAAAACAAAGTAAACAATTTATAAATAGACAAGAAATAGATGCCAAACTGTTACCTACTGGTGCAGGCGAAAAATTTTATCCAATTGCGTTTAATGCGATTCCTCAAATTGACGCATTCGATTCGTCAGGTTATACGCTTGAGGAACTGAAAATGATAAATGAAACAAAGAAAATCTTTAATATGAGTGAGTTGCCAGTTTCGGCGACATGTGTCCGAATCCCAGTTGTATCGGGACACTCTGAATCAGTTTATTTTGAAGTGGATCAGGACAATATCACTGTAGAGGATATTCGTTCGGCACTTAAACATGCACCTGGAATCGTCGTACAAGATGATGCAGCTACTCAAACTTATCCGATGCCTTTATTATCAGAAGGGGAAGACCACGTATTTGTTGGGCGACTACGAAAAGACCCGGACCACCCATCAGGCTTTCATATGTGGGTTGTAACAGATAATCTTCTTAAAGGCGCTGCACTTAATTCCGTGCAAATAGCAGAAACTCTCTTAACAATGGATCAGAAATAACAACGACGAAAGAGGGATTTTAGTATGGAAATTGGACGAATTTCTACCGCAATGGTAACGCCGTTTTCATCAACGGGTGCGATTGATTTTGATAGAACAGCGGTGCTAATTGATCATCTAATCGCAAATGGCACAGATTCACTTGTTGTTTGTGGCACAACTGGTGAGTCACCCACTTTAACTAAAAAAGAAAAGGAAGAACTCCTGTCTTTTACAATAGAAAAGGTAAATAAGCGCATTCCAATTATTGCAGGTACAGGTTCAAACTCAACTGCAGAGTCGATTGAAAGCACATTGGTTGCAGAGCGTGCTGGAGCGGATGGCATTATGCTTGTCACACCGTATTATAATAAACCGGATCAGAACGGGTTATATACTCACTTCTCAACAATTGCCAAGGAAACGAATTTACCAGTTTTACTGTACAATATTCCTGGGCGTTCAGTGGTCAATATGACATCGGAAACGACAATCGCTTTATCGAAAGTGAAAAATATTCGTGCTGTGAAAGAAGCAAGCGGAAATCTTGAACAAATGGCTTCGATTATTAGTGGAACGGATGCTGGTTTTAAAGTGTATAGCGGTGATGATAGCCTCACCTTACCCCTACTATCTATTGGGGGAGATGGCATTGTGTCTGTAGCTGCACATATTGTAGGCAATGAAATGCAGAAAATGATTTCAGCGTTTAATGAAGGTCGCACAAAAGATGCCGCATCTATGCATCTAGCGCTTCTACCATTGTTCAAAGAGTTATTTACTGCCCCGAATCCGGTTCCGGTGAAGTATGCATTGAAAAAATGTAATGTGAATACAGGTAGCGTAAGATTACCGTTGATTGGATACGAAGAGGATAATAAGGCCTTTGATAAAGTATGGGAAAAGTTCAAAAGTACTGAACATCTTTTTGTATGACGACAGCCGGTCTAATAATGTGACCGGCTTTTTTTGTTTGTACAAGAACGTTTCGTCCCGTATAATGAATCATAGTCGATATGGACGGGCAGTAGAAATAGGAGGAACAAAATTGACAAAAACTAAAAATGAAGTAATCCGCATTATTCCCCTTGGAGGAGTAGGAGAAATTGGTAAGGCGATGTATGTCGTTGAAATCGATGAAGAACTGTTTATCGTAGATTCAGGGCTGATGTTCCCAGAAAGGGAAATGCTTGGAATCGATATTGTTATACCAGATCTTACATACGTTGAGGAAAACAAACAGCGTGTAAAAGGTATATTCTTAACACATGGTCATGAAGATGCAATCGGTTCACTTGCATACTTATTACAAGTTGTACAAGCACCAGTATACGGTTCTAAACTTACGCTAGCATTAGCGAAAGAGCATTTAAAAGACATGCCAGCACCATCATCAGTTCGCTTTTTTGAAGTAACCAACAAAAGCAGAATGAATTTTACTGGTACCCATGTTACATTCTTCAATACAACACATAGTATTCCCGATTCACTGGGCATCGTGTTTAACACAAGTGAAGGTGCAATTGTTCATACTGGTGAGTTTAAGTTTGACCAATCTGCCAAAGGAAAATATCGTCCGGACATTGGGAAAATGGCCAATCTCGGGGAAAATGGCGTTTTTATTTTAATGTCTGATTCTTCAGAGGCTGAACGCCCTGGATATACAACGTCTGAATCGGTTATTGAAAAACAATTATCAAAAACGTTCCACGCCTCAGAAGGTCGTATTTTAGTGGCTTTATATGCATCGAACTTTATCAGGATTCAACAGGTTCTAGACAAAGCCTTTGAATCTGGAAAAAAGGTAGCAGTGGTTGGTAAGAGTCTTGAAAGTTACTTTGAAGTGGGTGTGAATCTAGGCTATTTAACAATGGAAGACGAGATTGTCATTCCAGTCAGTGAAATAGAAAAGTATGATGATGACAAAGTGGTCATAATTGTCACTGGCAATAAAGGCGAACCATTAGACGCTCTTGAAAAAATTGTTAGAAAACATCATGATGATGTGCGTATAAAAGAAACCGATACGGTTCTCATCACTTTTACACCCTCGCCAGGTATGGAAGTATCTATGTATGAAACAATGAATCAATTAGCCAAAAATGGTGCTACAGTCTTGACATCAAGCAAAAAAGTTCACGTGTCTGGGCATGGGAGCCAAGAAGATTTAAAACTCATGTTAAACTTGATGCAACCGAAATATTTCATTCCAATTCAAGGAGAATATCGGATGCTGATGGCGCACTCAAAACTTGCTCAAGAAACGGGTCTGCCAAAGACAAGTATATTCATCGCTGATAAAGGCGATATTGTTGAATATAAAAGCGGCAAGGTACGCATGAGTGGACGCGTACAAGCTGGTAACGTCTTAATAGACGGAATTGGTGTTGGCGATGTAGGAAATATTGTTCTTCGTGATCGTAAACTATTATCACAGGATGGTATTTTTACAGTTGTTGTCACATTAAACCGCAAAGATAAGAAAATTGCAGCGGGTCCTGAAATTGTCTCTCGTGGCTTTGTCTATGTTCGTGAATCAGAAGAGCTTCTCAATGAAGCAACCAAACTAGTGACGAAAATAGTCGAGAAACATGTGTCTAAAAAATCATTTGAATGGACAGGAATTAAACAAGAGATTCGCGATACCCTTAGTTCGTATTTATTCCAACAAACGAAAAGGCGTCCGATGATTATTCCGATTATTATGGAATACTAATGGATTTCCAAATAAGGATCCTGCTGTAAAGTGAAAGGATTTCCTTGCCGTCTGATCGGCGGGAAATCCTTTTTTAAAAGAAAGGAGGACACAAATGTCTAGGAAAAGAAAAGGGAAGAAACGCCCAAATCGAAAAAAGAGTCCTACGAGCGTACAACCATTATTTTACGAAGTCATTGGTCTTTTGATGATAGGTTTAGCGGTAATTATTATATTTGAATTCGGACCTGCTGGAAGAGGACTTTCATCAGCGACGAGATTTCTATTTGGGAATTTGCATATTGCGATTCCATTTTTATTAATTGTTCAAGCACTTATATTTATGATTATGCGCAAAGTAGGGGGCTGGAAAAATAGGATTATGGCTGGAAGCTTGTTCATATTAGCAAGCTTATTATTATTTAGCCATGTCCATTTATTCAAAGAGTTGAATGAAAGTCGTATACTACTTTCAAATTCAGCGCTTAAAGAAACGTGGAATGTCCTCATCGTAAATGACGGGATAATAGATCGGACCGGTGCATTAGGCGGTGGGATGATTGGTGCAATTTTGTTTGCGATTTTTTATTCTATGTTTGACTCTGCTGGAGCAATGGTTGCTGGTATATTATTATTATTAATTGGTCTCGTATTACTGTCGGGTAAAGCACTGGTTCCAATAATTGCAGAGAATTTCCCGAAATTATTTGAGTCATTTAAGAAAACCTTCTCAGAAAAGTTCTCGCGTGACAAAAAAGAGAAGAAACCTGTGAAAGCTGAGCAGAAACCGAATACCAATACAAGAACGCGTCGCTCACAAGTAAAGGATAAGGAAACAGTTGTAGAGGCGGTTATTGAAGAGATTCCTTCACAACCAATCATTTCCACTTTTACAGAACAAATCGACAAGCGTGCAAAAGAAGAGGAAGCAGTCAGCGTTGTTGAAAAGGATGTTGCGACGAACACACAAAGTACAGAAGTTGAAAAGATAGGTGCAATCATAGGCGAAGAAGAAAATGAGTCCTATATATTACCACCAACGACTTTGTTAACTGAAACACCTTATAATGATCAATCTGGCGAATATGATTCAATTCAAGAAAATGCACAAAAACTGGAAGATACATTCTTAAGTTTTGGCGTGAAAGCCCGTGTGGTTCAAGTTCACTTAGGACCCGCAGTGACTAAATATGAAGTATTGCCTGCGACAGGCGTTAAAGTTAGCCGCATCGTTAGTTTGACGGATGATTTAGCACTAGCACTAGCAGCGAGCGATATTCGAATCGAGGCGCCAATTCCAGGGAAATCTGCTATTGGTATTGAAGTGCCTAATAGTGATGTCGCAGTGGTTAGTCTACGCGAAGTAATTGAAGCGAAGGAAAATAATACACCAAACTCCAAACTAATGATTTCATTAGGAAGAGATGTGACGGGTCAAGCGATCTTAGCCGAATTGAACAAAATGCCCCATATGCTAATTGCAGGTGCAACTGGGAGCGGAAAGAGTGTTTGTATCAACGGGATTATCATTAGTATTCTTATGCGTGCTAAACCACATGAAGTGAAAATGATGATGATTGACCCGAAAATGGTAGAACTAAATGTTTATAACGGTGTACCACATTTACTGGCACCAGTTGTGACTGATCCGAGAAAAGCAGCACAAGCACTGCAAAAAGTTGTCTCTGAGATGGAAAGACGATATGAACTCTTTTCTCATACGGGAACCCGGAATCTGGAAGGATATAATAATCATATAGACGAGTGGAATTTAGAAAATGACGAAAAGCATCCACAGATGCCTTATATCGTCGTCATCGTCGATGAACTTGCGGACCTTATGATGGTGGCTTCTAGTGATGTAGAAGATTCGATCACACGTCTGGCGCAAATGGCACGAGCAGCAGGCATCCACTTAATTATCGCAACACAGCGACCAAGTGTTGATGTCATTACAGGTGTTATTAAAGCAAATATTCCATCGCGAATTGCTTTTGCAGTTTCTTCAGCAATCGATTCAAGAACGATATTGGATAGTGGAGGAGCGGAGAAGCTGTTGGGAAGAGGTGATATGCTATTCTTACCAGCTGGCGCATCTAAACCAGTTCGAATTCAAGGCGCATTTGTATCGGATCGAGAGGTTGAGTCGATTGTTGACTTTGTAATTGAACAACAAAAAGCGCAGTACCAAGAAGAAATGATCCCAACCGAGATTGTCGACGTTCCTCCACATGAGGAGACAGATGAGCTGTATGATGATGCAGTGAAACTCGTTACGGAACTTCAAACAGCTTCTGTCTCGATGTTGCAAAGAAGGTTTAGAGTCGGTTATTCAAGAGCAGCACGCATTGTAGATCAAATGGAAATGCGCGGAGTTGTTGGTCCGCCAGACGGAAGCAGGCCACGTCAAGTGCTTATCAGCAAAGAAGCAGATATTCATTCTTAAACCGTGTTTTTCTAGGGACTTTTGTTACTATAGTTTGTAATTATAATGTTTATTTATAATCTCTGTTTATTTTGTGGGACGAAAGTGATATAGTGAGATTGATTAGTAGTGATATTTAAATAGAAAAGGCTGGACCTTCCAGAGGACGGTGAATCATAAATGGCAAGTACGAGTCAACACTACTTAAAAGTAATTGATCATTTGAAACAAGACATTGAATCAGAGGTTTTTAAAGAAAGCGCCCGCCTTCCCTCTGACCTTGAACTTGCCCAAAAATACAATGTTACGAGAACAACTTTGCGAAAAGCATTAAATGTTTTGGAAGATGAACGCTTCCTCATTCGTCGACATGGTGTAGGATTGTTTATTAATCCTAAACCGCTTTTTACATCCGGTATTGAACAATTGTCAAGTGTTTCCGCCATGATACGAAATGCAGGCATGGAGCCTGGTACGATTTTTGTTGACGTCTTGGATACAGATCCTGCAGATGATTGTATAGCTAAATTCGACTGCTCGGAAGATGACAAAATAGTCACGTTAAAACGGGTTCGCACTGCTGACGGTGATCCAGTTGTCTATTGTATTGACAATTTACAGGCGAAGTATTTACCCGTCGAAACAGAAGAATTCCTGAATTTATCAATCTTTGATGTGATTGAACAAACTGGAAACGTCCGCATTGATCAGGCGATTGCACAGATAGAACCGGTTGCTTACGATGAAGAAGCATCTTCGATTTTACGCTGTGGCGTAGATGTGCCACTTTTGGTTTTGACACAACGACATTATACGAGTGACGGGGAAATGGTATTATATTCAAAGAACTATTTCCGCGCAGATAAATTTAGTTTTCATGTCGTCCGGAAACGGGTATAAGACGCTTCGGCGTCCTTACTATAATAAAAGAAATAATAGGAGGGTCTTACAATGAGAAAAAGTAAATTTGGTCTCGCACTAGCTTCGATGCTTGTAATCGGTGGTTTGCTCGGTGCATGTGGTACTGATAAAGATGGAGACAAAGACGGAGCCACTACAGGCTCTAATGAAGTAAATGAGAACGCTGTCACTGTCGCAATGGTAACGGATACAGGTGGCGTTGACGACAAATCGTTTAACCAATCTGCTTGGGTAGGGATTCAAGAATACGGTGAGAAAAGCGGTTTTACTAAAGGCGATGGTGGTTTCGACTATTTAAAATCCGATGATGCTTCAGACTACGAGGCAAACTTGAATCGACTTGTTCGTCGTGACTTCGATGTCGTTTATGGTATCGGATTCCTACTGAAAGATGCAATTGAAACAATTGCGGAGCAAAATCCGGATACTATGTTTGGACTTGTCGATGAAGAATCAGATGTAGAAAACGTTGCAAGTATTATGTTTAAAGAGCAAGAAGGTGCGTTTCTTGCAGGTGCTGCAGCTGCACTTATGACAAAATCCAATAAAATTGGTTTTGTTGGTGGAATGGAAATCCCAGTTATTACACGTTTCCATGCAGGCTTTGTCGCAGGAGTTGCAGCTGTTAATCCTGATATTAAGGTAGACGTACAGTATACGGGTGACTTTGACAAAGCGGAAAACGGTAAAGCGGCTGCAAACCGGATGTACACTTCTGGTGTAGATATTATTTTCCACGCAGCTGGTGGATCAGGTAATGGTGTATTCTCAGAAGCGAAAGAGCGTAAATCTGCAAACCCAGATGAGTATATTTGGGTAATCGGTGTTGACTCAGACCAATACGAAGAAGGTCAAGTGGGTGACGATAACATCACACTTACTTCTATGCTTAAACGTGTTGACCTATCAGTAATTAGCGTGGCAGAACTTGCTGAAAAAGATGAGTTCCCTGGCGGCGAAATAACTAGATACGGTATTGCTGAGGGCATGGTTGAACTTGCAGATTCACGCGGTTCAATTCCACAAGATGTTCTAGACAAAATCGATGCGTACTCAAAAGATATTGTTGATGGAAAATTTGTAGTACCTGAAGATCCAAAGTAATAATTTAGTATAGTAAGGGGCCGGTTTTCTTCCGGCCTTCCTAATTTTATCGAAAGTAAATTAATACAAGAAAGGTTTCCTCCAGAAAATGGAATCTTTTCTTGTATTAATTTTGTAAATCATTTATTAAAGGAGTGAATCCATTGGAATACGTCATTGAAATGCTGGATATTAGAAAAGAATTCGGTAATTTCGTTGCGAACGATAATATTACACTTCAGCTAAAAAAAGGGGAAATCCATGCTCTTTTAGGTGAAAATGGCGCAGGAAAATCGACATTAATGAACATTCTCTTTGGCCTTTATCACCCTGAAGGTGGGGAAATTCGAGTTCGTGGTGAAAAAGTTTCGATTTCCAATCCTAATATCGCCAATAATTTAGGAATCGGAATGGTTCACCAACACTTTATGCTAGTTGAAAACTTAACAGTGACAGAAAATATAATCTTAGGCAATGAACCGAAAAAGAGGGGAACCATCAATATCCGTGATGCGGCAAAAAAAGTCGCAGAAATCTCGAAATTATATGGGTTGAATGTGGATCCGAATGCTAAAATTTCGGATATATCTGTGGGCATGCAGCAGCGCGTTGAAATATTAAAAACGCTATATCGAGGTGCTGAGATCCTCATATTTGATGAACCAACTGCGTCACTTACACCGCAGGAAATTGATGAGCTTTTTATTATTATGAAAAAGCTTATTGAAGAAAATAAATCAATCATCTTAATAACACATAAGCTTCAGGAAATTATGGATGTCACAGACCGAGTTACCGTTATTCGCAAAGGGCAGGGGATTGGGACAGTTATTACAAGTGAAACGAATCCCGAAGAACTTGCTACGTTAATGGTTGGACGACAAGTCACTTTTAAAACTGAAAAAGGTCCAGCATATCCAACCGATGAAGTTTTACATATCGAAAACCTTGTAGTGGAAGATTACCGCGGAGTCCCAAAAGTTAAAGGATTGAATCTCTCGGTTAGAAAAGGGGAAATTGTTGGTATTGCGGGAATCGATGGGAATGGTCAAAGTGAGCTTATAGAGGCAATAACTGGTCTTCGAAAAGTAAAAGAAGGAAAAATTTCAATTAATGCCAAAGATATAACAGGTAAACATCCTCGGGAAATTACTGAAACGGGACTTGGTCATATTCCACAAGACCGCCATAAACATGGATTAGTATTAGAGTTCTCTGTCGGCTATAATGCCGCTTTACAATCCTACTATCAAGCACCTTTTACAAAAAACGGCATAATGAATTATAAAGTTGTATCTGAAAAAGCCAATGAAATAATTGAAGCCTATGATGTGAGAACTCAAGGTGAACATGAACTTGCACGCGCTCTGTCGGGCGGTAATCAACAAAAGCTCATCATCGGACGAGAAGTAGAACGAAATCCAGACTTATTGATTGCTGCACTACCAACACGTGGACTTGATGTTGGCGCAATTGAATTTATCCATAAAAGATTGATAGAACAGCGAGATAAAGGCAAGGCAGTTTTATTAATTTCTTTTGAACTCGACGAAGTTATGAATGTATCTGACAGAATTGCAGTTATTTATGATGGTCAAATTGTTGATACAGTAAATCCATTAGAAACAACTGAACAAGAGTTAGGCCTCTTAATGGCTGGACACCAGAAAAGTGAAATGGTTGTTGTTGGTGATGAAGTTGTACTGAAAGAAGGTGATGATCCAAATGTCGAATAGAGCTATCAATCTATTAGTGCCAGTCATTTCCATAGTACTTGGCTTAATTGTCGGTGCGATTGTTATGATTTTCAGCGGATATGATCCTATTGCTGGTTATATCGCATTGTGGAATGGTATTTTTGGGGATTCTTATGCAATTGGGGAAACAATTAGACAAATCAGCCCTTATATTTTAGCAGGACTCGCGGTGGCATTCGCATTCCGGGCAGGCTTATTTAATATAGGAGTGGAAGGACAACTAATTGTGGGTTGGTTTGCAGCCGCTTATGTTGGAACATTTGCTGACTTGCCTAAAATTATTCACTTGCCGTTAGCCCTTATCGCAGCCGCATTAGCTGGGGCGTTATGGGGTTTAGTACCAGGGTTATTGAAAGCTACATTACGAGTTCACGAAGTTATTGTTACAATTATGATGAACTATATTGCACTTCATGTAGTTAACGCGTTGATTAAAACAGTATCGGGAAGTTATAAGACAGAAAAAATTCAAGAAACAGCATCACTTCGATCTGAATTTTTATCGAACCTCACGGACTATTCGACCCTTCACTACGGTATATTAGTAGCGCTCGCGATGGTTGGCGTCATGTGGTTTATATTGGAGAAAACGAAAACAGGCTATGAGTTAAAATCAGTTGGCTTCAACGAGCATGCTTCGCAATATGCGGGCATGAATGTAAATCGAAACATCATCCTTTCAATGGTAATTTCGGGTGCATTTGCAGGTCTTGCTGGTGCCATGGAAGCACTTGGTACATTTGGTTATTTGGCTACAATGGGCGGTTTTACCGGTATTGGATTTGATGGTATTGCAGTTGCATTATTAGGAGCGAATACACCACTTGGAGTCATTTTCGGAGCAACATTATTTGGCTCATTAAAATATGGTGCAGGGAATATGCCAAATGAGGCTGGAGTTCCAACAGAGATTGTCTCGATAATTATTGCACTCATTATTTTCTTCGTCGCATCAGGATATATCATCCGAGTGATCCTTAATCGCATGAATAAGAAAAAGGGGGCAAAGTGAAATGGGTTTTCTTGATATTCTATATTTTATCGTACCAATTACAATTTCATACGCAGCGCCTCTAATTTTCACTGCGATTGGTGGGGTTTTCTCTGAACGCGCTGGTGTTGTTAACATCGGACTTGAAGGATTAATGGTCATGGGCGCTTTCATCGGAATAATATTTAATTTAACTTTCGCTGGTACCTTTGGTGCTTGGACTCCGTGGTTAGCTTTACTGGCTGCAATGATTGTTTCAGCAATCTTTTCAATCATGCATGCAGTCGCATCGATTACTTTCCGAGCAGATCAAGTTGTATCGGGTGTTGCAATAAATATGCTAGGTATCGCAGTTGCTTTGTTTACGGTGAAATTAATCTTCGGAAAAGGGCAGACCGACTTTATTCAAAGAAGTATTCCGCGCTTTAATGTTCCGTTTTTAGAAGATATTCCGTTTCTTGGCCCTTTGTTTTTTAAAGGGATCTACGGTTCTTCTATATTAGCCATTCTTTTAGCTGTATTAGCATGGTTTGTTATTTACAAAATGCCGTTTGGTCTCCGCTTGCGGTCTGTTGGAGAACATCCGTTAGCTGCGGATACAATGGGGATTAACGTGACGAAAATCCGCTATATTGCAGTTATCATTTCCGGTGGTCTTGCTGGTATTGGCGGTGCAATTTATTCACAAACGATGACGAATGACTTTGGACACGCAACGATTAATGGACAAGGTTTTATGGCCCTAGCTGCGATGATTTTCGGGAAATGGCATCCAATCGGTGCAATGGGTGCAGCCTTATTTTTCGGATTTGCACAGGCACTTGCGATTAGTGCGCCTTCCATTGAATTTTTGAAAAATGTTCCAACAGTTTATTTACACATCTTGCCATACGTTCTGACAATTTTAGCACTTGCCGGATTTATCGGTCGAGCAACTGCACCAAAAGCAAGTGGGCAACCATATATTAAAGGACAACGGTAAGAAATAGGAAGCTACTTTGGAAGCCATTTTAAACTTTCAAAGTAGTTTTTTCCATTGTTTAGGGTATTTTTCATTCGAGTAATTTGCATGAAGTATGACTTGGAATGTATAGTGATGTGAGTATGACTCATATTAACAAAAACAGAGGTGTTTTGAATGTTTACAAAAAATCGGTTGGAACAAGGCGTAACATTATATACCAAGAAGTCGACTCAATTTAAGACTGTAAATTTTGCGATCAAATGGAAAAGTAATTTAAATGTGGAAGATGCAGCTGCCCGAGCAGTACTTGCAAACGTACTAGAAGATTCGAACGGGAAATATCCGACACAAACCGCACTTCGCAATAAGTTGGATGATTTATATGGAACAATCATGTACACGAATGTGGCTAAGCGTGGAGATACGCATATCCTGTCATTGAATGTGGAATGTGTGAATGACGAATACCTAGCAGAAGGCGGCATTTTGGAAGAAGCCATCGAATTATTAGGTTCAGTTGTTTTTAACCCGAATCTAGAGGATGGAAGTTTCAAATCAGACATTGTTGAACGAGAGAAAAAATCGGTAAGAGAAAGAATTCGCTCACAATATGATAACAAGACTAGTTACGCACAGCAACGTATGCTTGAGGTTTTGCGTCCGAATAGCCCGATTTCTACAAACTCCGATGGTACTGAAGAAGCGGTAGACAAAGTTACTCCGGAAAGTTTGTTGGACACATACAACGCTATGATTACACAGGATACGGTGGATATCTATATCGCTGGCGATATTGATGAAACAGAAATTACAGAAAAACTAAAAGCAGTCTTGTCGTTTAATAGTCGACCCGAGCGTAAAATCGAAACGTTTAAGACAACTGAAAAAATCGATCGCAAAGAAGCTGAACATGTTCGGGAAAAGCAAGATATGAAACAAGGTAAACTTCATTTGGGTTTCAGCACACCAATTACAATTCATCATCCAGATTACACAAAAATGCAGGTGATGAACGGGGTGTTCGGTGGTTTTGCCCACAGTAAGTTATTTATGAATGTTCGTGAAAAAGAAAGTATGGCTTATTACGCATCTAGTTCATATGCTTCCCATTATGGGCTGATCTCAGTAATGGCTGGAATCGATGCTAAACTAGAAGAAAAAGCCGTTTCACTTATAAAGGAACAACTATTGGCTCTTCAAAAAGGTGAAGTAACGGATCTTGAATTAGACCAAACAAAAGCTTTACTGACAAATAGTATTACGAGCACTTTTGATTCTGCAAGAGGACAAATTGAAGTGTACGATCAATTTAAAGAACTTGATGAGGACTTTACTGCGGATTATCTGATTGACAAATGGCATGCTGTAACCAAAGATGATATGAAAAAGATGGCAAAAGACATTCAATTGGAAGTTGTTTATTTGTTGTCAGGTAAGGAGGACAATGCGAATGAATAAAGTACACTTTGATAATTTGCAGGAAACTTTATATAATGAAAAACTGGAAAATGGTCTTGATGTCTATATATTACCAAAACGTGGATTTTCTAAGACCTATGTAACATTTACAACGAAATATGGTTCCATTGATCGAACGTTTATTCCACACGGGAAAAGTGAAGAAGTGACTGTGCCAGATGGCATTGCCCATTTCCTTGAACATAAATTATTTGAAAAAGAAGACGGCGATGTTTTTCAAGATTTTAGTGTACTTGGTGGTTCAGCAAATGCGTTCACATCGTTTACGAGAACTTCTTATCTTTTTTCAGCAACAGATAAATTATATGAGAATACAAAAGTCCTCCTGGATTTTGTTCAAGAACCATATTTTACTCAGGCAACAGTTGAAAAAGAAAAAGGGATTATTGGACAAGAAATAACCATGTATGATGACCAACCAGATTGGCGCATGTATTTCGGTATGATTGAAAATATGTATCATGAGCATCCTGTCAAAATTGATATTGCAGGAACGATTGAATCGATTGATGAGATTACTGCTGAACATTTATATGAATGCTATGAAACGTTTTATCATCCTTCCAACATGGTGTTATTTGTCGTAGGTAATGTAAATCCAGAAGAAATGATGAATTTCATAAAAGAAAATCAAAATAAAAAATCATTTAATCAAGCAGAAGAAATTGTACGGAATTTTCCGGATGAATCGGATACTGTGGCGATTCCTGAACGTACACTTACGATGGACGTTACCAAACCAAAACTTAGTTTTGGAATGAAAAGCACAGATACAGACGTTTCTGATGTAGAAATGTTGAAACGCGAACTAGCCTCAGATTTAGTGCTTGATGTTTTATTCGGAAGATCTTCTGAATTTTATACGAATGCCTATAAAAATGGGTTGATTGATGAATCCTATTCCTATAGCTTTATGCTGGAAAACGGATTTGGCTTTTCTATGATTTCATCGGACTCCGAAAATCCAGAGGATCTAGAAAAAGCAATTCGAGCGACGATGAAGGAAGCAACTGCGGCTTGGCCAATTAAGGCCGAAGACCTTGATCGACAAAGGAAGCGTAAAATCGGTCAGTTTATGCGCTCGTTAAATTCTATTGAATTTATTGCAAACCAATTTACACGGTATTTATTTAATGACATGAACTTATTTGACGTAGTGCCGACACTTGAAAAAATGACGCTTGATGATTTAAAACATGCTTTCTCGCTCTTTAATAATGAAGACGGGTTTACGGTATTCACAGTTCTTCCTGCAGAAAAAGAAAATGCATAATCCACGATTCGCAGTTATCTTAGGTGCATCCGGCGAGATTGGTCAGGCGATTAGTCGCAATCTCGCTTCACTTGGTTGGTCACTATACCTCCATTATAACGAAGGTGAATCGGAAGCTGAAAGACTACAAGTTGCATTAAAAGAGCAGTACCCAGACCTTGTTTTTCAAATGGTTCAAGCGGATTTTTCATCTAGTAATGCTGCAAATGTCTTAGCTAAACAGCTAGCAGAAGTCCACGCTGTCATTGTGGCGAATGGCCAATCTATGTATAAATTGCTTTCTGAAACAACGACTTCGGATATGGATGCGCTGTGGAAGGTTCATGTACAAAACCCTGCGCAATTGATCGGATTGGTGTCATCAAAACTTCGTCTTAGTCCTCTATCTTATATCGTTTTCATCGGTTCTATCTGGGGTAATACAGGTGCCGCAGGAGAAGTTATGTATTCAGCGGTAAAAGGTGCTCAACATGCATTCGTGAAAGCCTATGCAAAAGAATCCGCATATGCAGGAATTCGTGTCAACGCAGTTGCACCGGGGTGGATTGAAACACGTATGAATGATGCAATCCCCGAAGATGAGCGCCGAATGGTGCTAGATGAGATTCCACTTATGAAAGTAGGAACACCCGAAAATGTAGCAGACGCAGTAGAGTTTCTTCTCAGTGGTAAAGCGGATTATATGACTGGAGAAATTTTAAAAGTTAACGGTGGCTGGTATATTTAATATGGCTATTTTGATACGATAATTTATCGCATATCTCTATCCATTTACTTTATTCCTTTTCTTACTGTCATGAATCCGTTATTATGGAACTATATCCGTTTTAAAACGTCTTTAATAATCGGAAGGGGTGTGTCGATTGGGAAAATGGTATCTCGAATATGAAATTCAAGTGAACCGTCCAGGACTACTCGGAGATATTTCATCACTGCTAGGGATGTTGAGGGTCAATATTACAACAATCAATAGTGTGGATGGTGGACACGAGAGAAAAGATGGCGGAATGCACAGGGGACTATTATTAACGACCGATGATGATGCACAAATCCGACGTTTTGAACAAATTGCTTCAACTATGGAAACGATTAAAATTAAAAAACTTCGAGAACCAAAGCTGAGCGATATTCTTGCGGTGCGCCATGGCCGTTATATATTAAGAGATTCCGAAGATCGTAAAACATTTAGGTTTCTTCGGAGTGAACTCGGAATTCTTGTTGACTTTATGGCGGAGTTATTTAAAGAAGAAGGCCATAAATTAGTCGGAATCCGTGGCATGCCTCGTGTTGGGAAAACTGAATCAGTTGTTGCCGCAAGTGTTTGTGCGAACAAAAAATGGATTTTTCTTTCTTCAACGATGATAAAACAAACGGTTAGGAACACTTTAGCCGGTGATGAATTCTCGAAAGATAATATTTTTATTTTAGATGGAATTGTTTCGCGAAAAGCAACTGATGAGCGTCATTTACAGCTTGTACGGGAAATGATGCGAATTCCATCTATTAAAGTGGTTGAGCATCCAGATATATTTGTCCAGCATTCAGAGTACAATATTGAAGACTTTGATTACATTATTGAATTGCGAACAGAACATGATCAAGAAATTACATACGAAATGATGGAGAAAAACAACATGATGTCCGATCGGGGATCAATGGGTGGATTCGACATCTTTAACCTTTGATAGATAGGTAGGTGTTATACGTGACTGGACTAGGTGACCGTCTCCGAGAGGCGAGAAAAGCGAAAGGTTACTCACTAGATGATTTACAATCAATAACAAAGATACAAAAACGATATTTGTCGGGAATCGAAAATGAAGAGTTTGGGTCCATGCCGGGCTCATTTTACGTCAGAGCATTTATAAAGCAGTATGCAGAAGCGGTCGGCTTAGATGCAGACGAGATGCTTTTATTATATAAAGATAGCTCCGGAAAACTGGAGTTAAAAGAAGAAGAAGTTCAACAAGCCCCACAAATATTATCACGTCGTAGTAGCTCAAGAAACAACCGATTCAATGAAGTACTGCCGAAAATTATTGTGGCATTATTTATAATTGTCATCATCGCTGTCGTTTATTTTTTAAATAAGAATAACGTTGCCAATAAAACCCCGGAAATCGAGGAAGATACTTCGATAATTGTGGAAAAGGATAATCCTGAAGATACAAATCAAGATGAAGAAGAAGTTATAGAAGATGATACAGAAGAAGATACTGAGAATACTGAAGAACCATTGGCTCAACAGGAATTAGTACACGAAAGTGATGCTGGTGAGGATTCATTCTTCAGACTGACAAATACTGAAGAATTCAAACTCGATATTCGTGCGAGTGGTGATTCTTGGATTGGCATATTAGACCGTTCAAACACAGAGCGAATGCCACAACCAAGAGGTGCTTATACATTAGCGGCAGGCGATTCAGTCGAAGTTGATGTTACAGATACGGATAGGGTACGAATTCGTGTTGGTCGCACAGCGTCGATAGAAATATACGTAAACGGCGAACTGCTTGAATATGCAAGCGAGCGTACGACACAAAACATTATTATAGAATATGAGAAAGAATAATAGTCATCTACTTAGATGACTATTTTCTTTAAAAGGATAGGTGCCTTAGATGAATTTACCAAATAAAATTACAGTTTCCCGAATTTTACTCATTCCGATTTTCATGCTTTTCATGCTTGTCGATTTTAATTTTGGAACAGTTACTCTTCTTAATACAGAGATTCTAACGAGCCATTTGATTGGTGGCTTAATATTTATATTTGCCTCTATTACTGATTGGTTGGACGGTTACATAGCTAGAAAATATGAACTCATAACGAATATGGGGAAATTCCTCGATCCACTTGCCGATAAATTACTCGTATCAGCTGCATTTATTATATTAGTTGACCTTGGCACGGCTGCATCATGGATTGTGATCGTAATCATTAGTCGTGAGTTTGCGGTTACAGGACTTCGCCTAATCCTCGCTGGTGGTGGGGAAGTTGTCGCAGCAAATCAGCTTGGAAAGATCAAAACGGTCACACAAATAATCGCGATTATTTCACTATTATTTAATAATATCTATTTCGAATCAATCGGTGTACCTTTTGGAACAATCATGCTTTACATCGCATTGTTTTTCACTGTTTGGTCTGGCGTTGACTATTTTTATAAAAACAGACGTATTTTACTTGAATCTATGTAAGGGGAGATTAAGTTTATGAAAGTTGAAATTATTGCAGTTGGCTCGGAATTATTACTCGGACAAATTACAAATACAAATGCAACCTTCATCTCTTCTCGTCTTGCTGAAATAGGTGCCGATGTTTATTTTCACACAGTTGTTGGCGACAATCCTAAGCGGTTAGAAGAAGCAATTTTAATTGCGGAGAAGCGTGCAGATATTCTGATCTTTTCAGGTGGACTCGGACCTACTAAAGACGATATGACAAAAGAGACCATTGCAAAACATATAGGTGCTTCTCTTGTAAGTGACGAAGTTGCACTTGAACATATAGAACAGTACTTTAAGCGAAGCAAGCGAGAGATGACAGAAAACAATAAGAAACAAGCACTCGTCATAGAAGGCGCAACAGTTTTACAAAATCGTACTGGGATGGCTCCAGGAATGGCAATCAACAAAGAGGGTATTCAATTTATTTTACTGCCTGGACCTCCACATGAAATGCAGCCTATGTTCGCTGACGAAGTCATTCCATATTTGCTTGGCGTTAACGGCAACAAAGAAGTGATTACATCGCGCGTTTTAAAATTTTATGGAATTGGTGAAGCAGAACTCGAACACCGTATTCAAGCGGTCTTAGAAAAACAATCCAATCCAACAGTCGCGCCTTTAGCAACAGCTGAGGCCGTTACATTACGCATTACAGCTAAAGCCAATACAATTGATGCAGCCAACCAATTGATTGACCCTGTGGAAGAAGAAATCCGATCAATCGTTGGTGAATTTGTCTACGGTGTGGATGATGATACTTTATCTTCAAAAGTGGTCGAACTTTTAAAGGGAAAAGGTTACTCACTATCTGCGGCAGAAAGTTTAACGGCTGGTTTATTTCTAGCTGAACTTGCAAACGAGCCGGGAATTAGTGGAACGCTTTTTGGTGGAGTAATTGTTTATGATGAAGATGCAAAAGTAAAACAGCTAGATGTAGACCCTGCAATGTTAGAAGAATTCGGTATCGTGAGTAAGGAATGTGCAGAAGCACTAGCATTTCAGGTTCAACAGAAATTTAATACAGATGTAGGAATTGGAATAACAGGTGCAGCGGGACCGACGCCACATGATGGGGAACCAGTAGGCAGTGTATGGATAGGTATTGCTTTACCAAACGCAAAGCCTGAAACATATAAGCTTCTGTTATCGGGATCGAGGAATAATAACCGTATCCGTTCCGCACGTTTCGCCTTATATTACTTAATAAAGGAACTTTCAAAGTAAAAGAGCCGAAAAAATATTTTGAGGGTAATTTTCATGTGAAAATATAATTATAAACGACTTTTACGATACAAAATTTAAGTTTGATAAAATGTTATCGAATAAACGTTCGCTTTTCTGTTGTTTATTTTAACTAGAAAAGGTATACTTATAGTAGATAGAAAATGAGGATGTTATTTTAGGGAGGAAATCGATTTGAAAAATCGTAAAGCAGCTTTAGATATGGCGTTAAAACAAATTGAAAAACAATTTGGTAAAGGTTCAGTCATGAAACTCGGTGAAAAAACGGACCGGAAAATATCGACAACATCAAGTGGATCACTTTCACTCGACATTGCATTAGGAGTTGGCGGATATCCACGTGGTCGTGTAGTAGAAATTTATGGCCCAGAGAGTTCTGGTAAAACGACTGTTTCACTACATGCAATTGCCGCAGCACAAGCAGAAGGCGGAACAGCTGCTTTTATTGATGCAGAGCATGCACTAGATCCTGAATATGCAAAACGTCTTGGTGTTGATATAGATGAACTATTATTATCACAGCCAGATACAGGTGAACAGGCTCTTGAGATTTGTGAGGCACTTGTTCGTAGTGGTGCAGTTGACATCATTGTTATCGACTCCGTTGCCGCGCTTGTTCCAAAAGCAGAAATTGAAGGAGAAATGGGTGACTCGCATGTAGGTTTGCAAGCACGCCTAATGTCTCAAGCACTCCGTAAGTTATCAGGCGCTATTAATAAATCAAGAACGAACGCAATATTTATCAACCAGATCCGTGAAAAAGTCGGCGTTATGTTTGGTAGCCCAGAAGTGACTCCAGGTGGACGTGCACTGAAGTTCTATGCATCCGTTCGAATCGACGTCCGCCGTGGAGAAGCGATAAAAAATGGTACTGAAATTGTCGGGAACAAGACGCGTGTAAGAGTTGTTAAAAACAAAGTTGCACCGCCATTCCGTCTTGCTGAAGTGGATATTATGTACGGTTTAGGAATTTCAAAAGAAGGAGAACTTGTAGATCTCGGTACTGAAGTAGAAGTAGTTCAGAAAAGCGGCTCGTGGTATTCATACAACGGTGAGCGTCTAGGACAAGGTCGAGAAAATGCAAAGCAATTTTTGATGGAAAATCCAGACATTAGAAAAGAAATAGATACGAAAATTAGAGAGTTTTATAATTTCGGTGGAGAAGCTGAAGTCATTGAAGGTCATGATGTAGATGACGCAGCTGAGGAACAAGAGCTTGAATTACTAATTGAAGAAGAAAAAAAATAATGTAAGTCGACTGGTTCACTCTTAAAAGGGTGAACTTTTTTTGTGAGGAAAATGGTGTTATGTATTGATATATTCCTACAACGCAAGTGATTGTATTTGTAAAAATAAATTCGTGAGAAGGAAATTTCTGCGTATTGGTCTTCGCAAATTGTTCATGACGGACTTGTGTTCCTTGACATGCGATTTTTACAAAGATACAATTAGAACTGTATACCTTATACTCCAAACCATTAATATAGGCAGTATGTTGTAAGTTGATATACGAGCCGACTGAAAATGAAAAGAATAGCAATTAGGAGGTGACCAGAATGACTGATATTATCATCTCCGCTTTGCTCGGTTTCTTTGTCGGTGCTCTTGTTATCTATTTTGTTAATAAAAAAGTGAATGATTCAAAAGTGACAGGTGCCAAATACTCGGCAGAAACAATTGTCGAGGAGGCCAAACGTGAAGCGGAGGCCGTGAAAAGAGAGGCACTACTGGAAGCGAAAGATGAAACTCACAAACTGAGAATTGAAGCGGAAGCTGAAATCCGCGAACGACGGTCTGAATTGCAAAAACAAGAAAATCGTCATTTGCAGCGGGAAGAACATCTTGACCGTAAAGATAATGCTCTCAACAAAAGAGAAGCGGGTCTTGAGCGCAAAGAAGAAGCGCTTACCGAAAGACAACAGCATATTGAACAGATGGAACGTAAAGCGGAAGATCTTGTTAACGTTCAACAAACTGAACTCGAAAGAATTTCATCTTTAACACGTGAAGAGGCAAAACAAGTGATTCTGGGTGAAGTTGAGAAAGAACTTGCGACAGACATCGCCGTTATGACGAAAGAGTCCGAGTTGCAGGCGAAAGAAGAATCTGACAAAAAAGCGCGAGAAATCCTTTCAATTGCATTACAGCGTTTTGCAGCAGACCATGTAGCTGAAACAACGGTATCTGTGGTTAACTTGCCAAACGATGAAATGAAAGGCCGAATAATAGGGCGCGAAGGACGAAACATTCGTACACTTGAAACGCTCACTGGTATCGATTTAATCATTGATGATACACCAGAAGCTGTCGTTTTATCAGGGTTCGATCCAGTTCGTCGGGAAACGGCTCGACTCGCACTTGAAAAGCTTGTACAAGATGGTCGAATTCACCCAGCACGAATTGAAGAAATGGTGGACAAGTCAAGGCGTGAAGTTGATGAACTCATCCGTGAAACAGGCGAACAAACTTCATTTGATATTGGCATTCACAATCTTCATCCAGATCTTATTAAGATTCTTGGTCGATTGCGTTTCCGTACAAGTTATGGACAAAACGTGCTTAAGCACTCAACGGAAGTCGCGTATCTTACAGGACTCTTAGCAGCAGAACTTGGAGAAGATGTAACACTTGCAAGACGTGCTGGATTACTTCATGATATTGGAAAAGCAATTGACCATGAAGTTGAAGGAAGCCATGTCGAAATTGGTGTAGAGCTTGCGACGAAATACAAGGAACATCCAGTTGTCATTAATAGTATTGCATCCCATCACGGAGATACAGAAGCGACATCGGTTATCGCGGTACTTGTGGCAGCAGCTGATGCGTTATCTGCAGCTAGACCAGGTGCACGAAGTGAAACGCTTGAAAATTATATTCGACGTTTGCAAAAACTCGAAGAAATTTCAGAATCATACGAAGGCGTAGAGAAGTCTTTTGCCATTCAAGCAGGTCGTGAAGTACGGATTATTGTTCGTCCAGATCAGATTGATGACATTACAGCGCATCGTCTCGCTAGGGATATTCGAAAAAGAATTGAAGAAGAACTTGATTATCCGGGTCATATAAAAGTAACAGTCATTCGTGAAACACGTGCGGTTGACTACGCAAAATGATCAAGTGAAACTTCAATCAGTAGGGGCTTCAAGGAAGAATGCAATTCAATTCTTCTCCATTCAAGGAAGAATGCAAGTCATTTCTTCCCTACTGATTGTTAGTTGAACCAATGGGGCATTTATGGTCAGTTGCCCTACAGGGGCTTACTGAACGTTAATGCGGGATAAAGGCTTCCGGGATTTAATATCCCGAAGCCTTTTTCCTTTTATCAACGAAAAAAAGAAAGGGGTCTTTTAATGAAAATCGTATTTATTGGTGATATTGTCGGCTCGCTTGGACGAGATATGTTGTCTCGCTATTTACCACGTCTAAAACGGAAGTACACACCAGATGTCGTTATTGCGAACGGAGAAAATGCTGCAGCTGGTCGAGGGATTACGAAAGCAATATTTGACGATATGCTTCGTTCTGGTGTCGACGTTGTAACGATGGGAAACCATACTTGGGATCAGAAAGAAATTTATGATTTCATTGATGAAACGGATTATTTAATACGTCCAGCAAACTTTTCAGACGAAGCACCTGGTCGAGGAATGACGACGGTTTCGCGTAACGGCGTTACCTTATCAGTTATAAATTTGCACGGGAGAACTTTTTTACCCCCTCATGGTGATCCATTTGCAAAAGCTGATGAACTTTTAGAAGAAGCACAGGAAATTTCACCACTTGTTTTTGTCGATTTTCATGCAGAAGCAACGAGTGAAAAAATTGCGATGGGCTTTCATCTTGATGGTAGGGCTTCAGTAGTCGTAGGAACGCACACGCATGTCCAGACAGCGGATGATCGGATTCTCCCTAAAGGAACAGCCTATTTAACAGATGCGGGTATGACAGGCCCATACGACGAAATTCTAGGTATGAAAAAAGAAGATGTGATTTATCGTTTTCAAACAAATATGCCAGTCCGATTCGAAGTTCCGAAAAGTGGACGGGTACAATTAAACGGCATGTTCGTAGAATTGGATGATAAAACAGGGAAAGCCATTCAAGTTGAAAGAATTATGATTAATGATGACAAACCATTCGAAAGCTAAGTTGAGTCTAAACGAGTCCTTTTTCTCATAGGATGGGCTATGGACGTATCCGTTCCATAGACATCGGAAAACAAGGAGGAATAATGGTGAATCCATTGAAAGTCTCATCTCGCTCGAATCCAAATTCAGTTGCTGGTGCGCTCGTTGCAGTCATCCGAGAACAGGGGTATGCTGAAATGCAAGCTGTAGGAGCGGGTGCACTCAATCAAGCAGTGAAGGCAATTGCAATTGCACGGGGGTTTGTTGCGCCAAGCGGATCTGATCTTACCTGTGCGCCAGCATTCACCGATATCATGATTAATGGTGAGGGACGGACGGCTTTGAAATTGCTCGTTGAAAAGCGAACACGTGGGGCAGCCCACAACGATATGTAATGAAAAACTACGGGGATCATTAAATCTCCGTAGTTTTTTTATTTATCTAAGGAATATAGTTCTATTACTTCTTTTGCAGTGATTATTTTGTCAAAAGGTAAGAAACGGCTGTAAACTTCCTTGAAATTGACAACACCTTCAAATTCATCATTCAGCTCAAAGATATCCAGTATTGTTACAAAGCTCCAAGTAGTAAGACCACCCACGGCATTTTCATAAGTTTCGTCAACATAGTGATCAAGAATTATTTGTTCGATTTTTTCTTTACTCTTGGCTTCTAATAATATTATAGATTCTTCAAACGTTTTTGATGGGTAATCGTTTGGTTTTACAGTTGATTCCAGCAATAATTTTACCGAAAATAATTTCATTAATGATCCCTCCGATGATTATCGTCGTTGAAACCATTTTACCATAAGGTGTTCTTCCTATGATTTAACTGTGACAAACAATCGACAAAAGACGAACAAATAACCCTCTCCTTGTAAAAGCGTCACCAAGTTAAGTATAATAAGATACGTATGAAATCGTTCCCGAGAAACTGTCGGAAAGGGGATTCAAAATCATGAATGAAGAACAGCGCATAAATGCCGGGCAGATTAAGTCTGGCTTAGTGAATAAAGAAGAGAAGATTGAAAAAGACTATAGTCAATATTTCCAAACAGTTTATAAACAACCAGACTTAAAGAAAGCAAGAAAACGTGGCGGTGAAGAAGTCGCGTACTTCGATGACTTTGAAATCGAAGAGCGTTTTCAAAATATGGGGATTGGCCGAAAGTTTTATATTCGAACATATGGCTGCCAAATGAATGAGCACGACACAGAAGTTATGGCAGGTATTTTTACAGCACTTGGCTATGAAGTAACGGATACGGTTGAAGATGCCAATATTATTCTGTTAAACACTTGTGCGATTCGTGAAAACGCAGAAAACAAAGTGTTCGGAGAGCTCGGACATTTAAAACCACTGAAACAACGTAATCCAGATGTCTTAATCGGCGTTTGCGGTTGTATGTCGCAAGAAGAATCTGTTGTCAACAAAATACTTAAGACTTATGACCAAGTCGATATGATTTTCGGTACACATAATATTCATAGATTACCTAATATTATACATGAAGCTTATATGTCAAAAGAAATGGTCATCGAAGTATGGTCTAAAGAAGGCGACATTATTGAGAACCTTCCAAAAGTACGACATGGGGAAATTAAAGCATGGGTCAATATTATGTACGGATGCGACAAGTTTTGTACATATTGCATCGTGCCGTATACGCGCGGAAAAGAGCGGAGTCGTAGACCTGAAGATATTATTCAAGAGATTCGACATCTCGCTGCCGAGGGCTATAAAGAAATTACATTACTTGGGCAAAACGTCAATGCTTACGGAAAAGACTTTGATGATTTGCATTATCGTTTAGGCGATTTAATGGATGACTTACGAAAAATTGATATTCCACGAGTACGTTTCACAACAAGTCATCCGAGAGACTTTGATGATCATTTAATCGAAGTACTAGCCAAAGGCGGAAACCTTGTGGAACATATTCATTTACCGGTACAATCAGGTTCTACTTCAATTTTAAAAATTATGGGTAGAATTTATTCGCGAGAAGAATATCTTGAACTCGTGCGCAAAATAAAAGTTGCAATTCCAGATGTATCGTTAACAACGGATATCATTGTAGGATTCCCGAATGAGACCGATGAGCAATTTGAGGACACAATGACGTTATATGAGGAAGTCGGATTTGAAACGGCTTATACGTATATCTATTCCCCACGTGATGGTACACCAGCTGAGAAGATGGCGGATAATATTCCGATGGATGTAAAAAAAGCAAGACTTCAGCGTTTAAACAAACTTGTTAATGATTATTCATTAAAAGCAATGGAACAATTTGAAGGCCAGACTGTCGAAGTTCTTGTTGAAGGTGAAAGTAAACGTAATGATGAAGTCCTTTCTGGATATACGAGAAAGAACAAACTCGTAAACTTCAGAGCCCCTAAGGATGTAATCGGAAAACTTGTCCATGTAAAAATAACTGATGCGAAAACATGGTCGCTCGACGGCGAATTTATCGGCGTTGCTGAAAAGAAAGAGGTTGTATTATAATGGAAAAAAGATATACAAAAGATGAAATTATTGCTAAAGCGAAAGAGATTGCGTTAATGATTGCCAATACGGAGGAAGTTGACTTTTTCAAACGTGCTGAAGCGCAGATCAATGAGAACAAAACAATACGAGAAAACATTGCGAGCTTAAAGTCATTACAGAAACAAGCAGTGAATTTTCAACAGTATGGAAAAGAAAGAGCATTGGAAATTATTGAAGGTAAGATTGATAAAATTCAAGAAGATATCGATACAGTTCCAATCGTTCAAGAGTTTAAACAGTCACAAGGTGAAGTAAATGATTTACTGCAACTTGTTTCAACAACAATTGCGAACGGTGTAACGAATGAAGTGATCACCTCAACTGATGGCGATTTACTACGCGGCGAAACGGGCTCATACGTAAAAAATACAACGTACAACAATTAATTAGCAAATAGAAATCGACGGGATTAAATTCCTGTCGATTTTTTCACTCTCTAGGCTCCTGTCGCATAAGATAAATTGAAGCGAATGGAGGAGGAAGAGAACTGAAGAATTTACGTCAAATCGTGACTAAGGCAATCGTTGCTAAAGGGAAGAATAGGACTGAATCAAAAGAAACATTAAATCCGCCAAACAAGCCGACAAGTATTCTTGGTTGCTGGGTTATCAATCACACTCATCAGGCAAAAAAATCTGGGAAGTACGTCGAAGTCTCGGGTAAGTTCGATATAAATGTTTGGTATTCCCATAATAATCACTCGAAGACTTCGGTGTTTACAGAAACGATCACCTATAAAGACCGAATTCGATTACATTATCGGGACGAACCGACATCTAGAATTGAAGAAGTGATTGTGGATGTCATTCAACATCCAAATTGTACAGAAGCAACCATTTCAGACTGCGGTGAAAAATTTGTTATTTCTGTAGAACGTGAATTAGTCGCAGAAGTTGTTGGAGAAACAAAAGTTTGCGTAAGTGTTCATCCACACACGTTTGAGGAAGAGTGGCCAGACCGAGCAGAATCATCGAGTCACGGACATGGACACAAACATGGGCATGGTGAACATGAAAAAGACCATAAAACGGGAAAAGGAACGTCGCCATTCTAAAAAGCCTATTGAAATCTTTCTAGAAACTTAGTAAGTCGGGCATATAAACCCGACTTTTTTTCGTATTACTAAAATCTTTGATATAATGAAGAAAACATAATGTAATTGTGAGGGTACATAATGACAGCTTATACACCGATGATCCAACAATATTTAAAAATAAAATCAGAACATGAAGATGCTTTTTTATTTTTTAGACTTGGCGATTTCTATGAAATGTTCTTTGGGGATGCAGAGGCGGCATCTCAAATACTTGAAATAACATTAACAAGTCGAGATGCGAGTCAAGGTGAACGTATTCCGATGTGTGGTGTTCCTTATCATGCTGCCGCAGGATATATTGAAACCCTTGTTAGAAAAGGCTACAAAGTCGCTATTTGCGAACAAACTGAAGATCCCCGAGTTGCAAAAGGAATTGTTAGGCGTGAAGTAATTCGGATAGTTACACCTGGAACGATGACTGAAGGAAAAAGCATGGATACAAATACGAATCATTTTATAGGTTCGGCAGCAATTATCACTAGCGGCATATATGCACTCGCTTATTTGGATTTATCAACAGGTGAAGGGAAAGTTCAATATGTAGAAGGGGATGAAAGGACACTTATCTCTGAAATCGATGCGCTGGCGATGAAAGAAGTGGTTGTTGCGGAAGGATTACATATTGCTTTAAATGATAGTATGGCAAAGCGAAATATTACTTTATCTATTGAATATAGTAAAGATTCATTGGAGCGCCAGGAAAATATTCCCAGTGATGTAACTGAAGCGTGTAATAACCTGATTTCATATGTAAAGAGAACGCAAAAAACAACGTTAGCGCATATCCGTCCATTTGAATTTATTGAAAAACAAGGTAAGTTGTCTATCGATGCAAATTCAATGCGTAATTTAGAACTCGTACAATCAATTCGTAACGGTTCAAAAGAAGGTACATTGTATTGGTTGTTAGATGAAACCGTGACAGCAATGGGTGCACGGAAACTTAAAATGTGGATTCACCAACCGCTTTCAGAGCAAATAAAAATAGAAAATAGATTGAATACAGTAACAGAACTTATCGAAGACTATTTTTTAAGTGACGAACTCAAAACTAACCTACGAGAAGTCTATGATTTAGAGAGATTAGCCGGTCGAATTTCAATGGGATCAGCGAATGGACGAGACCTGGCGCAACTGCGAAATTCCTTACGCCAAGTCCCTCAGTTAAAAGATGGGCTTTTGAATTCAGATAAAGCGCTTCTTACACAATTCGCAGAAAAAATTAATGTTTGTCAAGATGCAAGAGACATACTAGAAACATCGATTGCCGAACATCCGCCGATTACTGTAAAAGAAGGCGGCGTTATTAAAGACGGTTACAATGAAAAGCTCGATACATACCGAGATGCTGCTAGAAATGGAAAAGACTGGTTAGCGGAATTAGAACAACAAGAGCGTGAAAGAACAGGCATTAAAAACTTAAAGATTGGTTATAATCGTGTATTTGGATACTATATTGAAATTACGAAATCGAATATCCATTTAGCGGATCTAAATCGCTATGAACGAAAACAGACATTGGCCAATGCGGAGCGTTATATAACTCCTGAATTAAAAGAAAAAGAAGATTTAATCTTGAATGCTGAAGCGGATGCCTTAGAACTTGAATATGAATTGTTTAGTAAGGTCCGTGATTCAATGCAAGTTCATATACGACAAGTTCAAGAACTCGCCTCGGTATTAAGTGAATTAGACGTTCTTTTATCTTTTGCGACAGTTGCAGAAAAACAAAACTATGTAAAACCGACTTTCCATGATGGGAAAGGGTTAGAAATAAAGAATGGGAGACATCCTGTTGTAGAGAAAATGATGGATCATTCACTATATGTACCCAATCATTGTGTGTTATTAGATGAAGCAAATATGCTGCTCATAACAGGACCAAATATGTCGGGTAAAAGTACTTATATGCGACAAGTTGCCTTGACTGTCGTCATGGCGCAGATTGGCTGCTATGTACCATGTGACAGTGCTGTGCTTCCTGTAACTGATCAAATCTTCACACGCATTGGTGCTGCAGACGATCTAGCATCAGGACAGAGTACATTTATGATGGAAATGATGGAATCTCAACATGCGATTGCTAATGCAACGAATAGGAGTCTGCTTTTATTCGATGAAATTGGTAGAGGTACTTCTACGTATGACGGCATGTCATTAGCGCAAGCAATGATGGAACATATACATGATGAAATTGGTGCAAACACATTGTTTTCAACGCATTATCACGAATTAACATCACTCGATACGAAATTGGATCGACTTGAAAATGTACATGTTGCTGCAATGGAACAAGACGGTAAAGTCGTCTTTCTTCATAAGGTAATGAAAGGTGCTGCTGATAAAAGTTATGGAATTTACGTTGCAGATCTCGCAGGGTTACCAACACAGTTATTGGACCGAGCAAAAGAGCTGCTCCAGACTTTTGAAAACAACAAAGCCGTACCGACGATTACCGATGAACCACAACAAATGGTGTTTTTCGATATGATGGAAGAAGAGCCCATATTGTCTAAAGAAAAACAAGAAGTTCTCGATAGCTTAGAAGCAGCGGACTTATTAAATATGACACCACTACACGCCATGCAGTATGTCTTTGATTTGAAAGAGAAACTCCGCTTAGCGAAAGGGTGAACTCAGTGAATATTATCAAGGTAATGGACGATGCACTATCTAATAAGATTGCCGCAGGGGAGGTAGTCGAACGCCCCGCATCCATTGTTAAAGAACTCGTCGAAAACTCAATTGATGCAGGAAGTACTGTGATTGAAGTTGCTTTAGAAGATGCTGGTTTATCTAAAATTCGAGTAACGGATAATGGGAAAGGTATGTCGAAACAGGATGCTATTCAAGCGTTTGAGCGACATGCCACAAGTAAGATTGATAATGAACATGACTTATTTCGAATTCGGACACTTGGGTTTAGAGGGGAAGCACTCGCAAGTATTGCATCGGTCTCTAAAATTGAATTATGGACATCAGATGGGAATAGTACAGGAACCGAAGTTTTTATCGATGGGGGAAAATTAGTCAAACACGACAATGCTGCATTTCGAAAAGGTACGGACATTACAGTTTCACAATTATTTTTTAATACACCCGCACGTCTTAAATACATGAAAACGATACAGACGGAACTGGGCCACACGATTGGACTCGTCAATCGACTAGCGCTCAGTCATCCACATATTGCTTTTAAATTAACGCATGAAAGTCAAACCCTTCTTAAAACAACAGGAAGCGGTGATCGACTTCGGGTATTAGCAGATATTTATGGAATGTCGGCTGCAAGAAAAATGGTCCCCTTTAAAGGGGAGAACGCAGATTATGCGGTAAGTGGCTATGTATCATTACCGGAAATGACCCGTGCTTCAAGAAATTACATGACCATCATTGTAAATGGCCGTTGGATTCAAAGCCATGCGATAAACCGAGCAGTGTTGGACGCATTTCATACATTCTTACCGATTGGAAGATTTCCAATCGCAGTCATGACAATCGAAGGCGACCCGATACTTACAGACGTGAACGTACATCCATCAAAACAGCAAATACGAATGAGCAAAGAAGGTGAACTACTGACGCTGATTAAAGAAGCGATTCATAATGCCATTCAGAAGAACGTGATTGTTCCTAGCATTACAAAAAAAGAAAAGGTTCAACAGAAGCCATCTGAACAAGTTCGGTTTTGGAGTAGTCCATCGAGCCGAAAAACAGATTCGCCTACTGAAGAGTTCACAGCCCCTGTACAACAATCTGATCATGCTCCGTCCCGTTTATATGAAAGAGAAGTAGAAGTCAGTCAGAAAGATGACTGGGCTGTCAATGAGCCCATTACGATACCTGAAGAGGCAGTGCCCGATAATCGGCCAGCATTTCCACAATTATTCCCAGTTGGCCAAGTACACGGTACGTATATCGTAGCGCAAAATGATGATGGATTCTTCATGATTGATCAGCATGCTGCCCAAGAACGTATTAAATATGAATTTTTTAGAGATAAATTAAATGAAACTGATCAACATGAAAGACAACTTCTTTTAGTTCCACTTACATTTCATTATTCATTGGATGAAAAATCTAGAATTGAAGAAGGAAAAACAATGCTTGAAGATGTAGGCATATACTTGGAAGAATTTGGGCAAACTTCTTATATTGTTCGTGAATTTCCAACATGGTTTCCACCAGGTGAAGAAATTAAAACGATTGAAGAAATCATTGAACAGGTTTTAGATTCAAAAAAAATTGATATCGGAAAGTTGCGTGAGGAAGCAGCAATTATGATGAGTTGTAAACGCTCGATTAAAGCAAATCATCATTTAACAACTTCAGATATGGAAAGATTATTACAAGATTTATCGAATGCGGAAAATCCATTTACCTGTCCCCACGGCAGACCCGTCCTCATTCATTTCACGACATATGAAATTGAAAAGATGTTTAAGCGTGTGATGTAAAGATTTGGTGATTACGCTATTCAAAGAACGGGTATGAAGAAATAAAGAGATCAAGATCGGGGGATTGTTAATGAAAGAATTAACATTTGTCATGTCTGATGGATTCAAGGTTTATGCGTTCCTAAAAGAACCAATAGGTAAACCAATTGGACATATTCATCTCCTACATGGGATGGCTGAACATATTGGCCGTTACGAATTGGTGATTGACTATTTTTGCGAGCAAGGTTATTTCGTTACTGGGCATGATCACCGGGGACACGGAGAAACCGCTTTGTTAAATGGTATGAAGGGTTATTTCGGTGAAAGTGATGGATTTAATCGTGTTGTTCAAGATGCACATGAAGTAATCACAAAGCTCAAAATGATCCATTCGACACTTCCTTTCACACTACTGGGACATAGCATGGGCTCCTTCATCGCGCGTCGTTATATTCAACTCTACGGGGGGCAAGTAGATCATGTCATCTTATCTGGGACCAGTGACGATTCTGGTGCTGCGCGATATGCGGGATTGGCATTCGCACAATTTTTAGGTCGTGGTAAAGGGTATACTGAAAGAAGTAAGCTGTTAGATTCACTTGTTTTTGGCGCTTTTAATGCTAAAATAGACAAACCTAAAACGAAATTTGATTGGTTATCCAAAAATGAACAACATGTTTCAAATTATTTGCATGATGATCACTGCGGATTTATACCAACAACACAATTCTTTATCGATTTATTTACAGGTCTTGGTTTGATCCATAAAAAGCATGAAGTGAATAAAATACCAAAAGAATTGCCTATCCTACTATTTTCTGGGGTAGACGATCCGGTTGGGAATTACGGTAAAGCAGTGTGGAAGGTTGCACGGCAATACCACGATGCAGATATAAAAAAGGTGACAGTACTATTATTTGAAGAAGGGCGGCACGAGCTTTTAAACGATGCATCTCAGGTCGGGGTCTTAGAAGCAGTGCTGGATTGGATACAAAAAAATGACTAGAAATTTTGATGTACTGGCAATCGTCGGTCCAACGGCATCTGGGAAAACTGCATTAAGTGTTGAACTCGCAAAGATGTTAAATGCGGAAATCATTAATGGTGACTCGATGCAGGTATACAAGGGACTCGACATTGGAACAGCGAAAATCACAAAGGTAGAAATGGATGGGATACCCCATCACTTATTCGATTTGTTAGAAGCAGATGAAACATTTTCTGTCGCACAATATCAAACCGTCGTACGACAAAAAATTGCTGAAATTCATAGTCGTGGAAAGCTGCCAATTATTGTGGGTGGTACAGGCCTTTATGTACAATCGGTGTTATATGATTTTCGTTTTACCGAAGAAGCATCAAGCATAACAGTTCGAAATCGATTAGAGAATGAGCTTGAACAATATGGTGCTGATGTTTTATACGAGAGGCTTGAAAAACTAGATCCAATAGATGCAAAGAAAATCCATCCAAATAATCATCGCAGAATTATTCGTGCACTAGAGATTATTGAAGTAACAGGGAAAACAAAGGGCGATCACGAGCAAAATGTTGGCGCGAACGCGCTTTATCATCATCTGATTATCGGATTAGATATGCCACGTGAATTACTATATGAACGAATTGATAGACGTGTTGATATTATGATGGTGCAAGGTTTTTTACGAGAAGCTCAAAATTTATGGGATACAGGCATTCGTAATATGCAGTCCGTGCAAGCAATCGGATATAAGGAATTACATCAATATATTAAAGGCGAAATTCCTATGGAGAGTGCAATTCAATTAATAAAGAAAAACTCTCGAAACTATGCGAAGCGGCAGATGACCTATTTTAGAAATAAATTAACTGTCCAGTGGATTGATGCAACAAAGGATACAGACGAACAAGTTAAAAATGTTTTCAATTATTTAGAGGGTTTAGCCAAAGTAAATAGAATATAATTAGTGTGGAAAAGTTAAGAAAACACAGGAGGGGCAATATTATGAAACAAGGAAAAATGCAAGACGTCTTTTTAAATTCATTACGTAAGAATAATACTTCGGTAACGGTTTTTTTAATGAATGGTTTCCAATTGAAAGGACTTATAAAGTCGTATGATAATTACACAGTCCTACTTGAAACTGATGGGAAGCAGCAACTCATTTATAAACATGCAATTTCGACATATGTACCTGCAAAAATGGTAACGATGGATTTAGAGGATTGACAAAAACGGGACAGGCGGAATTCGCCTCGTTCCGTTTTTTCGTTTATTGTGGTTTTAACAACGCCAACAGTATGAATTATAAGAACATTGACCCCGCGTCGTAAACTGATAAAATTAGATTATCATTGTTATAGAAGAAAGAGGCATAAATCGTATGTTGAAAAATCTTGAAACAAACTTAGACAATCAAACAGATCAGATAGAAGAAAAACTAACACCTTATTTTAAGCAAGTTGAACAAGTAGCCTTTGCCAATCAAAAAAAAGTTCTTGAAGCATTCAAGAAGAATCGTGTCAGTGATTTTCATCTAACGGGTTCAACAGGTTATGGTTATGATGACGAAGGACGTGATGTGTTAGAAAGTGTCTATGCAGATACTTTTCGAGCGGAAAGTTGTGTCGTTCGAAATCAAATCATTTCTGGAACACACGCCATTTCAATCAGCTTATTTGGCGTACTCCGTCCAGGTGATGAGTTGTTATACATAACGGGAAAACCATATGATACTCTTGATTCCATCGTGACTGGAAATGGAAAAGACACCGGCTCTCTCCATGACTTTGGAATTACTTATAAACATATTGACTTAAAAGAAGATGGACAGGTAGATTTTGATGAAGTCAAAAAAAATATTCATGAGAAAACAAAAGTGATTGGCATTCAGCGGTCTAAAGGATATTCAGATCGACCATCATTTATGATCGAAGAGATTGGTGAAATGGTACGGAATGTGAAAAAGATTAATCCTAACTTAATTGTCTTTGTAGATAACTGTTACGGTGAATTTGTGGAAGAGAAGGAACCTACTGAAGTAGGCGTTGATTTAATGGCTGGTTCCCTTATTAAGAATCCAGGTGGGGGTCTTGCAAGAACAGGCGGTTATATTGCAGGACGTTCAGAACTCGTAGAACAATGCGCTTATAGAATGACCTCGCCAGGTCTAGGAGCTGAAGCAGGTGCATCACTCGATACACTACGTGAAATGTACCAAGGTTTTTTCCTTGCACCCCATGTTGTGAGCCAAGCGGTAAAAGGTGCATTGTTTACGGCAGCTCTTTTAGATAGCTATGGACTTGTGACAACACCGCATTATTCAGCAAGGAGAACTGACCTTATTCAATCGGTGTCATTTCGAAATGCTGAACAAATGATAGAATTCTGTAAAACGATTCAAGAAAACTCTCCGATCAATGCTCATTATGCCCCGGAACCTTCGTATATGCCAGGTTACACGGATGACGTGATTATGGCTGCGGGAACATTCATACAAGGCTCCAGCATTGAATTAACGGCCGATGGTCCTATTAGACCACCTTATACAGCTTTCATTCAAGGCGGATTGACGTACGAACATGTAAAGGCGGCAGTCTTATCCTCAATAGACAAATTGATTACACAGAATTTAATAGACATTGAATAATTAATAATCATTAAAAATCGTTGAAACGGGCCCAATTAGCAGGGTAGCCGGTTCAACGATTTTTTTAATTCAAAAAAGTTCTTACTGGATATTGCGGTAAACACCAACAACTTTACCGAGTACTGAAACGTTATCGACAATAATTGGATCCATTGAGGAATTTTCCGGTTGTAGTCTAAAATAATTTTTCTCTTTAAAGAAACGTTTAACGGTTGCCTCATCATCTTCAGTCATAGCGACAATAATTTCACCATTTTGTGCTGTATTTGTCTGTTTAACAACCACATAGTCTCCATTTAGTATTCCAGCTTCTATCATACTTTCACCGACAATTTCCAACATGAAAATATTATCATCAGCCGTACCAAATGTTTCAGGTAAAGGAAAATACTCTTCAATATTCTCTATTGCTGTAATGGGTAACCCTGCAGTGACTTTCCCAACAAGTGGAACATTAAGAACACCTGGTTTTATAGCTTCAAGGCCTTCCGGATCCAACACTTCTATCGCACGAGGTTTCGTTGGGTCTCTTCGAATATACCCTTTACTTTCTAATCTAGCTAAATGACCATGAACTGTTGAGCTAGATGCTAGTCCCACAGCCGTTCCAATTTCACGAACGGAAGGCGGATATCCCTTTTTTTCCACTTCTGATTTAATAAAATCCATTATGGATTGTTGTCTTTTGGAAATCTTCGTCATCTCAATCACCCCTATTAATTATAGTTTTCGTTTCGATGCAATAATGATACTCGAACACGAATTCCTGTTGAATTTATTATAACAGCCGTTCTTATAAAATACAAACGTTAGTTCGTTAAAAGTAATTGACAAATAGAATTATATATTTTATGATAAGAACAAGCATTCCGAACAAACATTCGATGGAGGGATAATCATGCAAATTATAAAAAATAATAGTTATATACTTCTAGTCGTTTCAGTCTGTATTCTGTTTACCATTATTGGAACAATTAAAATAGGTAGCGATGTTGAATTTGATAAAGTAGTTGTTGTTGAAGGTGATACACTTTGGGATTATTCATTAAAATACGGACAGGGAAATAGGCCTAATGATAAATGGATTAAAGATGTTATAAGTTTGAACAATTTATCAACAACAACAATAAGGGTTGGCGACGAGTTGAAATTGCCGAAGATGACAGTAGTAATCAATCAAAATGAAATTGCGACAATTGCTGGTGACGGTAAATGACAAAAAGAAAGAGACGTTGCGTAATTTACTGCAGGGTAAGTACTGAGAAAGAAGTGCAGGAAATGTCTCTGTCGCGACAAGAAGAAGAACTTGAGCAATTAGCAAAAGATCTGAACTTAGAAATGTGCGCAACTTTTAAGGATCGGCATAGTGGTTTTGATATTGATCGTGAAGGTTTGCTTCAATTATTGGATTATATACGAGATGAAAATATTGATATTGTTCTCATTCAAGATGAAACAAGACTTGGGCGTGGAAATGCTCGAATGGCTATTTTACATTTGCTCGCAAAAACTGAAACAGAAATTTTTTCGCATAATGACGGCGGACCTATTTCATTAAACGAGATGGATACAATGATGCTTGAAATACTGGCTATCGTTGAAGAATACCAACGTAAGGTACATAATGCGAAAATCAGACGTGGAATGAGACGCGCAGTCCGTGAAGGTTATCGTCCAGAAAGCAATTTAAAAAATAGAGGAAATGCAGAAGGTCGCGAACGAATTGAAGTGCCTGTTAGTGAAATTATTTCCCTGCGTGATAAAGGACTAACATTTGAAGAAATTACGGATGTTTTAAAAGGTTTAGGGCATAATATTAGTAAGGCAACAGTACATCGACGATTTCAAGAATATAAAATAGAGCAGGAAGGCTAAATGATTGCGCTTCTTGCTTTTTTTGTATACCTTTTACTTAGTGAAAAGTTAATGATGTGGAGGAATAATAATGTTGTCACAAGAAAAAATAGAGCGAATTAATGAGCTCTCAAAAAAATCAAAAACAGCAGGTCTTTCTATTGAAGAAGCAAAAGAACAAACGAAGTTGCGTCAAGAGTATTTAGCTTCATTTCGCTCATCGATGAGAGAAACGATAGAAAATGTAAAAGTGATTGATCCTGAAGGAACGGACGTCACGCCAGAAAAAGTCAAGCAAGCCCGTAAAGGTAGTAATTTGAGTAATTAAAGGCTCCTAAAAATACTCCGAATAAATTGTAATTATCACTTGAATTGTCTAAACTATAAGATGGTACTAAGTGACAATAGATTTACATAAGAAGGGAAGATCATTATTTATGACTCAAAATATTGACCAACTAGCGATTAATACAATTCGTACTTTATCAATTGATGCAATCGAAAAAGCAAATTCAGGGCATCCAGGATTACCAATGGGCGCTGCGCCAATGGCGTATACACTTTGGACAAAACATATGCATCATAATCCAGCGAGTCCAAATTGGTTTAACCGTGACCGTTTTGTACTTTCGGCAGGTCACGGATCAATGCTTCTATATAGCTTATTACATCTTGCAGGCTATGGTCTTCCAATGGAAGAACTTAAAAACTTTAGACAATGGGGTTCTTTAACACCAGGCCACCCAGAATATGGTCATACAGTTGGTGTTGAAGCGACGACTGGACCACTTGGTCAAGGAATCGGTATGGCAGTTGGAATGGCAATGGCAGAGAAACACCTTGCCGCTACATACAATAAGCCAGGTTTTGACGTAGTGGATCATCATACGTATGCACTATGTGGTGATGGTGATTTAATGGAAGGTGTTGCGGGTGAAGCAATTTCATTGGCAGGCCACTTACAATTAAATAAATTGATTGTTCTTTATGATAGTAATGATATTTCACTTGATGGTGAACTAGATATGTCGTTTTCAGAAAATATTCAAAAACGTTTCGAATCATATGGTTGGAATTATATCCGTGTTGAAGACGGCAATAATGTTGGTCTTCTTTCTACAGCCATTGAAGATGCGAAACAAAATGTCGGTGGACCAACAATGATTGAGATTAAAACAGTTATTGGTTACGGTTCTCCTAATAAGTCAGGAAAATCAGCTGCACACGGTGCACCACTTGGTGAAGATGAGATGAAACTGACAAAGGACTATTACAAATGGACTTTTGAAGAGGATTTCCATGTTCCAGAAGGTGTCTATGAAGCTTTCCAAGAAGGTACAGAAAAACTTGGCGTTCAAAAAGAACAAGAATGGAACGAACTATTCAAAAAATACGAAGCAGAGCATGCTGATCTTGCACAACAATTACTAGATGCAATAGATGGAAAATTACCTGAAGGATTTGTAGATTCACTTCCAACATATACTGAAGGTACATCTTTAGCTACACGTGCGGCATCTGGTGATGCTATTAATGCGATTGCTCCGATTCTCCCATCACTATTCGGAGGAAGTGCAGATCTTGCAGGTTCAAACAACACATCGATTAAAGAATCAGGAGACTTCTTACCATCTGACTATTCAGGTCGTAATATTTGGTTCGGCGTCCGTGAGTTTGCAATGGGAACTGCATTAAATGGTATGGCCTTACATGGTGGTTTACATGTGTTTGGTGGAACATTCTTCGTCTTTAGTGACTATGTTCGCCCAGCAGTTCGTCTATCCGCGCTTATGAATATTCCTGTAACTTATGTATTCACACATGACAGTGTTGCGGTAGGTGAAGATGGTCCAACGCATGAGCCAGTTGAACAATTGGCATCACTTCGCGCTATGCCTGGCCTTTCTATTATTCGCCCGGCTGATGCAAACGAAACCGCTGCGGCATGGAATATGGCTGTTTCATCAAGAAATAATCCGACAGTTCTTGTCCTATCACGCCAAAACTTACCTGTTCTTGCTAAAACAGCAGAATTAGCGTTTGATGGTGTTTCAAAAGGTGCTTACGTAGTATCACCAGCATCAAAAGAAAAAGCAGAAGCAATCTTGCTTGCCTCTGGATCTGAAGTAAGTCTTGCTGTTGCAGCACAAGAAAAATTGAAATCAGAAGGTATTGATGTAAGTGTTGTTTCTATGCCTTCATGGGATCTATTTGAAAAACAAGACGATGAATACAAACAAAGCGTGCTTCCAAAAGATGTGAAGAAGCGTCTAGGTATTGAAATGGGTGCATCACTCGGCTGGCATAAATATGTTGGTGACGAAGGAGATATCCTTGCAATTGATACTTTTGGAGCAAGTGCACCTGGGAATGTAGTCCTTGAGAAATACGGATTCACAGAAGATAATGTGGTTTCAAAAGTGAAAAATTTATTAAAATAATATATTACTGATAACATTAGCTGTTTCATTCGCATCCTAATTGATGCGAGTGAAACAGCTTTTTTTTTCTAAAAAAAATGGCGATACATGTTTGTGGAAATTGAATTCTGAGACAGTTTATGATATGATTACTGAAAATACAGGAAATTGAAATACTAATTTGTCAGAAGTTATTTTCGACAAAACTAGTCATGAACTATTTCACATTATGACAGTCTTTTCATACCTAAACAGATACACTTCTAAATAAGAGGAGGTGGGTGTCGTGCGCTTGTACGGAATATATAAAGTGAAAAAGGAATACGAACCATTTGTCATTGGACGAGAGCAATTATTATATGAATTACTGAAAGAAAATGGCGAGCATAGTAATGACTTAAAAGAAATACACTACCTATGCGATATTATAGAACCCGAAGTAATTGACGAAGCCATCCTTTCAAACTTGAGTAAAGTATTTGAAACAATTGAACGTGAGAACGGAGAATATAAATTGACTCATCCCGTAAAGGGATCTATTTTGATTTCGCTTTCTGCTTATTCCCTTTCCGTTTTTTGTGACGGATCGAGGATGTTGGACTTAGATTTGTTTGTCGCATTGTCTGAAGTAGATAGTCGTTTCTTTGCTGTTATGGATAATAATGGCGAGTGGGGATGGTTGAAACCTATCAAGTTTTCAGACAGCGAAAGAAAAAGAGCTGCGATTTTTCATTGAAAAGGTAGTATCTCAGGTGATAATATTGTATAATCCTTCATGGAACCGTTAACAAGCACAACTGAAGTGAAGGAGGTATAGCGGATGTTTTGGTGGATAGTGGGAATCGTCGTCGCGCTATTAGCTGGTGTGGCCCTCGGATTTTTCATTGCACGTCGATATATGATGAAATACTTAGAAGAGAACCCGCCGATTAATGAAGAAATGCTACGAATGATGATGATGCAAATGGGTCAAAAACCTTCACAAAAGCGTATTAATCAGATGATGAGTCAGATGAATAAGGTTAGTGAGAAGGAAAAAGATAAGAAAAAAGACAAGAAAAAGAAGAAGTAAAAGTAGTAACAAAAAACACCCGCTGATCATGAGCGGGTGTTTTCTGTTGAAAGAAATCCAAATCGTTGAAAAAACTCATTAACCGTTTGTTCATAAGCGATTGGATTATCGTTAAATGATTTTGCATGGCTCCCACGATCAAAAAACTTCAGCATTTTATTACCCGGTTTTGCATCATGAAGTTCCTTCGTCATATAGGGTAATATAAATTCATCCTCATTACTATGGATAAATAACATAGGCTTATGAATATTTTCAATGACTTCTCGAGGAGATACAAGATTCAATGTATAACCATCACGTATTTTTAAAAAAAGATTTGCGATTCTTAGTAACATCGTACTACGAAGTGGTGTTTCCATACGGAGGACGTGAAGGACTTGCTCCGTAAAATCTGAAAATGGGCAATCTACGATGTGAAAATCTGCTGCATCTTCAAAAGTTCCAGCGTAAAGAATTGTTGTCGCGGCACCCATTGATTCTCCATGAATCCCGAGAATAGCATCCTCACCGATTAATTCACGTACATGGTGTACAATGGCCTGCAAATCTAATTTTTCGTAATAACCGAAACTCGTAGTTTTACCACCGGATTCACCGTGGCGGCGATGATCATATATGACAGAATTAAAACCAAGACGTTCAAATAGACGAGCGTATTTAATCGAATTCGTTTTGTTTTCGGTTACACCATGACAAATTATGACAGTATTCATCGTATCTAGCGGTTTAAAGAAAATTGCATTTAATAAATAATTATTTGGAGATTCAATCCATAATTCTTTTTTACGAACTGTTTCAAACCATTTCTCATCAAAACGTTTCGCCAGAATTTCACGTTCCATGATTACATTAGGATCCTTCATTTTTAAATACATCAGTCGGTTCGTCGCAATAAAACCAAGTATAGCAATAATAGCGGCAAATATACTCGAAAAAACGCCAGCTATATATATAATGCGACGTTTCACAACAACCACCCCTTACTTACATCTGTCCATTCTTGAACAAACGATACATGCCTGTATCAATTGGGTTAGATACATGAGGTTCAATCAGCGAAATAGCCTCACAAACCTTCTTCAAATCGATTCCTGTTTCAATACCGAGCCTGTCTAGCATATTCACAACATCTTCCGTTGCTACATTGCCAGTTGCGCCTGGAGCAAAAGGACAACCTCCTAAACCGCCTGCTGACGTGTCAAAACGATCAATGCCTGCCTGTAGTGCAGCATAAATATTTGCAAGCGCCATTTTACGTGTATCATGAAAATGTGCAGTGATTAATGTAGTAGGAAAAGCTTCTTTTAAAGTTTTAAATAACGCATAGCTTTCTTTTGGATTGGCCATACCAATCGTGTCCGCCACAGAAAGTTCATCAGCACCCATTTCAACAAATCTGTTGCATAAATTGACGACATCTTTCACATCTATTTTGCCTTCATAAGGACAATAGAATGCGGTAGATATACAAGCTCGAATAAAAACGCCTTCTGTTTTCAATTTTTCCAAGATGGGTACTAACGCATCCATACTTTCTTCTGTAGAACGATTAATATTCTTTTGATTGAAAGTATTACTAACCCCTACAAATACTGCAATACTCTTCGCGCCAGCATCTAATGCCATTTCTGATCCTTTTCCATTTGGTGCTAACACAAACTGCCTTCCAGAAACTGGTGTCTTCATTAAAATTTCACGCGCATCAGCCATTTGTGGTACCCATTTTGGAGACACAAAAGACGTTAATTCCATCTCACTAATATGTGCTCCTTGAAGTGCTTTTATAAACGTCAATTTATCCGCTGTTTCGACATGGTTTTGTTCGTTTTGTAATCCATCTCGTGGACCGACCTCGATTATTGTTGCATTGTTTGGTAAAATATACATACCATCCCTCCTGATTCTTATTATAATAAAGGGATGTAGTGACAAGCAAATTAAGTAGGATAACAATATTAAGGGGGAAGTTAGAAATGGGAAATGAAGTAGTCATCGTTAGTGCGGTTAGAACAGCAATTGGCTCGTTTTTAGGGTCATTAAAAGATGTTTCCGCAACTGATCTAGGGGCAATCGTTATAAAGGATGCATTAGAACGTGCAGGTGTTGCACCTGAGCTTGTGGATGAAGTCATTATGGGGAATGTCTTACAAGCAGGACTTGGACAAAATACAGCAAGACAAGCTGCGATTAAAGCAGGTCTACCCGAATCGGTTTCAGCTATGGCGATAAACAAAGTATGTGGCTCTGGTTTAAAAGCAGTCCACTTAGCGCGTCAAGCCATCGTATCAGGAGATGCTGATGTTATTGTGGCCGGTGGAATGGAAAATATGAGCCAAGCGCCATTTTTATTAAAAAATGCTCGTGAAGGTTATAAAATGGGCGATCAAAAAGTTGTTGATAGTATGATTTCAGATGGCTTATGGTGTGCTTTTAATGACTATCATATGGGTGTGACAGCAGAAAATTTATGTGATCATTATTCCATTACACGTGAAGAACAAGATGAGTTTTCAGCATATTCACAGAAAAAAGCTGCAACCGCAATTGAGGCAGGAAAATTTAAAGATGAAATTGTCGCAGTTGAAGTTCCCAACCGTAAAGGTGACCCAATCATTTTCGATACAGATGAGTATGTTCGAGGTGGGTCAACAGCGGAAAAATTGGGGAAATTACGTCCAGCATTTAAACGGGATGGTAGTGTGACGGCTGGAAACGCCTCAGGTATTAATGACGGTGCGGCTGCATTTGTCATCATGTCAAAAAGAAAAGCAGATGAACTGGGCTTAACACCACTGGCCACAATTGTCGCAAATGCAGGAGCTGGCGTTGATCCATCAGTAATGGGAATCGGACCAGTTCAAGCCGTTAAGAATGTATTATCACGTGCAAATATGGAATTAGATGAGATTGATTTAATCGAAGCGAATGAAGCTTTCGCAGCGCAGTCCATTGCAGTAGATAAAGAACTTGGATTCGATCATGAGAAATTGAATGTAAATGGTGGTGCAATTGCACTTGGGCATCCAATCGGTGCAAGTGGTGCAAGAATACTTGTAACATTGCTACATGAGATGCAACGACGTGATGCGAAAACTGGACTCGCCACACTTTGTATTGGCGGCGGACAAGGTGTAGCCACTATTGTAAAACGGCCATAAGTAGAAAGAGGGGATTCATATATGTCTGCAAAAAGGAGAAAAGGAAATCAACAAGGCAAAAAGATAGAAGATATTCCATCTACGCTGTCTGATTCCCTTGACGATGACGTCCTCGCAAAATTGAAATCAGTGAAAAATAAACTTTCAATTACGGAACGTGAAAATGAAGATAAGCGTCAAGAAAAACTTCGTCTTGAAAGAAAAGAACGCGAGAAAAATAAAAGTTTTGAAGAACTGTTAAACGACTACGGAGACATTGGAAAAAAATATTGATTCATCTTTAAGCGCTCAATTCATTGAGCGCTTTTTAATTTCCATTCATGAAAAAAGTCATTTAGGGGAATCTAAATTACATAGTCAAAAGGAGGTTTTTTTGTTTGAATGTTTACACACGCATAATGTTTTTCTCATTCACAATTTTCCTCTTTTCATCAATCTACGTACAAGCTGAAAAGGAAGAGGGAAAAACGAGGGAACAGGAACTCGATGAAAGAAAGGCGTATTATGTTAAATATAGCGACTTTAATATTCCTTGGTATTACCTAGCAGCAATTGACCAATTTGAACGAAATATACAAGCTGTCCGTTCAGATATACCCAAAAGTGAAGGTCCGATGTCAATCTATTTTCCAAATGAATTTTGGAGCGGTATATTGAATCCGTTTCAAGAAGATCACTCGGAAATTTCAATTGCATTTTTCAATGGATTTGGACGTGACGGTAATCAAGATGGTATTGTGGACTCGAATGATCCAGATGACAAATTGCAAACGATGGCTACATATATTAGTTCTTATGGCGCCACAGAAAAAAACTTTAAACAAGCCCTGTTGGATTATTATGAAAGAAAAGAAACGGTAGACCAAATTATGACGATTTCTAAACTATACAGTCATTTTGAAACGCTAAATTTAGACCAACGTGCATTTCCATTACCAGTATCCGCCAACTATAGTTATCGAAGTACTTGGGGAGTTAGTCGAGGATGGGGTGGACGGCGAATACATGAAGGAACAGACCTATTTGCGAACTACGGTGTGCCGGTTCTATCGACTTCATATGGAATCGTCGAAGTCATGGGGTGGAATGATTATGGAGGTTGGCGAGTGGGAATCCGCGATATGTACAATACCTACCATTACTATGCACATCTTTCAGGTTTTGATGAAAAAATTAAAGAAGGTGTCTTCGTAGAACCGGGCACTGTACTTGGTTATGTTGGAAGTTCTGGATATGGAAAAGAAGGTACATCTGGAAGATTCGCACCGCATCTTCATTACGGAATGTACAAGTATAACGGACGAACTGAATGGGCGTTTGACCCTTTCCCTTATTTACGACTATGGGAAAAAGATGATCAAACAAAAGGCCAATAATAGTCCTCAAATATGGTAGTTACCTACCATGTTTGAGGGCTATTTTTCTATGCAATATGAATTTTACATGATTCGACAAAATATTCAATATAATAAATTAAATACAAAAAATCAGATTGACAATTGCGATAGTTACGAATACAATGTAGTCAATTGTCGCAATTATGTAGTGAAATATATCTTGATTGATTATTTACAAAAGTAAAATAGTTATCGAATGGAGTGTTCATATGGGGATGCAGCCACTACTAGAAGTTGAGCAATTGAAGACATACTTTTATTTGAACCAAAATCAAATTGCAAAAGCTGTTGACGGTATTTCATTTTCAGTTTACCCAGGGGAGACCGTTGCGATTGTGGGAGAATCGGGCAGTGGAAAAAGTATTACCGCCTTATCGATTATGCAACTCATAAATAAGCCAGGGAAAATTGTTGAAGGATCTATTACGATGAATGATCAAGAATTATTGAATCTTAAACCCAAACAAATGACATCAATTCGTGGAAATGACATTGGAATGATCTTCCAAGAGCCGATGACTGCACTAAATCCAGTATTTACAATTGGAAATCAAATTACCGAGATAATCCGGAAGCATAAAAAAGCAAAAAAACGTGAGGCGGAAATTCAAGCCATTAGTTTATTGAAAGTGGTGGGCATTCCAAGACCCGAAGAAATAATGAAAGAATATCCACATCAATTATCAGGGGGGATGCGACAACGGGTCATGATTGCAATGGCTATTTCTTGTAACCCACAATTACTAATTGCGGACGAACCTACAACGGCATTAGATGTTACGATACAAGCGCAAATTCTCGATTTAATGGTCGAAATGCAAGAGAAATTTCGAATGGCACTTTTACTCATTACACATGATTTAGGTGTTGTCTATGAATATACGGACCGAGTCATGGTTATGTACGGTGGGCAAATTGTAGAACAAGCCCCTACGAAAGAACTGTTAAAGCTGACAAGACATCCGTACACTCAAGGTTTGTTGGCGAGTTTACCTAAAATGGATGAAGATGTGGAGCGGCTTGGAACGATTAAAGGGACTGTTCCACCTTCCTATAACTTTCCAAAAGGGTGTCGTTTTGCAACCCGCTGTCCATTTGTTATGGATAAGTGTCGAGAATCGAACCCAGAATTAAAAGAACTAGATCCGGGCCATTTTGTCCGTTGTTATCTCTATGAGGATGGAGGAAATGCAAATGACGATGCTTGAACGAAATTTGGAAAGTTCTAATCTAGAAAATCGGTCAAATAAAGATATTCTTCTAGAAGTTCAAAACTTGAAAAAGTATTTCCCCATAAAAGGTGGTATTTTGAAACGAACTGTCGGCCATGTAAAAGCGGTGGACGGCGTTTCTTTCTCGATCGTTAAAGGAGAGACTTTAGGGATAGTTGGAGAATCTGGATCTGGAAAATCAACATTAGGGCGAGTCATCTTACGACTGATGGATCCAACAGAAGGAAATGTCATTTTTGATAATGTTGATATTTCACAACTTAGTCAACGGAAAATTCGTCCGCAGAGAAAAGACATGCAAATTGTATTTCAAGACCCTTTTGCATCATTGAACTCAAAAATGAGTGTTGGACAGCTGATTGAAGAGCCGTTAATTGTGCAAGGAAAGCTATCAAAAAAGGAGCGGATGACACAAGTTTCGGAGATTATTCAAAAAGTAGGATTGAGAAAAGGCGATTTGCAAAAATACCCACATGAATTTTCAGGTGGGCAGAGGCAACGAATCAGTATTGCTCGAGCGCTAGTTGTAAATCCAAAGTTTGTCATATGTGATGAGCCTGTATCTGCATTAGATGTATCGATTCAAGCACAAGTATTAAATCTAATGAAAGACTTACAGGAAGAATTAGGGTTAACCTATTTATTCATCGCGCATGATTTGAGTGTCGTCAAGCATATTAGTGATAGAGTAGCCGTTATGTATTTAGGTAGATTTGTAGAGCTTGCGTCGAAAAAAGCACTCTACAGCAATGCACTTCATCCCTATACACGAGCACTATTATCTTCAATACCTGTCATTGATATAGATAAAGATCCTGCAACAAAAGTTGAAAAGATTAAGTTAGAAGGCGATTTGCCAAGTCCAGCAAATCCACCGTCAGGATGTACGTTTAGGACGAGGTGTCCATATGCATTTGAGCGGTGTACAACAGAAGTTCCTGAACTAGTAGAGATGGAAGAAGATCATTTTGTTTCATGTCATTTATATACAGAAGATTAAATGTGATTACCTTTAAGGGGGTGATGTGGACTGTGTAAATCAAGGATATTAATGCATTTTGAATAAAAAATGATGAGGGGGTACTAATTTGTTGAAACGTAATAGGAGTAGTCTATTTTTACTAATTTTAGTATTGATGTTCGGTATAGTGCTTGCGGCTTGTAATTCAGATGGAGACGGAGATACAGAAAAACCAGAAGATGCAAACACGGAAGACACGAACACTGAAGATGAAGCCGAAGACGAAGAAGCTACTGATGATGGTCCAAAAGAAGGCGGCACAGTAACAGGTGCGATGCACACGGCACCAGCAGGTATGTTCAACCCGATTTTTTATCAAGAAGCTTATGAAGCAAACATTCTAGATTTCACACATGAAGGTCTAACATCACAGAACGAAAACTTAGAATTTATCCCTGCACTCGCAAAATCATGGGATCCAAACGAAGACCAAACTGAAATTACATTTACACTAGAAGAAGGCGTGAAATGGCATGATGGGACAGAGTTTACTGCACACGATGTAGTGTACACTTATCAGGCGATTTCTGACCCTGACTATGTTTCAGCAGGTGGAGTGCGCACAAACTATGTTGAACCACTATTAGGTTATGAAGACTATGTTTCAGGAGAATCAGATGAGTTTCTGGGAGTTGTCGCAGATAGCGATTACCAAGTTACATTTAAATTTTCAGAGCCAAACGTAATGCCACTCTATTACACTGGTTTCCCGATTATTCCTAAACATATTTTTGAAAACATTCCTGTAGCTGATATTCCAGCAGCAGAAGAATCTACTCAAGCTGGAAAGGTGATTGGAACAGGACCATTTATGTTTGCAGATATGATTGAGCGTGAGCAATATACACTCGAGCGTCACGATGAGTATTGGCAAGATAAGCCTCTTCTAGACGAAATCGTTTGGAAAGTTGTTCAACAATCTGTCATGACAGGCTTACTTGAAAAAGGAGAAATTGACTTTATCGCAGCACCTGGGGGCATTAACCCAGCTGACTACGATATGGTGAGTGAATATGAAAATGTTGAAATTATTGAACAAGCAGATTTTGGTTACCAACTATTAGGATTCAAGATGAATCACCGTACAGCTGAAGATGTTGCAGCTGGTGCAATTGAACCGGATAATTGGGTTCCAAACGAAAAAATTGCTGATCCGAAAATAAGGCAAGCGATTGCATGGGCAATTGACCGCGATGGTCTTGTAGGTGAAGGACATGGTCAAGGGCTATTACATGGTCGCGGCCAACCTATTAACTCCCCAATCGCAGTTCAATTCTGGGCTTATGATGAAAATGCTGGAACGAACTACACATACGATCCTGATAAAGCAGAAGAAATGTTAGACGAACTTGGTTACGTCGATGCAGACGGTGATGGGTACCGTGATGATCCAGATGGAAATGAATGGGTACTAAATATGGAATACCCAACTGGAAACGAGATTCGTGAAAGATCAGCACCACTCGTTGTTGATTATCTTGATAAAGTTGGCATTAAAGTCGACTTACGTCAGCCAAAAGATATGTCAGTTTATGTTGACGGACTTACAAATGACAATTCCGACTGGGATCTATACTTGATTGGATGGAGTTTAGGAAGCGCGGATCCGGATCCATTAGGTCTATGGGGCATTAAAGACGCTTACAACTTCTCGCGTTGGAATAATCCGAAATCAGATGAGTTACTATACAATGCGATTAAAGCGCCAGATGCATTCGATCAAGGTTTCAGAACAGATGTTTATCAAGAATGGCAGAAGCTCTTCTCTGAAGATTTGCCGGCATTCTTGCTCTATGCACAAAATAGTATTTGGGCATACAATGATCGGATTGAAAACATTCAAATCCTGCCGCAAACGATGTACAGAGATTCCCATACTTGGTGGGTAAATGATCAATAATAATAACTAGAAGGAACAAAATGAGCGTATGTGATTCACTGCATACGCTTCTCCTTCAAGGGAGGCGCGAAGTATGTACCAATATATTATTAGAAGAATATTAGTATTTATCCCTATGTTATTAGCATTGTCTATCATCGTATTTGGCTTGGCAAAAGCAGCGCCAGGTGATCCATTTACTGGAAAGATTTTAGATCCGAACATTAACCCAGAAGTGTACGAGCAGCAACGTGAGGCATTGGGGTTAAATAAACCGGTTCCTATTCAATACCTGAATTGGGCAAAAGAAGTTGTACGCGGAAACTTTGGTGAATCCATAACTTTTAATGGCCGTTCCGTTCAAAGTTTGATACAAGAAAGAATTATGAACACGGTGTACTTAGGTGTCGTTGCACTTGGTATCACTTTAGTCGTTGCCATTCCAATTGGTATATACTCTGCTCGAAAACCATATTCACTATTAGATTATGGAGCAACCACATTTGGCTTTGCAGGACTTGCGATTCCAAACTTTTTCTTTGGACTTGTCGTCATTTATGTATTTTCAATCAAAATGGGCTGGTTTCCGGCACAGGGAACTTTATCTTCCAATAAGCTTACTGGATTTGGAGAATTTAAGGATCGTATTCATCATATGATTCTGCCAGGCCTAACATTAGGACTAGCCAGTACGGCTTCTTATATGCGGTATATGCGTTCGGAAGTTCTTGATGTACTGGGCAGCGATTATATTCGAACTGCAAAAGCGAAAGGCATGAGTGATCGTAACGTCCTTTATAAACATACGTTGCGAAATGCAATGATTCCCATCATAACGCTCATGGGATTTGAGTTTGGAGCTATTTTAAGTGGCGCAATTATTACAGAACAAGTTTTTAACTTTCCCGGGCTAGGGACGTTATTTATAAACGCTATTACAAACCGTGATTATCCAGTTGTTATGGCAATCGCATTATTATTAGGGGTTGCGATATTGGTTGGGAACTTAATCGCAGATATTTTTTATAGTATAGTAGATCCGAGAATTCGTTATGATTGAGGTGGATACGTATGGTTCAGCCAACACCAATTGATTCGTTAAATGTAGATCCGAACGAAGAAGTGGTTTTTGATAGAAAACATCGAAGTCCACTTCAATTAGCAATTCGAAGATTTCTGAAAAATAAATTAGCTATGTTGGGTCTTATCGTTTTTTTTCTCATTGTCTGTATGGCCATTTTTGCACCATTTTTAACAGAACACGATCCTACTGAACCTAATTTATTACTAATTGAACAAAGTCCTACCAGTGAACATATTTTGGGCACAAACAGTGTGGGGCACGATAACTTTTCAAGGTTACTCTACGGCTCTAGAATCTCATTGATTGTCGGTTTTAGCGCAATGGTATTTACATTGGTCATTGGACTGATAACAGGTGCGATAGCAGGCTACTACGGCGGAATTGTAGATAATATTATCATGCGATTAACGGACTTAGTACTTGCTTTACCTTTTTTAGTATTAGCACTAACGATTATTGCTTTGATGGAGAGAATTACGATTGGCATATTTGTCACCATTATTGCGATTACCTCGTGGCCAACCTTGACGCGGATTGTTAGAGGGACTTTTCTTTCGTTGCGAGAACAAGAGTTCGTCTTGGGGGCAAGAGCGATAGGAGCTAGTGATGCGCGAATTATTTTCAGGCATTTCATACCCAATGCGATCGGACCAATCATTGTCAACGCGACATTGATGATGGCATCGATGATTATTATTGAATCGGCTTTAAGCTTTATTGGTTTTGGTATCCCACAACCGACGCCGACATGGGGAAATATGATCTCCGAAGCGCAAAGTATTCGTATTCTACGCTATCATCCTGAAGCATGGATACCTCCTGGATTAGGCATATTAGTAACTGTTTTATCTATTAACTTTATAGGAGATGGCCTTCGCGATGCTTTCGACCCGAAAAGTGATAGTAGGTAGAATCTGGCAGTTAGGTTTTAGCGGAATTTGTGAAAGTGAATTTACTTGTAAAAACATAAAAGCCCCTAAACAAGTAAGCATTGTTTAGGGGCTTTTGAAAGCTTATCCATATGATGTGAAGCGAAGAATAATGTAATTAAATAAAAGGGATTTTATCCGCTTTTATCGAATAGAATCTTACTAGAATAAAAGTTAGGGAGTTGAGGCTTTGACAGTACCAGGTGGGAAGTATATTGAAGTAGATCCAGGTATAGAACTATTTGTTCAAGATGTTGGCAGTGGCGATCCGATTGTCTTCATACCAGGTTGGACGTTTACAACTGAAGTTTTTGCTGAACAAGTCGCACACTTTTCTAAAACAAGACGTGTAATTGTCATCGACCCAAGAAGCCACGGTCGATCAACGATGACTATGCACGGCAATGAGTACGTTACACACGGTTCTGATTTGGCAACAGTTTTAGATAGATTAGAATTGAAAGATGTCACGCTAGTTGGTTGGTCATTCGGTTGTTTAACAATTTGGGAATATATCCGACAACATGGGGTAGAAAATATTAAATCACTAGTCTTTGTTGATCTTTCACCTAAACCATTATCGACAAGTGTAGAAGATTGGGTAGAGGGTCCGCTTGATGATATTGCCGCGGCCTATACAACGTTTTTACGAAATCCGGAAGGTCAGCGGAAATTTATCGGGGCATATGTGAAGGATGTAATGGTTCAGCGTGACCTACAAGAAGAGGAAGTCACTTGGCTTGTGGAGCAATCTTTGAAAACGCCAGTTTATATCGCAGCGAATTTGTTTTCAGCAGGGATGTTTTCTGATTATCGGACCGAAGCTAAAATGGCAAGCGAGTCCGTTCCGACATTGACTGTTGTAGCGGAACATTGGGCTGAAGTCGCGAAGTCATTTACTGAAAAAGTCTCCCCACAGTCAAAGGTGGAAGTACTTGGGGGGCACTTGATGTTCTGGGAGCATAGCGAAAAATTCAATAATCTAATTGAGCAGTTTGAAAAGGACCCATCATAGAAAAGACGGAAACACAGAAAAAGACCGTTAATTGTCATTGAATTAACGGTCTTATTCTACTACCATTAATTAGCTCTCCATTGCAGCGTCAATCGGTTCCCATAACTCAATCTTATTACCATCAAGATCCAGTATATGTGCGAACTTTCCATAAATCTCCTCTGTCAATTCCCCAATAATTTCAACCTCTTTAGCACGGAGTTCTTCGAGATAAGTGACTAAATCTTTCACTCGAAAATTAATCATAAACTCTTTGTCTGACGGGCTAAAATATGTTGTATCTTTTGAAAATGGTGCCCAAACAGAGCTTCCTTTTGTGTCTTCCCATAAAAAAGTCCGTCCATATTGATCCGATGATAAGCCAAGCTTGTCATGATACCATTCACGAAGCTTTTCAGGATCATTGCACTTGAAAAAGATCCCGCCCAATCCGGTAATTCCCACAGTCATTCACTCCCTAATATAGTTATTCCAATTACCTATTCAACAAAAATATGTTGGAAACCTTTTTTAGGATGTATGAAAATGATTACCAATTGACTATGACTTAACCTTCACTTAACCCTCACCCTGTATTGTAAAGAAAAAATAAGACATTACGAAAGGCGATGAGGGAAATTGAAAAAGATTTGTTACTTTGTTAGTATATTTTCCATAGTACTTCTCATTACATCAGGATGTAGTTTTTCGACCAACTCAGTTGGTGAAAAGCAGCAAAAAACGACGACTTCAAAAGAAAAAGAAACTACTGAGATTGATGGCAAGGTTGAATCTGAGGAAGCCGATTATCCAACATCGGTTGTTGGTATAGATTCTTTTCCAGACTGGATGCCCGTCCCAAGCAAATATATGGTTGTATTAGATATGGAGATGGGCCATCTTCATACGGTTCTTCTTGAAACAGACGATTCTGATATACCCGCTATGGCAGAACGTTTTATAAAGGAACTCGAGGTAGCTGGACTAACGGTTAATAATGCTTTTGCAGAAACATCTGAAAATGGCGTTTACGGCATTAAAGGAATCGTTCATGATCCAGATGGAAAGTTTTCTGTGATTATGGAAATAAGTGAACGAATTGAAGGGGAAGAAGAGGTAGCTGGGAATACGGGCTATGTAAACTATACATTTCAAAATGAACCGTAAGTAACAAGGGGGAATCACATTATCTATGACTCTCCAAGTCACTTGAGAGCGTTTGTATCATAAAAATGCTGCGCCCATAAATAAGGCGCAGCATTTTTATTTGATACTTTTTCGTGTTCACGCTCCTGGATTTATGCTCATTGCATTTTCAATGATATCCTCAGGCACAACCACTTCATCTAATTGATTATAATTAGTAAAAGTGTACGATGCTTCATCAATGGTATGGATGACAACGGTGTCATGCATTGTCACGTCTGTCATCGAAACTTGAGAATCAACAAAAAAAGTTTCTTTTGAGACCATCATTTGTACTGAACCAGTGATTTCCATTTTTTCAATCTGAGCCGATAAATCACCAGCAGGTGTCTTAGTTCGCATTGGCCCAGAGTAAAAGACTTCTTTGTATAGGTCATCGGATCCGATATAAGTAATGATAAAGTGAATATCGTCCTCCGTTAATTCAAAAGCACCTGAATAGTCGATTAAGTGTGCTAACTGCTCTTCTCGAAGAACACCAACCACACCATCATTCTGCCTATGATTGAATTTTATCCAACCTCCAGAGTCTTCGGTGCTAAAATAGGTTGCATCTTCCGTTACGTACATTTCACCATCAGTAGCTTCGCCTGAAGTTGCTGTATTGATAATGTGTTGGACAGCTGGGGCAATCTGAAGTCTACCAGCAATCGTACTAGATTCGACGCTAGTCACGCCGCTCATCGTAGTTGTCGTTTTAGTATCTGCTGTGATCGCAACACGATTAATCGTTTTTGAAGCCTCCTTCATTTTAGTGAAGAGAGCTTCTACATCTAAAGTTGCATCCGCTTCCACAACATCTTCTTCTTTAGCCTCTTCGACTTCTTCATTTTCCTGCACAACTTCATCCACTTCGTTCACTTCTTTATCTGTATCAATTCCCTCAACTTCATTGTTAGGCTCTTGAACTGTAATGCTACAAGCACCTAACAACATGCCCGCAATAACCGATAAGAATAAAACATATAACCTCCTCAAGTAGTACCGACCTCCTTCTACCGCACATCTTAAACGAGCAAGGTTAAGCCAGGGTTAATTAATGAAAAGTCATTTAAATTAGGGTATTTGTAAGACATTCCAAAACTTCTATCAAAAGTCATGAATAGTCAGATAAATATACTAGGTAATATGGTAGAATAAAGTATCTTACAAAATCAAGCAGGATTCACCAAAATTACGTGAAAACCTTCAAAGGGAGACGTTGAAATGCTTCATAAAGCCGTGAACGCAGTCGAACAATCAACGCTCGGAACAGAAAGTGAACAAGAATTTGCCCATCTATTATTTGACGTACCTGTGCAAGAAACTATCACGAATGTTTAAACTTTCATGATTGTTTCGTGCACGGGTACGATTTTTTAAATGAAAGGATCTTGTATTTAATTAATATAATGATTTCGTCAGCAAGTACTTTAAATAGCTCGTTTGGTACAAGAATTATGCAGCACGCCTATTGGTTGGAGGATGACTATACATTCTATGTCGGAAGATTTAGTGGTTCAATTACGCCGTCGGATGACATTTGGAGCAATCAAATTTCTTTAGCTGAAAGTTTACTAATCCATATTCATACCCCAGCCTACAATTCAGTGAACATTAATAGTATTAATTACGGACAACTAGAAGCTATACAAATTTTAAATCTAGGAAAATACAAAAGCCTTCTACCGGAGTTATCAGGCATTAGGTGGATTAGCAAACAACATGAAGTTTGGCCTGAAATTTGAGGCAGTAAGACCAGAATTACATAACAGTAAATCGAAATCTTTAATCGACTATGGGAGTGGTACAGGTCTTATTAGTTTAGAAATTGCAGATTTAACAGAATTGATGTTGCTGGTTGATTCATCAAGGCCAATGCTTGAAGTTGCGAAAGCTAAAATTACTCAAAGAGGAATCACCAATTCAAGAGTGCTTTATTCGGATTTCACTGAAAAAACTCCTGAACTTAAAGCAGATATAGTTTTAATGTCACTTGTCCTTCTTCATATTCCGGACACTATAAAAATTTTACGAGAATTATTTAACGTTTTAAATAGTGGTGGCAAGCTACTTATTATTGATTTTGACAAAAATGATAAAATTAATCATCCGAAGTTGGAATTAAATCAATTGAAATTGAAAAATTCTATCACGGAAATCATATTTTCATGAATCAAGATGCTTCGATGTTTATCTGCAGTAGTATAAAGTGACTTCTAATCAGTTTTCCTTACGCAAAAGTAGATTAGGTACTAATCGAATATAAATTAGTTCACCTGCAAGCTCAACGATTGTCTGTGTAACAATTACTGCAGCTACCAACGTGCTTAACTCGTCGGGCAACGCCAGGGCGAGAGGAAGAACTACAAGCGAATTACGTGTTGATCCACTGAAGATAAGGGCACGACCTGATCCTGTATCGAGCTTAAACAACTTAGCGATGAATCGTGAAACAACAGGCACGATGATCATAAATGCGACATATATCGGAATGACTTTGATAATTAAGTCCATATAGGTAGATAATTTGCCGATTTGAGAAGCAACGACCACAAAAAGGGTAAGTGCCATGAATGGAACGGGCAGCCATGCCGAAAAATCTACTATTCTATTTCCAACAGGTGCTTTTCTTGCAAGCAGCTGTATAGCAATAGCAATTCCGAGTGGAATAACGATAAGACCGAAAAAAGCTTCCAAAAACGGAGCAGGTTCCACGATTCTTGCTGCATCCTCTCCCATAAACAACCATAAATACAGAGGCAAAAGCAGCATCTGCGTAATGAAGAGAATCGGTGTTGACATCAGTATCAGCTTTTCATTTCCACGACCTAAAGCTGTAAAAACAATCACATAGTCAATGCAAGGGGTTAGTAAAACTAAATAGACACCAAGTAATAATGGTGGGTGTTCGGGTAATAACCTTGATAGAAGCCATACCACAATAGGCACTGCTATATAGTTAACAGTTAATAGCGCCAAGATAAAACGTCGATTAGCAAACGACGTTTTTATAGATGTAAAAGGAATCTGTGAAAACATACTGTACATCAAAATAGCAATGACAACAGAAATCGTTATATCTAATTGTCCGAAAAAATCAGGAACCATTAATCCGGACCCAGCTGCTGTTATTAATACAATGATATATAGCCAAACTTGATTGTTTTCTAATTTTTCTCTAGAAATCATTATTTAGTTGCCCCTTTTTATTGCCCCCTAAAGAGACTTTCTGCAAAGTTTTTTAGGAGCTCATGTTTGAACAGGTATTCTTCCTTAATGTTATCATAATTATTGTTTAGCTTAATTTTTAAAAAACCTCCTAACCGAAAAGATTTAGAGGGAAGGAGCTTATGCTAAACGAAATTCTTCTTCTTCCTGTTTGTTCTAATCTTATTAGAATCGATTTTCGTAAGAAATCCATTTAACAATTTTCAATAATAACGATAGTTGATTGGATTAAATAAAAGCAATTCGAGATTTTTGAAAGCAAGAGGGACTGTCTTTAGCTAAATTTAGTTGAGCTTAAACTTTCAAATTGGGGATGAATTAAAATAATGACGAAAATAAAAATAACAGATCTAAAAAACATTTAAAAGAAATGAATCAAAAGGAACTTATCGATGTTATTGTTGATTTATACAAAGCAGATAAGACTGCACAAGAGTTTTTGTCTGTAAAATTTCTTGGTAGCAGTGCTATTGAAGAGGTGTACGAGAAAGCAAAAAAAGTAATTGAAGATGAATTTTTCCCCGATAAGGGGCATGGGAAGCTTCGTTTAGCAGTTGCAAAAAGTTCAATCAATCAATTTGAAAAACTCACAAACGATCGTGTGAAAACGATTGAGTTGATGCTACATTATGTAGACAATGGGACGATTTTCACAAAGACATTTGGAGATATTGATGCTAAATTTTATAACAGTATGGCATCAATGTATCAAAAGATAATCGAAGAGTGCGGGGAGTCTGAAGAATTATTCGAGATGTTTGATGACTGGTTATTTTCTATTGTAGAAGATTCAGAAGGAACAGGCTGGGGGTATAATGACGTATTAAATGATCTTTATTATTCCTTAAGTTGGTTAGATGACGATGAGTAAATAGTGTACGATGTTTTATCCTATGTAATGCTATTGGTCACCTGAAACTTATGAGTTTGAATTTTTTTATGAGTAACTTCTTTATGATTGATTGTTCCAAAGATACGAAAATTCGAAGATTTTTATTCCAGGAATGATTATGAGGTGGAGTGGCCGATAATGATTAGAGTCATTGGAATAGATCATTTATCATTATCAAAAGTTTCTGGAATTGAAAGTGTTATACTTAATACAAATCCAATTGATTAACAGCTGTATTGTGGGGCAATCGACTTGCTGAATCATATAATTTAGGAGGAAACTAACCATGACTAATGAAAATAAAATTATCGATAACAAAGAGCTGTCACTTGACCCACGTGAAGAATTACTCGAAATATTGAAAGCGCGTTTCGAGAAAAATATGAACCGCCATAAAGGTCTTGAATGGGCTAAAGTTCAAAAAAAGCTGGATACAAATCCCGAAAAACTATGGTCGCTAGGTGAAATGGAGAAAACTGGTGGTGAACCGGATGTTGTAGACTATGATATAAAGAATGATGCATACGTTTTTCATGATTGTTCGGCGGAGAGTCCTAAAGGTCGTAGAAGTGTTTGTTACGACCGTGAAGCGTTAGAGTCAAGGAAAAAACATAAACCAGAAAATAACGCGATTGATATGGCAACTGCTATGGGTATTGAACTTTTAACGGAGGATCAATATCGAGCGTTGCAGGAACTTGGAAAATTCGATATAAAAACTTCGAGTTGGGTGCAAACGCCATCTAACATTAGAGAACTCGGCGGAGCTATTTTTTGCGATTGCCGCTATGACACTGTCTTTGTGTATCACAATGGAGCAGAATCCTACTATGCTGCCAGAGGTTTCCGTGGCTCGCTAACTGTTTAATTGCCAAATAGCCATATTTGAATTTGGGAACGGATCACGACATAAGCGCCTAATTTCTCAATGAAGTGTTGAGGGATTAGGCTTTAATTTTAATGAACTTTATCTAGAAATCTGGTAGAAGAATGATAGGGATGAGACTATGGGCAAAAAAAAGAAAGCGAATCCTCCTCGTAGAAAAAGATACAATAGGGACCAGCGTTTGCATAATGCGAAAACAAAATGGTTGCCGACAACTACTGCTAAAAACATCGCAAAATCGTACAGCAAGTGGTACGGTGTCGGCATATTATGCGCGATTAAAGAGTTAGAAATTCTTGGGGTTTCATTCAGCGATCATTATAAGGAGCAAGTAGAAACATCACTTATAAATCGGCAGAATGAAAAAAGAAAGCGAAAAGAACAAAAAGAAGCCCAAGATGATTATCCTCTCGATTCTGATGATCAATTTTCTTTCATTGCTGGATACACAGCAAATGGGGTTCCTTTTGGGATTCGGTGGGATGATGAGGAATAAATATTGTTGGTGATTAGGCGTGATTTATTATTACCGCTAAAAACTCGTATATCCAACCTTATCTATAATATTAAATTCAATCATTTTCTCAAGCAATTCGTAATTTACTTGTTCATTCCACGGAATTCGAAACAAGCCTTTGGTAACGCTATAAGCTTGTGCAATGTCATCGGAAAATTGTGTAATGCCTGCACTTTTCGGTAAAACCCTCAAATGTTGCTTCGCTGTAGAAAATCCGATGATATATGTGTCATTATTGATAAACATTGGTATATTCCATTTGATTTGCGGTTCTAGGTTCGGGAATTTAATGCCAACCAATGTCAAGACTTCTTTTGTTCAATCATGGTGGTCGGGATTATCGATACCTGCTAATACTTTGAGGAAGTACTTATTCGACAACAGGCTGAGACCGCAAAAGACGGCGTCACTAAACCGACAGAAGACGAGGCAGATTACTTTTTTGAACCGCTGATAAAGTTCAATCTGTTATTCAGGAAATTGTTAATATTGATTTCTCTATTAAATAATCAGTGTTAAATTTACACTCAGGAATGATTGGTACGCAGGTATGATTTTCAATTCGACTGAATTCTAGACAATCCCCCTATTGTAACAATCGAAAGCGAATATTAATAATATATAATCAAAGAAATAGTTTGGATGTTTATATACATCGAATGCCACATAATTAGCTACTACCATTTAGGGGTGAGTGTATGCCAGCTATTACCGGAAATGATTATATAAATCGGATTGACCGGCTACAAACGAATGTTTGGGTAGATGGTAATCCCGTGACAGGCAATATTTCGGAGCATGCTGCATTCAAAGGAATCATGAAGAGCCAAGCAGCATTATACGATATGCAACATGATCCATCATTAAAAGACGTTATGACTTACCAATCACCAAAAACAGGACATCAAGTTGGATTGTCTTATTTACAGCCAAAAGTAAAAAGTGATCTAAATAAAAGGCGGGAAATGATCCAGCATTGGGCTAAATCTAACAATGGCATGATGGGAAGAAGTCCAGACTATATGAATACTGTGTTGATGGCGCTTGCATCGTCTGTAAACTACTTAAAAGGAAAAGAAAATTGTTTTCCCGAACACATATTATCATTCTATGAATATGCACGCGAAAATGATTTATCTATGACGCATACATTCATTAGTCCACAAGTGAACCGCGCACAATTCTATTTTGAGGAAACGAGTGAGCCGATTGCTGCAAAGGTTATTGAAAAAAATGAAAAAGGAATTATTGTAAAGGGTGCGCGTCTACTGGCAACACAAGGCGGGATCACGGATGAGATTGTAGTTATTTCGGCAGGGGGAGTTAAAGATCCAGCAAATGGATTCGCTTTTTCGATACCTAGTGACAGTGAAGGTCTTCGGTTTGTATGCAGAGAATCATTTGTTGGAGGAGATTCTCAATTTAATTATCCATTAGGTTCGCGGTATGAGGAAATGGATACTATTGTAGTTTTCGACAATGTATTGGTTCCTTGGGCGCGCGTGTTTTATTATGACAACATAGAAGTATCGAACAGTTTTATGGCTGCTAGCTCATTCTTGCCATTTACTTTGCATCAAGTCGTTTCTAGACAGATTGTTAAAACAGAGTTTGTTTTGGGTGTTGTCCAGTCTATTATTGACACGATTAATATCGGGGAATATCAGCATGTTCAAAGTAAAGCTACCGAAATTATTATCGCATTGGAAACGATGAAAGCATTGGTCATTAAATCAGAGGCTGAAGCTGAAATGGATGAATGGGGATTTATGCGACCAGATCGAATAACGCTGCAAATTGCTAGTAATATTTTTCCACGCGTCTATCCAAGATTCACCGAAATCATTCAGCTTTTAGGCGCAAGTGGATTAATGTCAATTCCAACAGTAAATGCATTTAAATCAAATATTAGAAAAGATTTAGATCAATATTTACAGGCTAAATCCAAAAATGCAGAAGACCGCGTCAAAATATTCCGTTTGGCATGGGATTTAACGATGAGCTCTTTTGGTACACGCGAAACATTATATGAACGATTTTTCTTTGGTGATCCTATTAAACTTTCCAGTGAATTGTATTCGGACTACGATAAGAAACCATTTGTAAAACGGGTTGATGACATTTTAGGGTTGTGATGATTGCTGCACAGGCTTATTATAAAATCAGGGGAAGTCTATTACAATAAGATATAGAGTAAAATCAAAGTAGTTCTGATCTCTGGAGGGGGTAATGAAAACTGAAGTCAGCTTATAAAATACCGATAAAAACTCATTCGTGGCCGCTAATTATTTTTCTCTTAATTATATTTTGGCCGGTTGGCGTTTATTTTCTTATTAAAAAACTTAGCGGTGATAAGAAAGCGTCACTATCGTCAGGAAGAACAATGACGATTTGGGGATGGATCATTGCGAGCATGGGGATAATCTCATGGACCTCATTAATGGAAGATGGCATCATAAACGGAACAATCGGTATGTTGTTCTTTGTTTCCTTAGGATTGATTTTAGTTTATCTAGGTAAAAAGTTATCAGTAAACGCTGTCAAATATAAAAAGTACATTGATTTAATTGTAAATCAAAGATTGCGGTCGATTGCGACCATTTCATCAGCGATTCCTGTATCACATGATAGTGCAATTAAAGATATTAAGGAAATGATTGATAAAGGTTTTTTTGAAGATGCCTATATTAATTTTAATCTAGATGAAATTGTTTTTTCAAAAGAATTTGAAATTGATGCAAGATTAAAGAATCATGAAGTAGAAATGATAATTGTCCCTTGTCAAGGTTGTGGAGCAAATAATAAGGTAGTCAAAGGGCAAGTTGAAGAATGCCAATACTGTGGATCGCTAATTAGTGGATGAAAGAGTACGTATTGTTAATGTATCATTGTAGTACTACTGGTTAACCGTCGATTTTGTATATCGGCGGTCTTTATGTTTATTCGAAATCTCGATTAGAATTATTGCAAACAGAGGAATTCGTGCGAGAAACCATGTACATACTTTTCATACACTAATGAACGCAACGATGCAGATATTACGACTCAACAGGGTTCTTGTACAATAGATTAGATTAGGTTGTTTTTTCACGTAAAAGTAGAGTAGGGACTAATCGAATGTAAATGAGTTCACCTACAAGTTCAACGATTGTCTGCGTGACAAGTGGAAAACGATGAATACATTTTTTATGATTGTTCGGCGGAAAGTCCTAAAGGCCGCAGGAGTGTTTGTTATGATCTTGCAGGGTTGGAGTCTAGGAAAAAACATAAACCAGAAAATAACGCGATTGATTTGGCAACTGCCATGGGCATTGAACTGCTAACAGAAGAAAAATACCGGGAGCTACAGAAACTCGGAAAGTTCGATTTGAAAACGTCGAGTTGGGTGCTAACACCCGCCAATATTAGAAAATTAGGTGGGGCTATCTTTTGCGATTGTCGCTATGACACTGTCTTTGTGTACCACAATGGAGCAGAATCCTACTATGCTGCCAGAGGGTTCCGTGGCTCGCTAAGGGTTTAGTGATTTCTAGAAAATTATTAGCGCCTTAAAGAATGGAGTTGCCTAATTGAAAAGATTTGTAATTATTACAGTTGGCAAAACCCACAGTGGTAAAACAACGTTTGCTAATGCCTTGGAAAAACAGTTAAACAACTCATTGGTGATTGATCAAGACAATCATGCTGAATTTATCAACCATTACTATAAAGCCTTACTACCGAAACAAGGACCAAATACCATCAAGTATGCCATCTCTAATACAATTGTCGACTATGCTGTGAATCAAACAGATTTCCATCTAATTTTATGCAATTCAAATCGCGGACAAAAGGGTCGAATTAGTTTACTTGAATATTTTAAAAGTCAGGGATTTATCAACATCCTAGTTAACTTCGATATTCCGGACCAAGTTCTTCTAGAACGAGTTTCTACTAGTCAACGTAGTACGGCTGTATTTAGAACTGCTTCTACTTTTGAGGAAGTGCTAAATCGGCAACACGCAGAGACCCCGAAAGATGGTGTGATAAGTCCAACGGAAGGCGAGGCAGATTATTTATTTGAAATTAAAAACGATGAGGACATTCGACCAGTGATTCGGGAAATTGTTAGTACCGCACAGGATATTTGATTAAATGACACGAAAGTAAATAAGTGTAAGAGGTATAGCAGTTGGCTGTTCGATACTAAGTATCGGACAGCCTTCTTAAGTTTGTTTTATAATTTTAATCATATTTCCACTTAGTATGATCCGCTTATTTCAATTCTGAATGATTTACACTAAATTCTTTACACTTTCTTTATACTTTCCTATGCTCAATATTTATATTTACTGGTTAATCTTAACTTACCAACCAAAAAGAAATGAAGTTATCCTCAATTCCTCATTCTAATTTAGTTGAAGAAATCTTCTTATCTTTTTATGACCAATTTGAAGAAAAGAAAATTGAATTCCAATTTCCAGAACAAATGCATGATCATCAAATCATTGCTGACAAGTTTATGCTTATACGTGTCATCCAAAATATCGTTCAAAATATTCTTCGCTATGCCAAAAGTAAAGCGGTTATCAGCTATGGGAATGAAGGAAGCTATCTAGTTATTCGTATTGAAAATGACATTAAATCCGATAGTAAAGTCGCAGTAGAGAAGGTGTTTATGCGTTTCTATATGGAAGTCACTAGTCGAACGAACACCGAAGCAAGTGGGTTGGGGCTTTATCTGTCTAAAAAATTAGTTGAAAAAATGGATGGGAAAATGGATGCTGAGTTGGATGGGCATTGGTTCATTCTTAACATTCAGCTCCTTAATTTAGAGTCAAAAACGCATGAATTATAATCGTGTCATGCGTTTTTGAATAAGGCGTGATGTATTATTGCCGCCAAAAACTCGTATATTCTGCTTTATCTTGAATATTAAATTCAATCATTTTCTTAAGTAATTCGTAATTCACTGGTTCATTCCACCGAATTCGAAACAAGCCTTTGGTAGCGCTGTAGCCAGCTTGTGCAATGTCATCGGCAAAGTGGGCAATACCTGCTTCTTCAGGGGAAACGCTTATATGTTGCTTTGCTGTTGAAAAGCCTATGATATATGTGTCGTGATCGGTAAACATTGGTGTATTCCACTTGATTTGCCGTTCTAAATTCGGGAATTCATGCGCCACCCATTCTAAAACTTCTTTGGTTCGATCGAGGTGGTCGGGATTATCAATACCTGCTAAATATTTTTCGAAAACTTCCATGTCTTCCTCCTTCGAAATTCTGCTGTACTGCAAAATTTCTAATTCTCAATATTATTTTGTGTCTTAATCTTGGAAAGCAACTATGAAAACAATTGTAACACAAAGATATTATGTATTCCTAACACTACTACAGCACCATATGGACGTTACCGGAAATTTTGTTTTCAAATATGCAAATCTCTATCCAGCTACCGGTACTGATGAGCCGAGTGAACCTAACATAATCGATCTAAATGGAAGGATAGTACTACTCTTTTAGGTAGAGCCGCATATTCACTTGGACTATGTGCTTGCTGCCAGAACCTGCAACAAACTAACACGTTTGTTTAAACTTTTGTGATTGTTTCGTACCTTTTTGTTTACAAACTCTTTACATAAAAATAACATCTCCATGACACAAGTTCTATGTGCATTCATTATAATGATAATAATGTCCTACTGAATGGAGAGTGTGCTAGTTGATACAGTTAAAAGAAAATCAATTGCAGGCGTTATTTTTCTCGATTATTAAAAACCAAGAAATTAAAACCGTCTTCCAACCCATTATTTCGTTAGAAGATGGACGTGTACTAGGTTACGAAGCACTAAGCAGGGGGCCGTCGAATACGCCATTACAAAATCCGGAAAAGTTATTTTCATATGCAATGGAACATAACCAACTTTGGGATTTAGAGTATTTATGTCGTACAAAAGCATTAGAAACTGCACATACACTTCAATCGGAAGGTAAATTGTTTTTAAATGTCAACCCCAATATTATGAGCGATTCAAAATTTAAACATGGATTTACAAGAGAATATTTAAGTCGATATAAAATCGATTCTGACAAAATTGTTTTTGAAATTACAGAGAAAGAGGCCATATCAAAGTTATCGCATTTTAAGAAAACTATTAATCATTATAAAGAGCAACATTATCAAATTGCAATCGATGATGTGGGATCTGGCTATTCAGGTTTGAATATATTAACAGATATCCATCCTCATTTTATGAAACTAGATATGAAGTTAATAAGAGACATTGATACAGACACAACAAAGCAGTCGCTTGTGAAAAGTTTATGTGAATTCGCGATAATTTCTCAAATTAGGATTATTGCAGAGGGAATTGAAACGAAAGAGGAATTGTCTACGCTTATTGATTTAGGTGTTCATTTTGGACAAGGTTATTTTATTCAGAAGCCTAAATCTAATCTGGTGCCGATAAATCAGGAGATAGTTGAAATGATAATAGACGAAAATAATCATAAACGAAACAACTCCTTAACGCATATTACTGATACAATGGTGGGAAATATTTCAACTCCACTACAAAGGCTTGATGCTACGACGTTAATTGATAAGGTTAAGTTAATGATGGATCAAAATAATTCAATGCCAGGTCTATGTATAGTTAGAGACAATCGACTAGTCGGCATCATTACACGAAACCAATTGCATTTTAGAATTAGTGGGCCGTACGGATATAGTTTATATAGTAATAAGGCGATAGAAGAAATTATGGATACAAATTTTTTACAAGTGGATATGAATACGCCTATACATATAGTCGCAAAACTTGCAATGATGAGGGATTCTGAACGTTTGTATGACTTTATAACGATTACGAAAGATGGACAGTATTATGGGGTAGTGACGGTTAAAGAATTACTTGAGAAAACGATGGAAATTGAAGTAAACGTTGCGAAACATATGAATCCGTTAACTGAGTTACCGGGGAATGTTCTAGTTGAACAACAATTGCAATATTGTATTGAGAAAACAGAAGATAACAGTGTTCTATACTTGGATTTAGATAATTTTAAGCCGTACAATGATGTGTACGGTTTTGAAAAAGGCGATCAAATACTTATGCAACTTGCTGATATTTTGAAAGAAATTGTGTCTCCAAATGATTTCATAGGGCATATTGGCGGTGATGATTTTATTTTAGTGGTGCCATCAGAGAAATCCATCACATATTGCGAAGAAATCATTGAACAATTCGATACAACAATAAAACAGTTTTACACTAAAAATGATGTAGAGAATGGTTGGATTGTTTCTAAAAACAGACACGGAAAAGACGAGTTGTTTCCTCTTCTAACTATCTCAATCGCGGCAATATTCAATCGCCACTTTCAATCTACATATGAGTTAACAAAGAAGGTAAGTGAAATCAAAAAACAGTGTAAGCAATTACCTGGAAGTAATTATCTGTTTACAGAAGGCTGAATTTGACATACCTGCGCACTAAACTTACCTGAAGTTTAGTACACGGGTAAAGTTTTTAAGATTTCATTTGAAAAACCCATTGTTGTAGGGGGTGTTGGTACTTTTTCATCATCCAGCCTAAAATTTTTCCGATGAAGTACGCTGCAGCTAGTGTTCCGAACCCAATTGAGCCAAATGATTGGATGAAAATTAAACAAACGGTACCTGCCACACAAACGTTGAGTAAATCACTTGTGATTTTTGCTTTGCTAAATTTCCAGTTAAATCGTTCACTAATTACATAGGTAAGTGCATCATAGGGCATTAATGGAAGTTTCGCTGTGAAATAATTGAGTAAACCAAATGACACGACCAACAAACTTATTAGTAAATAGAGACATCTAACGATGATTGTTTCAGGGGTGGGAAGTAGTTGTACGATAAATAGAGTAGCATCCATAAAGAATCCAAATAAAAATGCGATGATGAGTTGAAGCGTAAATTCTTTCATATCGATACGTTTATTTAATATCACTTGACAAAAAATAAATAAAACATTTGAAAGTATCGTTGTCATGCCGATTGATAATCCTACGGTTAACGTAAAGGCATATGCAAGAGAGGACACAGGGGATACGCCAAGTCCCGCCTGAATTGAAAAGCTAACGCCAAGTGATAAGAAAAATAAACCGAATACATATACGAAGAGGCGCTTCATTGTAACGTTGATATGATTCATAACTACCTTCACTTTCTAAGTTATTTTGACCAATTAATCATAACATCGAATTTAAAATAAGGTGCGTTGTTTGTTTGTAAGGGATACTTGGAAAATGCATTACTTAATGGCGTTTTTGAAGAAGATTGTTTCACTTGGCAAATCAGTTATGGGTAATTGTCATTGGACAATTCCAGATTAGTGGCGGCAGGATTCGATTTTTTAATCACAGGGAGTCGGACTCTACGTCTAAGGGCTGAGTAAAAACCAATGCCCAAGTCCATTCACTAAGACGCACCTAACCATTATAATAAATATATTGGGGTAATCCCGTTAGATCATTTATGTGGAGGTTAGGAAAATGAAACAAAATAAAAGATTGCTCGTGGTTTTGTTAATTATGTTTATTGTTATATTTGGGGCAATTTCTCTTTTTCAAGTTTGGAATAATTTTGTTGAAGGCTCGAATAAAAAAGAAATTGGGGACGAATCATTTACAAGTATAGACGTTCTATCCGACAATGCTGCGGTGGAAATTATTTCAACCAATAGCAGTGAAACAACCGTTGAGTATATAGGTGAGAAGAGGAAAAATACAAAACTTGATTTTCAAGCTGACGTTAAGAATGATGAACTCACTGTGAAGTTGAAGGAAAAAAGATGGGGTTTCCTTAGTTTTGATTTATCATTTTCGAAAATAGAACTACTTATAAAAGTTCCTGAAAAACAATATGATATGATCAAAATTAATAATAATAATGGAAAAATCAAGGCAGAAAATATGAAAGCAAAAGATATAAAATTTGAAACTGACAATGGAAGAATCGAATTAAAAAATGTCGATACGGTTACTACCCAAGTAGACTCGAACAATGGTAAAATTCTATTAGAACAAGTCTCCGGTGAAATTATTGGAAAGACAAACAACGGCGGAATTATGCTGGTGACAGACAACTTGGATCGTCCAATCTACCTAACAACAGATAATGGACGAATTGAAATCCAATCAACAAAAGAGCCGACTAATGTGGTATTTGATGTGAAAACGGATAATGGTAAAATCGATATTTTCGGAAAAAGCAATGAGCAGACTGTGTATGGGACTGGGAAACATTTGATAAAATTAAGGACTGATAATGGACGAATAACGGTAACAAAGTAAGGAATTTAAAAAAGTATCTGTTAAGACTGTTGATTTTATAAATCAACGGTCTTTTTGTGAATCCAATCCTTAATGAAAAGATGTAAGCAAGTAATTTGAAAGTCAAAGTAGGTCAGTATATAATATAAATATAGTCAAAGATAGTCAAAGTCAGGTTTGATAAATTAATAGTAAGAAAGAGGAGGAAACATCTATGAAATGTCAACATTGTGGTAAGAATGCAGCAACGATGAATTTAAGATTTAGTCTCAATCAGCAAAATATGCAAGTGAACATGTGTCATACATGTTTTGCTGAGATCCAAAATCAAATAAATAGTGGCAAAATGCCATCATTCGGTAGCGAAGGGAATCAGTTCTTTCAAGCGAACGGCAGTGGGCAAGCTCGTACACAAACGAAACAAAACGATAAACAGCAAGATGATGGCCTTTTAGATCAACTTGGTAAAAACATCTCAAACGAAGCAAGAGAAGGTTTAATCGACCCGGTTATCGGTCGCGATCAAGAAGTGAAGCGTGTAATCGAAACATTAAATAGAAGAAACAAAAATAATCCAGTGTTAATCGGGGAACCTGGAGTTGGTAAAACAGCGATTGCCGAAGGACTTGCGGTGAAGATTAATGAAGGCGATGTACCTGTAAAACTTTTGAACAAAGAAGTGTACTTGTTAGATGTTGCTTCACTTGTCACAAATACTGGTATTCGTGGGCAGTTTGAAGAACGGATGAAGCAGTTAATCGAAGAACTTCAAACAAGAAAAGATGTTATTTTATTCATCGATGAAATTCACTTACTAGTGGGTGCTGGTCAGACGGAAGGCTCACAAATGGATGCGGGCAATATTTTAAAACCTGCATTAGCACGTGGGGGACTGCAACTCATCGGCGCGACGACATTAAAAGAATATCGCCAAATTGAAAAAGATGCAGCTCTTGAACGCAGATTCCAACCAATTATCGTCAAAGAACCTTCTGCAGAAGATACAATTAAAATCCTAAACGGGATTAAAAATCGTTATGAAGATTTCCATGAAGTGGTTTATACGGATGAAGCGGTGCAGGCCTTTGTTACTTTATCACAGCGCTATATACAAGACCGATTCTTACCGGACAAAGCAATTGATTTGATGGATGAAGTGGGGTCACGATTAAATCTTATCCATGTCGTTGCTGATTCTGATTCAATCCATGTGCGTTTAAATGAAGTGATTGAAGAAAAAGAACAAGCAGCTGAAGCAGAAGACTATGAGAAAGCTGCAAATTTACGTTATGAAGAAATTCAATTACGAAAACAATTAGATGAAGCGAAACAAAATAAGGAAGCAGGAAATGTAGAAGTTTCCGTATCAGATATTGAATTGATCGTAGAAGAAAAAACAGGGATTCCTGTGACTAAACTACAGGCTGCAGAACAGGCAAAAATGAAAGGTATTGCGGAAAACCTTAGCAAACAAGTCGTTGGTCAAGAAGAAGCGGTCGATAAAATTGCAAAAGCAATCCGTCGTAGCCGAGCGGGACTTAAATCTAAAGACCGTCCAATCGGATCATTCTTATTTGTAGGTCCTACTGGAGTTGGTAAAACGGAAATTACAAAAGTCCTGGCAGAAGAGCTATTTGGTTCACGCGACACATTAATTCGTCTAGACATGAGTGAATATATGGAGAAACATGCGGTATCTAAAATTATCGGTTCTCCTCCAGGTTATGTAGGTCATGAAGAGGCTGGTCAATTAACAGAACAAATTCGTCGTAACCCGTATTCAATTTTACTTCTTGACGAAATTGAAAAAGCGCATCCAGACGTTCAAAATATGTTCCTGCAAATAATGGAAGACGGTCGTTTAACAGACTCACACGGCCGCACCGTCAGCTTTAAAGATTCGGTTATCATTATGACAAGTAATGCCGGAACAGGCGAGAAAAAAGTGAGTGTCGGATTTAACCAAACAGAACATGAATCTGTAACTACACTCGAAACATTAGGTAATTATTTCAAACCTGAGTTTCTCAACCGGTTCGATGCGATTGTGTCATTCAATGAATTGACTGAAGAAAACCTACTCGAAATCGTTGACTTGATGCTAGTAGACTTACAAGCAACAATCGAAGAAAATGAAATTGACATTACAATTTCAGATGAAGCAAAACAAGCTTTGGTGAAGTTGGGCTATGACAAACGCTTTGGTGCTCGACCACTACGTCGAGTAATCCAAGACAAAATCGAAGATCCGTTAACAGATCTTATTTTGGAAGAAGATAACATCGGAAAAGTCCATGTTGAAGTTATCGAAGAAGAAATTGTTGTTACAATAGTATAATGAAAAACGACAAAACCACTGAATAATTTTTCAGTGGTTTTTTGTCGTCGAGTCTTTCAAAAAGTATTTTGTTAAATGACGACTCTTTTGATTTTCAATGATTGTACAATAATCACAGAAAAAATAAGCAGTAAAATCGGTGGTGTTAAGATAATGACGACAATTAACCATATCGGTAACCAAATGGTCGAGTAGTAGGTCAGTAACAAATACGCGCCTATTCCTCCAATAGAAGAACCGATAATAGCAATAAAAAGAACTTCGATTCCCATATAGAGTTGGATCCGTTGTAACGACCAACCGATTGCACGTAAAGTGAAAAATTCACCTTTTCGTTCTGTAATGTTCAAATAAAGCAATAAGAATACAATTGATATTGTAAGTGAAATTCCGACCACTAAAAACGCTGTTTGGAACCCTTTTAAATTCAAGTCAATTGTTTCTCCTAAAAAACTGAGAAGCAGGAATTCTGATAGGCTTTTCTGTGTTGCGATGAACAAAATCACCATGAATGAGGTTAAAGCGAGCACAATCGCCAATAACCCGAATCGTAATGGGCGCCGCATAAGCTGATGAATAACATATGTATTCAGCCCTTTAATCGAAAACAGACGCATGAACTTCCACTGCGTTCCTTCTCCTTCAAGCCCAGCACGAGGCGAAAGCTTAAGTGCTTTACGACTTCCCGTGAAATAGCCAATTCCGATAACTGGTAGGATGATAAGAAAAACATAAACGATTTGATACCAGCCCAAAATGTTTAGTTTTATATTCGCAATGAGTATTGGAATCAATGCCAAGAGGCTTAATACAATAATTTCAACAATAAGTGATCCGACGATTTTTCTTCTGGACCAGCCAATCGCTCGAAGCATTGCAAATTCTTTGGACCGTCGAAGCAAACTATGTGTAATAACTGTATAACAGAATACGAAACTAATGAATAGTAAATAGATGAAGAGTACGACGTTTGACTTTTCGATTTGTTCTTCAATTGACCAACTAACGCCGGATTTTTGCCATCCTTCTTCTAAAACTCCTGGCTCTCCCGCCTCATTATTACCTAGCTCAACATGTACTTTTGTCGCCGCAGAACCAAGCATTATCTCAACGTGATGTCCTGTCTCATCGATGATCCGCTTGGCGATATCTTCAATTATTCGTTGACTTACACCCGTTCGTTCTGTGACATCTTTTACGACCACCCGGATTGACGTAATGGGGTCATTTTTGTAAAACTTGTCTGCTGCACCCATTGTCGTAATCGCATCGGGAGCGCCGGTGTAATAGGAATCTTTGTATGGCAATGGGAGTAGATATTTATCGCTCACCGGATTTCCCGCACCATCCTTAAGGATTCGGCTGTTTGGGGGTGTGTAAATGTCAACCGAATCACCATTTTTCCAATTCGTCTCAAGGACCGGTAGAACTTTGGTGGAATCATACAAACCGATAACATTATAGCCAAATTCGTAGGTGGCCTTATCTTCCACAATAGTCCGATATCGTGGAATCGAAGAACTTCTCTCTGGTTGTAAGGAATTGGATTTTTCAAAGACTTCTGGCTTTACTACGGGAATGTTGCCAGTTTCATTTTGTGAAATATGAAAATGAATCGGAGAGTATCGAAATAGAAACGCACCAGCTGTAAATGATCCAAAATGGGGCGTTTCAGTAAACTTATCCGCACCTGTTAACGTAACTACATGAACCTGCTTATATTTCCATTCCTCCGATGATGTGGGAATTGTAACATTAACAACCTCTGTTTTGGGAAGTGTCTTCAAGTATCTTTCAATGCCATTAGCGTGCTCTGTTTTATTTGTATTTTCCGGAAGTTCAATTTTAGAAATAATGACAGTTTCGTTCATAACGGCTTGCTGATTGGCAAGGGCAACAATCGGTATGATTCTGCCGTTATGGGTATCCATTTTTTTGACGGGGGCAGAATTGAAATAATCCCCCGAGACTAAACTATCCGTAAATGTGAAGAGACGATTTTCTTCAATAGGATCGATGGCGACAAGAAGTAACTCATTACTCCCTCTAAAAGAAGAGTAGGGAGGTAAAGTATCTATACGTCCATCACGTTCTTGTTTAAGTTTTTTTGACAAAAGAGGATATATAGAATCACTTGATGGGTCGGAACCATAGTTGTAATCCGAAAGGTAGGAATTGTCACTTAGTGTGTAGTCAGAAAGTCCGTCGTTTGTTGTAATAATTTCTCTAGTTTCATAGAAGTTTTCTACTTCTGCATCTGCATAAGAAGCAAAAAAGTTTTCTGCTTGTATATAGCCTATTAAAGATAAAGGAGCAGCAATTTCTACACCATCAATATTTCGAATTAATTTTAAATCATCTTTGGAAATCCCACCATAGTTAGCAATTGTGGATTGTGGAGGAACTAAATCATCATCTAAGTCTACTGAAATACCTGATTGGTTAGGTAATACTAATATATCGTAAGGATATCGCCAGTTTTTATCCAAATCAGTCTTTGCTTGGATAGTAATTCTTTCTGTAACCGATTGAGCCCCCATATACCCAAGTCCAATCGAACTTAAAATAATCAAAACAACTATAAATAGCTGCCATCTTTCTCTAAAGGTAGTTTTTAAATAATACAACACGAATCTGTTACCCCCCTTATAATAGCGTTAATCCATCTATTTATATATAAGATTGAATAGTTTTAAAACAGGAAGGGGGCCAGTATTTCTGCTCGTATATTAGTTACCTTTTTAGATAATACAGATTCCAACGAGAGTTCTTTTTGTGGTTATGAAATCATATCTAACACCGTCTACATGATAATGAGATTTTTTTATTTCATACTGTCAACATATTCCTTATCCGTGCCATGGTGTGCTGACGTTGATGTAGGGTTCATAAAAATTAATGTTGCAAGGAACATTCCCGCAAATATTAAGTTCATAATTTTCCTCAATCTATTTCGCCTCCATTAGTAGAATTTGAAAAGATAGTTGGCCCTACATAAAATTATAACAGGCAGTTATTTAAATTCAATGTGTTTTCAGAAATTTCGATAATTACTTTTTGATTTGCTATCATGAATAAATGTCCTAAACAGGGAAAACTATTGAAGACTTTTCAGTAGTAGTCAATAAATAGGAGCTATTAAGTTAAATTTAACTTTGATGATTGTTTGCATAGAGGCGATATTTTATATTGCTCGGTTCGAATATTAATTCAATAGAATGTTAGAATATTAAGGGTAGATGGATCACACCTCCATGAAAAGTGGGATGTCAATTACCAGTTCACACAAAAAATAACCCATCCTTGAGTTAGCAGCTCAAATGGGGTTTCATTTCCTTAAATAGCCGATCCCTTGAAGGGACCTACTATTATGAAGATTGTCGATTTCATAGATCACCGGTCTTTTTTAGTTTATTCATTTACTATCTATATCATACAAATTGAAGATGGCTATTGCGAGAGTTCAGTGAACCAGTTGTATCCACTAAGGAATTCACTTCATTTTACTAATAGATGCTTTTGCATGGTCACTCGCATAGTTCAGATGGGAAACCTGGACGCTTACAATAGGCGTGTCGATTAATTTCTGCAAAAATGGTTTAACTTTTCCAGTATAGTCTTCCAAATACCTACATTCATAGCTTCTTGGAAGAAGAGCAACGTACTTGCAAATTGTCTTGCTTGGGGAATTATCTACTGAATGTATTTCTTCTATAACTTCTAACGCAATTGTTCTACTTTTGTTTTTTTTGCGAGTGAATTTTTTCTTGCTAGATAAAAAGGTCACTACACCACTTGCATAAATCATTGTCTTTCACCCTATATTAATTATTATTTCTCTCGAGTAATTCTAAAAAGTTAAGTGGAATATTGAACTCATTTATATCTTCCGAAAGATGAGTGGAATCATCGTTTTGTTTTAGTTTTAGAATTTCTTTATGAAGATTCTCCATTTTTCGATCTAAGTCATTTGCAGATTCCGCCGCATCCGTTAGTTCCTCTATGATTTTTGCAGGAACCGTTTTGTTGTATTTATAAAAGATTTTATGTTCTAAACTTGCCCAAAAATCCATCGCAATGGTTCTGATTTGTACTTCGACGAAGACATTTTCAACACGGTCAGACATGAAAACAGGAATTTTTAGGATTAAGTGAAGACTTCTGTAACCATTTGGTTTTGGATTTTTAATATAGTCTTTGCATTCAATCACTTCAATGTCCTGCTGCTTTTGTATCATTTCACTGAGTATGTAAATATCGGAGTTAAAAGAGCAGTTAATACGTACGCCGGCAATGTCTTGTAAGTTTTCCTTAATTGATGGTAAGGATAATTTAATGTTTTTCCGTTGCGCTTTATTAATGATGCTTTCAGGCGTTTTTAAGCGAGTACTAATATGCTCAATTGGATTATAATCATGAATCAATTTAAATTCTTGTTCTAGTATATTTAGTTTCGTACTGATTTCATCTAATGCGAATTTATAGGCAAGCATAAAGCGAGTAATTTCTTTTTTCATTGTATTAAGTTGTGTATAATTTAAATCTTTAGTAAGTGTCATGCTAACTCCTCCATGTCTCTATTACCTTCATATTAACATGATAGCCAATTAATATAAACTTTTGTCACTAGAGACAATAGGCCGGAAAGAATAAATTCCACCATATGTTTCAGGTGGAATTTATTTTCTTTAGATTATTTTATTCTTGAACGTTGTTTTTACGATTTAGGTCTTCAATGATTTCAACTTGAGGGTTTTCATCGTTCTCATTTACATTACTTCCATCGTGGTTGGGGTTGTTTTCATCGCCGGTCATATTACCATCATTATTGTTTTGCCCTTGATTTTCATCTTCACGAACATCTGGCATAGGTGTTTCGTTATTGTTCGGAACGTCACCATTATTATTACAACCAACAAGCAAAATTGCCGACAACGTAACTAACGGCAAAGTTTTTTTCCACATACAAGTTTCCTCCTCTCCAATACAATTACAGATGATGCTGTAGGTTGTTCAAAAAGCAGAGACTTATTCATGGAGTTTTTCCGAAAGTAAAATTACAGTAACTCGCCTAATTGACATCCCTATCTATCATTGATAAAAATCGTAAAATTCTATCATTTAGTGTAAAAAGGCCTATAATTGTGGTAAAGTAATACTAACTATTAGTGCCTTAATATCAAAGTAGAGCTGGTCTATGCTAAGGGGGAATGCTCATTGCGTAATCGCACAAAGAAAGAACAAAAAGAATTAGATTCGATAATTATATTTTTCGTGCTTGTAGCAGGTTTGTTCGGATGGTACCAATCAGTAACATTAATAGGTGCTGGGATCTCAGTCGGTATCGCATTTGTAATTATTTTTGCATTTAGTATTTGGAAAGCAAATCAATTTAGGAAACGAATGCAACAGTCTGGTATTGATGAGATTGATCAGATGACGGGTAGACAATTTGAGGAATACATTGGTACACTCTTCGAAAAACAAGGCTATCGTGTAACATATACGCCTGCAACAGGTGACTTTGGTGCAGACTTAATTTTAAAAAAAGAACGGGAAGTAGTCGTTGTTCAGGCTAAACGTTATAAAAGTTCCGTTGGGATCACAGCAGTTCAAGAAGTCATTCCAGCAGTGAAAATGTACAAGGCAAATGCAGCTTGGGTTGTTTCAAATAGTTACTATACAAAAGCTGCTACGAAACTAGCCATAAGTAATCATGTCCGAATGATTGACCGAGATCAATTAATTCAGATGAGTATTGGCGGGAAGTTTAATGAGTCTGAGCGCGCTGTAGCGACTGGGGACCAATTAATGAGGGATAAGCAACTTAACTTAAATGTCGAGCCCAAGATTGCTACAACCGTGGAAGTAGGTTCAATAAATGTTCCAACAACTAAATTAGAGACAATTTTAAAAGAATATCGTCTAAAGAAGTCACGACAATTAGGCATGAAAGCCTATCATATATTCACAAATGAAACATTGCTTGAACTTGTGGAAAATAGACCAACCACTATCGAAGAATTGCGTAAGGTAAGGGGAATAGGAAAGAAAAAAATTGAAGATTTTGGTGAGGAATTATTAAAGATTATTCAAGGATAATCAAGTGAAATAGAGGTGCTGAATGTCTCGAAAAAGACCATCTGCATCTCTATTTTACTTTAGCAAGTCACCATCTCTTGCAATTAAAGCCGGTTTGTAATTTCATATAATGATAGAGTAGGCGGGCATGTCTTCCTTGTTGACTATTTGAAGATATATAGGGTCTTAGTCGATTGAGAAACTCTTGATCACATGCACATCTATTTCCACCTCTTTGGTAACAAATGTCATGGGCTTTACAAGCCGCAACCACATCGTTTATGGGTGCACCAGGTCCATTACAACCTGGCCCACACCAATTATATCCAGGGAAAACGCAAAAGTGAAAAGGGCTTTTTCCTCTCCTTGTCATAACGAAAACCTCCTCTTATACTAAGATATTCAGAGATATAAAATCTTGTATAAGCTGACACCTATTATTGAAGGTTATTATTATTCTAAGTCACTGATGGTATAATACTGCGTTAATAAGATACCAGAGAAATCAAGGAGGTTTTTCAACATGTTTGGATTTCTAAAGACGAAATGTGCAATGTGCAAGCGCAAAACAAAAGCATCTCAATCGTATCAACTGCCAAACGGAACCACTGTAAAGTATTGTTTAGCCTGTTCGGAATATGCTGAACGTCGTGCTTTTAGAAGAATTTAAAGGAATTCTTTACGAAATATGTTAAGATAATTTAGTGAGCAAATTAATAAGGAGGGCTTTTAGTGAAGATTAAATACAACTTGACCGAAGAAGACTATTTAAGTTTCAGTTTATATCATGCCAAACATTCAGAAGCAACTCGTAAATCCCTAAGAACACAATTATTGATTTTTCCAATGTTATTTCTGATTATAGCCTTTTTATATACTTGGATATTTAAACAACCTATCCTGTGGCCACTTATTATTTTCGTGGTTTTGAGTACACTTTGGCTTGTTTTATATCCGAAGTATTTTTATAATTTTGTAAGACGTTATGCGAAAAACATGTTACAAGAAGCAGGAAATAACGGTTTATTGGGTGATCATGTCATGACTTTTTCAGAAAAAGGTATAGTGGATTCTACATCTAGCGGGAAGACCAATAGAGATTGGGTTGACATTATCAATCTAAAAGAAAATGATGATTACTTATACATATACAGTAGTAAAACAACTGCATATATCGTTCCGAAAAGAGGACTGAACAGTGTCGAGAAAACCAGGGATTATATTCAAGCTAACTTAATAGAAACTGAATGAAAAAACAAGCAACCAGCAGATTTCTGTACTGGTTTGCTTGTTTTTTGCTATCTGTTATTTTTCAAAGACCTGATGAATCACGTCATTTGCTTTACTTTTATTTAAGTTTTTATGAATACAACTTGCCGGTTTCTCTCGTAATGATCCGGCAAAAGCATTAGCTAGGTCAGTTTCACCCGACACATGGATTTCACGCCAACCCCGTTCTTTCTTTAACTTCTCGATAACTTTGTCCATTCCTTTATAGAATCCTTTTATATCCGTTCTTGGTCGAGCTTCCATAGCAGGATTAGAAGTGCTTTTCATGCCATTTCCTTGATCATGATTTGCAGATTCTATTTTTCGAATTCTCCAACCCTCCACATTTGAGTCGAATTCGTAAATAAGTTCATCTTTAACAGCTCCCATTGCTGTATCCAAAATCCGAACCTCACCGAAGCTGGGTAAAACAATCCCTGATTCAGGATAGGCTTTGTACATATACTCCATTTCTTCAGTCATTGGGCGGTCTTCCCAGTGGAGACTGGTCTTAACTGGTACTTGGACATAGTGAACTGACCACAATTCAGGTTCAATGGCTGCAAATATTACGACACTTTTGCTTAAGTTATTTTTATTTCCTTCGACTTCTTCTGTAACTTTTTTCTTGAGTTTATTAAATGCCTTGAGTTCTTTTTCAGCTTCAGAAGCAGTTATATACTCGCCAATTCGTTTCAAACCATTTTTCAAATGAATTCTCCATCCGCCGTTCAATTGTTGCGGGTCACCAGGATAGGTGTTTAAATATATGCTTAATACACAACGGTCGTTCTCGCAGTGAAACGCTTTTAAAGATTCGAGCTCTTTGCTTAATGACATAGTTTTCCTCCTTAAGATGCGGTTCGCATTTAAAAATTATGCTGCGAAATTCCAATGTTCTACCGGAAATTCGCAGCATATCGGGTTAACTTTTTGGGTTGTGATTTTGTGATTTCTTTTCATTATTCGCGGCATTATCGGCCTTTTTAAATTCTCTTTGATACAGTACCTCTTGTGTGGAACTTAACCCGTTATTCTTGTCGGTCATTCTTTCGTGTGGCATTCTTTTCTCACTCATCTATAAATTCACCTCTTTAATAGCTTTTCCATATCCGAGGATATTACTCATGAATTTCATTAATAATGGTATGATGTAGTAAGAAGACGCAGTCTAAAATATCTTGTGAAAAGGGGATATGTTATGAGTACATGCAATTTGGATCATACTTTGGAAGACGTAGTCAAGAAGTTATCCGATCAAAAATCATTTATTCCAGAGGACATATTTGTTGAAAGTAGCCAATTGTTGGAGAAAAGACCAAATCAAGATACTTTAAATAAGTTATTTCATTTACTGAAAAAATATGATTTAGCTACAGAAGTAGAAAAAAGAGACAGAAATGATGGTATCAGGAAGTTAACTAGTATTAAATGAAATCAATGAAATCTAATTGTGGCTTTTGGAGTCGATTTGATAGAGTTTATTTTCTTGTATAGTATCATTTCTTATTGAGAATGAAATGAGGAGTGATGAAACTTGTCGTCATCTGATAATATAAAAAGATTTAATAATATTCCCCTTTCTGTTTTGGACACTGCACCTATTCTAGAAGGTGGACACGCAGGGGAGACTTTTAAAAATAGTGTAGAGCTTGCTCAGCATGTTGAAAATTGGGGATTCAATCGTTACTGGCTCGCAGAACATCACAATATGCCAGGCATCGGAAGTTCCGCAACATCAGTCCTGATTGGTCATATTGCAGGCGCAACTAATAGAATGCGCATTGGTGCAGGTGGTATTATGCTTCCAAATCATGCACCATTGGTGATTGCAGAACAATTTGGGACTCTTGAAGCAATCTATCCGGGTCGAATCGACTTGGGTCTTGGGCGTGCACCTGGTTCTGACCAAGCAACTGCCTATGCGCTACGCCGCACATTGCATAGTAGTGGAGAAGATTTCCCAGAACAGTTGGATGAACTCCAAGCGTATTTCAAAGTAAATGAAGGCGCTCGGGTTCGTGCTTTTCCTGGTGAAGGTGCAAACATTCCGATCTGGCTACTAGGTTCAAGTGGTTTTAGCGCACAGCTTGCTGCACGAGAAGGGTTACCTTTTTCCTTTGCCAGTCATTTTGCACCAGCCTATACGCTACCAGCTTTACAGCTCTATCATCAAAATTTCAAGCCATCAAAAAATCTTCAAGAACCGTATACGATGCTAGGGATTAACGTTATCGCAGCGGAGACAGACGAAAAAGCTGAATGGCTAGCAACTTCACTTCAAATGCAATTTCTAAATATTACAAAAGGCGTTTCGACACAGTTACAACCGCCTATCGACAACATTGATGAAATTTGGTCGCCATATGAACGTGCATCTTTAGAGAAAACACTCGATCCTCGTTCAACAATTATAGGAAGTCCAGAAACAGTAAAAAGAAAACTGGAAAGTTTCATCAATGAAACAAAAGCGAGTGAACTGATCATTAGCTCTACAATTTTCAATCAAGAAGATCGTTTGCATTCTTATGAAATTGTCGCTGAGTTGATGGATTAAATATAGCCAAAACCACGAATCTTATACAGATCGTGGTTTTTTTATTGCGATGAATTTTATTTAGTGATGTAGCCATATTAATGGAGAACGAAAACGAAACTAGGAGGATGTAGAATGGGAAATGAATTTAAAGGAGCTAGCAGAAATTCCGCTTCTTTGCCACAAACGCCGAAAAACCAGAAGATTAAACCGAGTAAAATGAAAGAGGAAATTTCAATGGAACTTGCGGAACTCGGAAACTTGAATCCAAAGCACGAGCCAATGACACCAAATCAACGTCAAAAAAGGGAATCCGAGAAAACGTATAAATGACGTGTGCTTTTTGAATTACATTAAGCATGATGCCCGACTACTTTCGTTAGATTTTAAAAAGCAAAGCCCCTTCTTTAGGGCTTTGCTTTTATAAAGTTACGATAGGTTCTTAATTAGTTTCTAAACTTTTAAGACGGCTATCTAAAATGAAATTACCGAAGGGTATAAATGCGGATAGCACAGCACCAACCGTAAATCTAAATGGCCATTTTATTGCGATCATCGCATACACAATCGCAATAAGATACGCTAGAAATATATAGCCGTGAATAGTCCCGATAATTGTTACCGCTGCTGGCATATCAAACCAGTATTTCAATGGCATTGCGATAAACAATAGAGCCACTAGTGAACTACCTTCCAGTATTCCCATAAAACGAAAACGTCCTAATGCACTTTTAAACATAAAATCACCTCTGCCATATCTAATTCTCCATTATCTACTATAGAGGAGAAGGACTATTGTGTACAGGAATGAAGGTTATAACTGTGCAACTTAACTAGTGAGAGCTGGGAAAGAATGGTTCAATAGTCTAGTTATTTTTGCACTATAGAACGAATGTTCCTATTGTGGTAGAATGTTTTTAAAGCACTGTATTAGCAAGGCGGCGGTTGGTCACTTCCTTCATATGGAGGTGATACCGATGTCAATTTACGAAACGATGAATTTACTTTTTCATCTTGCATCCATATTCATAGCATTTTTTGCAGTTGTAATTACGTTGGTGATTTTCTTTGCAAAAAGAAATGACCGTCCCCCCAGTTAAGGTGTGACGGTCAATCTATGACTACAACCGGACCAACCGACTCTTGCGGTATCACAGTTGCTAGCCGAGTGTTGCATGCACTCGGTTTCCTTATAGAATATGCAATTCTCCATTAATTATACCCAGTCGTTTGAAAGAAATCAAATGACCTTTGTTCGAGAAATTATTGGATTGTCGGTGTCAAAACACGATCTTCATGCAAATAAGAATAAATTGTACAATCTAACAAACTATTGGTAGAATTTTCATGATATAGATACTGATATTATGAAAGGAGATTTCGATGCAAACATTATTTAGAGTTGAGTTGTATGTGGATGATATTGAGAAATCATTAGGTTTTTATGAGCAAATTGTAGGGCTTGAACTATTTGGCAGAAATGAAAGAAGCGGGCGTTTCAACTATGATTGTTTTTCGTTGTTAATAACAGAAAATCATTTGTTGAAACCGGATCATTATTTCAATACAGAAGCGAAAAGTGATGTGCGTGGAAACGGGTTTGAGATGATTATTGTCGTGGATGATTTAGCAGATGTTCGGAGCCGTTGTATTAAATCAGGACACCCAATCATTGACGAAGTTGAAACATATCCGTGGGGAATGAGAGGATTTAAAATAGCGGACCCGGATGGTTATTTTATTCGAATAACTTCAAAATGATGGGAATATATGGGGGGAGTTTACAGGGGAAGGAACTTAAAAAATAATCTCTTTAACTCAGCGGATTTACCGGTTCTCCAGATGAAGCGATTAGAAGTATACTGGGATGAATATTTATAGTACGTACTCTGAGTAGCAGTAGCTATTTTAGAACTATATAATAGCAATCTCCCCGTAAATTGCTCAGAGCTCGACCGTAGGAACGCGAGCGACAGGGCATTAAATTATGTTCACTGATACAAAACTATACTAACCATACTTTTTCAGAGCTGTCCTATTACCGGGGCTCTTTTTTTATGTTCCTTAAAGGTTCTGTCATTTATCGTTCTTTGTCGTTATAATTAAAAAGTGTATTATTTTGATATAGGAAGAGGAGCGCAAATCATGATAGACAGTCTGGTAGAACGAATTTTATTATTTTTACCTCAAGTGAATCGAAATCATTTGAACATAGAACAAACCGAAACCGATGGTAATAGTTATGAAGTTAGCGATAAATTAAAAGGAAATACATTGTTATACATCGTCATTAATGAAGAAAATAACTTAGAATCTTTTTCGGTTGATACGGATTATTTTAATCAACCAAATTTGGTTGAAAAAGAGAGCGTTTTGGAACTTTCCCGTAATCTGATCAATGAATTTTTAATAGATGCCGCTGACTTGCTACATTTATCGTCGGCAATAGATCTAGACAGTTATTGGTGGGTTGAATTCATTCAAAAAGATCCTTTTATGCGATTGGAGCTACCAAATTCGGGTGTATCCATTCAAGTTGAGAAGAATGGATTGATATCCGGGGCGACTTTTACAAATGAATCCTATGTCATCCAGGAACCAGTCATTACAATAACACCAGTAGAAGCGAAACAGCAATATCTGAATGAACTGATCTTAAGGCCTATGATTGGCCAGTTCGACTCGGATTATATTGGATCAGATGACGAGTACCATTTAGTTTATGCGGTTGAGGATTTTGTGATGGATATCGGTACTGACGGTGAAATACACACGATTGAAATGTTCGACGTAGAAAAGGCAGCGTATATTGATTTATCGGCGGTTGAAAAATTTCTTGATAAAGATTGTTTAACTGCATGTAAACAATCAATTCTATTTTTGCAAAGCCAATATGAAAATGCCACAGAAAACTTCCGTATACTCAAAGGAGAACATCAAGACTTAGAAGATGAAGATTTGTCTTCTTTTTACTTTACGTTTCAACGATTTGAGCGTGGGATTCAGGTGGGGAATGCGACCATCAGAATAGTAGTTGATCCAAAAACTTTTGTAATTACCGAAGTGAATACTGATTCAGAAGTATTAGTAGACCTATCGAAGATTACAAACGTATGTACAATTTCACTTGAGGATGCGATTGAAATTTATAGTAACGCTCTAGAAATGGAACTCACTTGGTCTAAAGAATTTGAGGAGGAACAGGTAATCTATAAGTTGAACTATTTGTCTTCATTTCCAGAAACGGTTGGACATATGCGGGCGATTGATGCAACAACTGGAAAACCATGGATCATCGATACATCATTTATGGAAGAGTTTTGATCGTTAACTAAGATGAGAAGGGATGATTTTTTTATGAATATTGACGCTACTCTGGAACAGTTTAATTTACTTCATAAAAAAGATTCGCTACTAAAAATCGCTGCTTCGTCAATTGGAATTACAAAAGAACAAGCAGATGAAGTGGACATACAAATTGGCAGTTCTAAATTTGGTGGTATGCCTGATTTACCGATACATTTGTCGTTTCCAAAATACGAGAATGGTTATCTATCTTTTTTAGCGCAAATTAATTTATCAGAAGCAAAATCTTCCGACAAAGAAAATCATCTCCCCGAAACTGGAATTTTGTATTTCTTTTATGACATCGTCAATCAACCGTGGGGGATGGATAAAGAAGACAAGGAAAGTTTTCAAGTTTATTATTTTGATGGTGAATTACGGGAGTTATCGCGTACTCCTTATCCCGAAATTACAGAAGTCTATTTACCTTTACCAACCTATCAAATAACTTTTACGGACATAATAACCTTTCCGGAGGAGCTCAACGGATTAGATTTGACTGAAGATGAATTGGATCATTACTTTGAGTTTAGGGAAAGTCGACAGCCGAGGCATTATATGTTTGGTGAACCATTCAACATTCAGAACAATGTGTTTGAAGAAATTTTGTACTACGAAAATCAAATGGAAACAGAAGAAAAAATTAAATTAAAAAGTAATGAATTGGCTTTGCTATTTCAAATGGATAGCGATGATGATTTAAATGTAATGTGGGGAGATTCTGGAATGATTTATTTTTGTATTGATAAAAACGATTTGGAAAACAAAGCGTTTTCGAATACGAAATTTACGCTTCAATGTTATTAAATAAATATTATATAGACTCTTCCTTTGACAAGAATTAAAAGAATTACCTATTTTATGCAACTATTAATGTTTAGTAGCGTATGAGTATTACTGAACTTATTTTTTTGTCCAAAGTGAAGAGGGGGTAGTTGACATTGTTCTTTAAAAAAATGACTGAAAATGAAGTGGCAAACTTTAAAAAGGCGCAATCGCTTGGTTTTTTCACATTTGCTATTTTGCTCTTGATAGATGCTCTTGTCAATAGCTTAAAAGGAATTGACATTTTATCTAGTTTAACAATCTTACTTTCAGGATTCGTTGTCTCATTAGGTTATGAAATGATACTAAACCTGAAAGATAAATCACGCATGAAGCGGGGGTGACATCGATGGATATTCGTTCTATTCCATTCTTGGAAGATCATTCATCATTTAAATTTATAGATGAAGGATTCTCAACTGATGAGAAATGGTCTGTGGATCATAAATATTTAGTACGGATTTCTCCAAATGGTAATTTAGAGCACTTAAAAATGCAGGCAAATTTGACGAACGCAGCTCATGAAAATGATCCGCGTATTCCTTTTGTGCATGAAGTGGGTGCCCACGGAGACAAGCCTTATATGATTTTGGATTACATCGAAGGGGAAAATGGGCGAGTGGTGCTACCGAAACTATGTAAGGATGTTCAATACCGAATCGGTCAGCAAGTTGGGCAATCATTATACAAGATGCATCAGATTTCAGCCCCTGCTACTCACCCATCTTGGGATCAACAATTTATTTCTGGAGTGGAGAGATTATTACCACGATTTGAAGACATTGCTACTGGCAATAAGCGGTATGAAAAGGTTGCTCGTTTTGTTATGAATCATCTGCATTTAATTGTCGGGCGCCCAAGTTGTATCCAGCATCATGACTTTCATCCAGGAAACATTTTGATTCATGAAAAGCAATTTACCGGTTTGATCGATATGGAAAAAGTTAGATATGCGGACCCTATGAATGAGTTCAAAAAGATGGAGTACTTTAACGTACCCATAAGTAGTGTTTATTCCAGCGGTGTATTTGATGGATACCATAATAACACATCCATTCCGACATCTTTTTGGGAGTTACACAGATTATACGCAGCAATCCATATTATGTCTGCGGAAGTTTGGGCTAATGAAATAGCCCTAGACCAGCAAAAAAGGTTTAAAACTTATACTGAATTTACGTTAAATCAATTTGATGATTTCAATTTACTTATTCCCAAGTGGTATCTAGAGGAAGACTGAACCCCAATTCCATGCGCCTGATAGCAAGAGTTCTCGGCGCATGAAGTCATACGGGCTCATTCAATAGCATTATAATACTCATCAATTGGGACAAACAGTCCCACTTTACCATGCTCATCACTTTTCATAGTCGCAAAGACAACACCTATCACTTCACCGCTTAGGTTTAGTACAGGGCTCCCGCTATTGCCGCGATAAACTGGTGCTTCCATCATAATGACGGGCGCATCCCAATCCCTTAGTTGGGTATAATCTATGATTGTTCCTTCGTTTGCAATTCCTTTGAAACTTAATGGATTCCCAATAAAGTAAATTGGTTCATGATCAGTAAAAGTTGTTTCGTCTGCGAGTGTCAAAAAGGGTAAGTTTTCAGCATCTATCTCTAAAACTGCAAGATCAACAGACGGATATGTATTTACAATATTGGCCGTAAAGCGTCCTTTATCTGGAAAAACAACGGTAACCGCAGTATTTCCTTCGATGACGTGATAATTTGTAAGGATCATTCCATCACTCGAGATGCTAAATCCGGTTCCTTTACCATCTTCTGTAACAACCACAACGACTGCTTCTTTATAACTCGCAATATCCTCTTGTTGCGATAACTTCATAGATGTTCTTAAAAAATCAATTGCTGGTATCGAATAGATTTCAAATACAACCGAAAATGTACTAATAAGCATCGTGATTGACATTAACCAGAAAATCCACTTTGGAAATGAATGCTTCGGTTTAGAAATGGATTTCTCTAGAGATGCTTTGGCAAGTGCCTCCCGTTGCGCTTCTAATACAAGCACCTGGAGCTCTTCATCACTTATTTCACCGTCAATATCTTGATTGCTTGTTTCCTCGATTTGATTTATGCTTTTTTCAGGAATCTCATCGTCAACTGTTTTTTCTTGCCGATCATTTGAGTCCATGCGTTCACCCCCACTAGAAAACACTTTATACTATATTCAATTATACACAAACAAGTGGGAGGAGGGATTTATCATTCATATATACACAAAAATAAACCAGGTTCTGCTCAAGCGGAACCTGGTTTATCAGTCTAATTATTTATTTTTCAGCTAGTAAATCAGCAAATGCTTTTACATAAGGAGGTAGATCAGGCGGACGTTGACTTGATACAATATGGCCATCTACTACGACAGCCTCATCAGTCCAGTTTCCTCCCGCATTCATCATATCGTGTTTAATTCCAGGTGTACTTGTTACATTTACACCTTTTAAAATATCAGCAGAGATGAGTACCCAACCAGCATGACAAATTTGACCAATTGGTTTTTTTGCAGCGTCCATATGACGGACAAACTCCAGTACCTCATCATATCTTCTTAATTTATCAGGTGCCCATCCGCCTGGTACAAGAATTGCGTCATAATCTTCTGCACGAATATCGGAAAACTTATAGTCGGATACAGCTGGTACACCATACTTTCCAATATAAGTTTTTCCTTTTTCTAGTCCGACCAGATGAACGACCGCACCTTCTTCACGGAGACGATAAATTGGATACCAAAGTTCTAAATCCTCAAACTCCTCTTCGACCAACGCGATAACTTTCTTATCTTTTAGTCTCATTCAAATTCCCTCCTTTACGAGTAATCTATAGTCTACCAGTATTAGCGGGGCTGTTGAAATGGAATGCCTTGTAATTAGCCCCCGAACATCGTTAACATGATCCAGGCTGACGCATAAAACACCATAAATTGTACGCCTGCACCGATACCTAAAATACGGTTTAACAGGCCACCGACTGCAGCTACAGTAAATGTTAAGACAATCCCAACGACTTGTCCTTCGTGGAAAGCCAAGAGACATGCTAACCCTATGAACATTGCGACGATTGCTTCTTGGCTGATGTATTTCATAACTAGTACAGAAGCTTTCCGTGCGTAATTCATAGTAAATGGATAGGCAATGAGTGAAGCTACGATTAAGCCAATTGCACCGTAAAGGAAGAAGTCCCAAGACGTTAAGAGGGTATGTAAATTATTCATTGGCTCTACTGTATAGACAGGTGGCGCGTTAAACAAAGGAGAAGCTGGACCCAGTGCTACAGGACTGAGTGGGATTCCAAAAGCAATTAGTGGAATGATTGTTTCCGCAATATATGTAGATTCCGTAACACCGTTCATAACTGCTAAGCTATTCGTTGATTTTTTATAGGCACCTTTTGAACGGGAGCCTACGATTTCACCCATTAGTGAAGTCATTCCTACGGGACTAAAAACAAACGTAAGTGATGAGATGAAAGTCGTGATTGCTGTGAAAAGTTTTTGTTCACCCGATAGGATTTTTAAAGGGTTTGGAAAAAATCCTTGCCACACCTTCGTATCTGGAGCTAATTGATATTTTTTAGGCTCACTTTTTTCAATCGCTCGTTTTGCACTTGATGAAGTCGCAATTAGTATATCGGAAAACATAGGGCCGATTGCTATACCTAAAAAGAAACTGATCGTTAAATGTTTGTCTAAAATACTAAAACTAATCATATCTAAGCTTTGAATAAAGAATGCAAATGGGATGATCATTAAGATACTGACCCATCGCCCTTGGGAAAAGAAAGCGATTAATACCGCCGCTAAGGTAAAGATGATTCCAGAAGATGATTTAAAGAAATCAGCAAACTGTCCTAGAAATTGTCCTAGTAATACAGATGTAGGTAGTGCGATAAAAGCACCGATAATTCCACCAGAAATCATTTTTCGAAGTGCCACATGGGGCATACCCATTCTTCTTAAAGTGTTTGCATGGTCAATGAGTGGAACTGCTGTCGTATCACCTGGAATTCCCATCAAAGCAGTCGGAACAGCGTGTGTTAAGTGTTTAGCTAATACGGCTGCCATGAAGAAAGAAAAAACCGCTTCTGGCGGAGCACCTAGTAATATGACTAATAGTGTTAAAGGAACCATAACCGCGGTTTCATCTGTACCGGATATTAAACCGATTAATGAAAAAACAATTGCTCCTATAATTGCGTATATAATTGCCGTCATAAGTATGCTCATTTTTTATCGTCACCGCCTAGTGTTTGGAAATGTTTTAACATACCGAGTTCTTCTAATTCTTTTTTTGTAATTGGATCTTCCTCAATCAATCTCAGCTCTTCAAGTGGATCCAATTTTAAATCTTTAAAAACATCGCGCATGCTTTCAGATGAATTTTCTTCTTCCAGTAAGATGCGTTTAGGCTTAAATATTATTGAGCATAGTGCTAGCGAAAAGACTGTGCCTATAATCCCAAGAAGAAGAGAATATGAAGCAACCATGTTTTCACTGGCGAATGCCGGAAATATACGAAGGCCAATATTATAGCCGCCTAAGCTGATGGTAACGCTTAAAATAATTGCCAGTAATAATTGGTTAGGAACGATGGTGTCTCCAAGTATCTCCAAAAACTTCTTCGGTTTCTTGCCATCTTGTTGTTGACGGGACATTTTGACCTCACCTCTTTTTTATATTTAATTTTATCTATGTAACTTTCCCGAGCAATGCTCATTATACTATTATCTGACTTTGTATGAAAGGTATTTCGTTTTTTACAATTAATTTCACTTACTTAACCTTTACTTAACTTTGGAAGCTTATCCTCTTGTTAAGAAACGCAGGGACATAAAAAATAATGAGGTGGAAAAGTGAAGTCTAAGATTAGCGTTTTTTTGATCGTTTTTTTTATGATAATGCTCGTAGGATGCGGAGCAGATAGTCAAATTATAAGTGAACCAACTTCTGAAGGAGAAAAAGGAGAAGAATTGGAGATAGCGGAAACCTCCACAGATGATGAGTATCCGTTGCCAATATTAGAGGGGTGGTAAGAGATTGAGGTTACTTTTGAAACGATAGGCAGTGGAAATATCGACGTTTGGCATGGTGAATTTTCATTTGAAGGCGAAATTGAAGATTATTTCGACACTTATCAAGCTGCTTTAATTGAGAAAGGGTTTGAAGATGAAATAACACAGGACACAGAAGGGATGAAATCATTATCATTCAATAAAGTCATTGATGGTGAACAGCGAGTAGGAAATGCACTGTTCACACAGAATTGGGTGAAGTCAAGCCTACAACATTTCAAATAGAGTTATTAAATAAAGGCCTTTGGTATTTAAACCAAATGTCTTTTTTCATGTTTTCGTAAGATTTTAGTTGTATTACGAACATACATTCCATATAATGAAGCAAAGGAGGGAACATACGTGCGAAGTGGACTGATTAATTCGATGAAGTATGGTGAGTTACTGGATATGATTTATATTGCAAATAACGGAGTAATTAGCAAGCGAAGAGTCAAAATTATTCAAATCGAGGAGGGGGCTTTTCGAGCGTATTGCTATTTGCGAAAGTCAACCAGAACTTTCAAAGTCGACAATGTGCTTGCAGTAGTTCCTGTGATTCAAACGGAGAGCTTGGTGATTTAATGAGAAAAAATATTCGCGACCGCGGAACGAAAAAGTGGACGGCAATGATGCTACCTGAGCATGTCGCAGCGTTAAGAGAGTGGATGGCTGAGGATGACTACGTTGAAAAACCAGAATTTAACGATTGGGAGCTACGCTTACTCCAAGAAGAAATTGAACGAAGCCTGAAAAGTGGATGTACAGTAAATATACAAACTTGGAAAGATGGGAAAATTATTTCTTATGAAGGGGTCATTAGTAAAATTGATCTTCAGTTAATGCAAATTATCCTTGTGAATTCGTCTGAAACGACCTGTATTTTAGTGGCAGATGTTATAAGAGTTCAAGTTTTGGGATGAGTGAACATAAGAAAAAGCATCGAGTAAAAAATAACGGATTCGGATGACGGGGAGAAAACAATAAAAAAGACAGTGCTTAGGGACGCAATTAGCATATGAATTGGTGTCCCTGTTTTTGTTGCTCTTCTATTAGAAGCGGAGAAATATGCTACAATATTAAAAAGGTAAGCTTAGGATACAGACCACTACAATGAGATATTTTAAAAAAGGAGTTGTATAAAATGAATAAAAATATTGGTACAGAAATAAAACGCTCTTCAAAAGCAGAAAACATTCTCCCTCAAATCAATAGTAAAACTAAGCTAGGCGACTTACGAAAAATCGCGAAGGACATTAAAAAAGATCACGAACTAGCTATGGAACTATGGTCAACCGAAGAGTTTTTACCCAGACTATTAGCCATCTTAATTATGGACAAAAATCTTCTTTCACAAGATGAGCTAAATAAGCTCGATAAGGATATGCTGACTCACAGTTTTGATGAGCGAAATAACTTAATGGATTGGTTAATGGCTAATCAGCTCACCAAAGACAAGAAGAAAATTGCATTGATGGAGTCATGGAAAAATAGTCCTTCTGCTCTTCAAAGACGAGTTTTCTGGTATTATCAGGGGCGATTGAGATGGACTGGACAAACACCGCCTGATAACACCGAAGACTTGCTGTCTGCAATGGAAGCTAATATTACGCAGGAAGAACCGGAAGTTCAATGGGCTATGAATTTCACTGCAGGCTGGATAGGCGTTTATGATGAAAAGAATCGCGCACGTTGTATTAAACTTGGTGAGAAAACGGGTCTTTACAAAGATGAAATCGTATCAAAAGGATGTACGCCCAGCTATTTGCCGGAGTTCATTACGATTGAAGTTAACAAACGACAAAATAAGTAGTTACCTGCTTATTAGGGTTTAATGCAAAAAAATAAAGGAATTCATTCAAAGCCTCAGTACCGAAAAATAAAAAAACTAGTTAGTGAAATATGCAAGGAAGCTTTAAAGGATTAACCCACTATCTCTTTTAAATCTGTATGGCGCTTTTCTTTAAATAAGAAAGCGTCTTTTTACATGGACAACACATTTAACTTTAGTTCAATAAGGCTAGTAAAATATTTCGTCGTAAAAACGCTCATTTTGAGCGTTTTTACTTGTTTTTAATATAGCTATTTCACTGTTGAAATATATGCTGATTAACCTGGTATTTACGTTGTTGATTGCACTTTTCACCACACCAACCGAGCCCGTTAAGGGGAAAATGATGATTTTCTTGTCTTACTATTCGTATACGATAAATTTGAGACATTTCAATTGAGCTGGTCTATCTACTGTATGATTCTTTCAGGATGGGTATATAAATTAAAAGATTCCCCGCGGATGAAACCAACTGTTGTAATCCCTAAATCATGTGCGAGTTGTAATGCGAGTTCAGTAGGAGCCGATTTAGACAATACGATTTCACATCCGATTTTGGCTACTTTCAATAAGATTTCAGATGAAATTCGGCCACTAAAAACAATTACTTTATCATGAACTGAAATGTTATTTCTTAAACAGTATCCATAAATTTTATCTAAAGCGTTGTGGCGACCAATATCCATCCTAGATAAAACAATGCCTTGCTGATCGCATAAAGCGGCGTTATGAACCCCTCCTGTATCTTGAAATAGATTTGCCGATTTTTCCATTTCTGACATTAGGCTAAAGCACTCATCGGCTGTTAACGTAACACGGATTTCTGTCATTTTTTTAGCAGTGAGTGCATCATTTGCAAACACAAATCCTTGTCGACTCATGCCACAGCAAGAAGTAATATATCGTTTACTCTGCAGTTTTTCATAAAAAGGATAGAGTTTATCTGTTTTAATATGAACATAGCCGGTTTCTTCTTCCACTGTGAGCTCTTTGATTTCTTTATATTCCCCAATCACCCTTTCGGAGGCTAAAAAACCAATCACCATGTCCTCGATATATTCAGGTGTGCAAACGATTGTCATAAATTCTTTACCATTAATTTTAATCGTAACAGGATGTTCAATAGCAACATTATCCTCGATAGATTGAAACTTGCCTTGCGAATAACGCAAAATTCTTCGATTTTGAATTTGCTTCATAAAATCCATCCCCCAGTAGTCATTCTGAATTGAGTCTATTCATCTATTTGATAGAATACATTGTTTATTGCGAAAGTATCATCTACAATTATAGTAAAGCATATTTCGTTTTAGTCAAAGGGAGGCACATTCAATGTTGATTAAGATTGATGGTGAAAATTATGGCTTTCAAAATGGGATGACAATACTTCAAGTAATTAATGCATTCAAAATTGAACATCCGCAAATTTGCTATTTACCAGAAGTAGATCCAATTGAAACTTGTGACACCTGCATTGTGGAGGTAGATGGAAATCTCCTGCGGGCTTGTTCAACGAAAGCAAGTTCTGGTATGAGTATCACATTGTCATCTTCAAAAGCGAAAGCAACACAGACAGAAGCGATGGACCGAATTCTTGAAAACCATTTACTCTATTGTACGGTATGCGACAACAATAATGGCAACTGTAAAATCCACAATACAGTAGACATGATGGAGATTGAACATCAAAAATATCCTTATGAACCTAAGTGCACGCAGGAAAGCGTCGACTTTACACATCCATTTTATCGCTATGATCCGAATCAATGCATAGCATGCGGTCAATGTGTTGAAGCTTGTCAAAACTTACAAGTAAACGAAACATTAACGATGGATTGGGAGAGAGACCGTCCAATTGTTTTATGGGACAACGGTGCGAAAATCAACGACTCATCCTGTGTAGGTTGCGGACATTGTGTGACGGTCTGCCCTTGTAATGCCTTAATGGAGAAATCTATGCTCGGTGAAGCTGGATTTATGACCGGACTGAAAGAAGAAGTGATGACGCCGTTAATTGACTTAGTTAAAGACGTAGAACCCGGATATAGTGGAATTATGGCGGTTTCTGAAGCTGAGGCAGCGATGCGTGAAACCAGAACGAAGAAGACGAAAACCGTTTGCACATTTTGTGGAGTTGGTTGCACATTCGAAGTATGGACAAAAGACCGTAAGATTTTGAAAATCCAACCTGTTTCAGAAGCGCCTGTCAATGCAATTTCTACTTGTATTAAGGGGAAGTTCGGTTGGGATTTCGTAAATAGCGAAGAACGGCTAACAAGCCCGCTAATTCGTCGTGGTGATTCTTTTGTTGAAGCTACGTGGGAAGAAGCCCTTGATCTCGTTGCTTTAAGACTTGGTAACATTAAAAAGGAATTTGGAAAAGACGGTGTCGGAATCATTTCTTCCTCGAAAATTACGAATGAGGAAAACTATGTCGTTCAAAAATTAGCTCGCCAAGTATTTGAAACGAATAATGTTGATAACTGTTCGCGTTACTGTCAATCTCCTGCGACAGACGGATTATTCCGTACTGTAGGAATGGGTGGAGACGCTGGGACGATTAAAGATATCTCAGAGGCGGGCCTTGTGATGATTGTTGGTGCTAATCCGGCTGAAGGCCATCCTGTTCTCGCAACACGTGTAAAACGTGCAAATAAATTACATGGCCAAAAGTTGGTTGTTGCTGATTTGCGGAAACACGAGATGGCGGAGCGTTCTGACCTCTTTATAAGTCCTAAACAAGGTACTGACCAAGTATGGTTGATGGCAGTGACGAAATATATGATAGACCAAGGCTGGCATGATGAACCATTTATAAAAGAAAATGTTCATTCATTTGAAGAATTTAAAAATGTGTTAGAGAAATATACGCTTGATTATGCTGAAAAAATCACTGGCGTATCGAAAAAACAGCTGATCGAAATGGCTGAATTGATTCACAAAGCGGATGGTACCTGCATTTTATGGGGAATGGGTGTGACGCAAAATACAGGCGGTTCGGATACATCTGCGGCAATTTCAAACTTGCTGTTAGCGACAGGAAATTACCGACGCCCAGGTGCTGGCGCTTATCCACTTAGGGGGCATAATAATGTCCAAGGTGCTTGTGATATGGGCTCGCTTCCTGGATGGTTACCTGGATATCAGCATGTGACGGATGACAAAGCGCGGCGGAAATTTGAGAAGGCTTATGGCGTCAAAATCGACAATAAACCGGGGCTCGATAATATCCAAATGCTTCATGCGGTTGAGAACGATAGTATGAAAGCAATGTATATTGTCGGAGAAGATATGGCGCTTGTTGATTCCAACGCGAATTATGTCCATGATATGTTATCCAAATTGGATTTTTTAGTCGTTCAAGATATTTTCTTTTCGAGAACAGCGCAATATGCTGATGTCATTTTGCCAGCAGTTCCGTCGCTTGAGAAGGACGGAACATTTACGAATACAGAAAGACGTGTGCAACGATTATACAAAGCGCTACCTGAACTGGGGGAAGGAAAAGCAGACTGGTGGATTGTCCAAGAAGTCGCCAATCGACTCGGGGCCAATTGGAACTACAGTCACCCAAGTGAAATCTTTGCAGAAATGGCAAGTTTATCACCGATTTTTAGTCAAGCAGATTATAGTGTAATGGAAGACTGGGATAGTTTTTTATGGGGAAGTTTGGACGGTTCAAGTACGCCGTTGCTATATGAGGATGGGTTCAATTTCCCGGATAAAAAAGCTCGTTTTGCATTATCAGATTGGGTAAAGCCAGTTGAGTTTCCTGTAGAATATGATCTTCATATTAATAATGGACGTCTTCTGGAGCATTTTCATGAAGGGAATTTAACAAATAAGTCAGATGGTATCCAATCGAAGGTGCCAGAGATTTTCGTAGAAGTCTCACCAAAATTAGCGAAAGAGCGTGGTGTGCAGAGCGGTTCAATTGTTCGCCTAGTTTCTCCCTACGGCGCACTTCGACTGCCTGCGCTTGTAACAGATCGAGTCAAAGAAAACGAACTCTTTTTACCGATGAATTCGGTTGAAAAAGAATCAGCGATCAACTTTCTGACAGGTCCCGCTGTTGACGAAAGAACAAATACACCGGCATTTAAACAGACAATGGTCAGAATGGAAGTCATTCAAAGAGACGGGGAATCACCCCTACCAAAATCCAACCATCGAAATAAAAAACGCAATCCAAGGCCAGGGATTGAAGTCGAGAGAAAATGGGCGAAACCAGGATATCTCCACTTAACGACAAATAATGAGGAGTGATGTTCTATGGCAGCACCAATTACTTCTATAAAAATGAAAGAGTTAACGGCCGAAGAAATACAGCAGGAGAAACTTTTGGAACTGCAATTATTACTCACAAAACAAGAACAGGCGATTAATAAAATTCTGGAAATAACGGGAGGTTTGGATGACGCCGGTGTACTAGATGCAGTGAAGGCAATGGTTAAAGCAAAAGATGAAATTGCAGAAATTGCAGTTGGTCAAGTATCCCGTGAGCCGGTTACTAATCTGATTAACCATGTCCTAAACGCATCAGGTATGCTAACAGCTATTAGCCCTGATGTGACAGGAAAACTTGCGAAAAGTGTGAAAAGTGGTCTTAATGAAGCTGAATTATATAACGGAAATAACGAAACGATTGGTGTATTTGATTTGGTAAAGTCATTAAAAGATCCCGATGTCAACCGTGCAGTTAAGTTCGGATTGCATTTCTTAAAAGGGATGGGAAAAGGATTAGATGGGGAATAATAGAAGAAATACATTTGCTCTCAAGTTCATAAATACCTTTTCTCCATCTTCTGTATGTGAGATAATGTAAGAAGAATGAAAGGTTGGTTAGAAATAGAATGACATTTAAAGATTTCCAGTTAAGCACTGAAATTATTCAAGCGTTGGATAAACTCGGTTACTCAACTCCTACAGAAGTACAAGAAATAGTCGTACCTACCGCGTTAGAAAAAAGAGATTTAGTCGTCAAATCACAGACAGGGAGCGGGAAAACAGCAGCATTTGGAATTCCGATTTGTGAAATGGTGGAATGGGAAGAAAACAAACCTCAAGCCCTGATTTTGACACCTACGCGTGAGCTTGCGGATCAGGTAAAAGAAGATATTACAAATATTGGCCGTTTCAAACGGATTCGAGCAGCTGCTGTGTACGGAAAACATCCATTTAATTATCAAAAAGAAGAACTTAAACAAAAATGCCATGTGGTAGTGGGGACACCGGGCCGTGTATTTGATCATATAGAGAAAGGTACGCTTGTACTTGATCAAGTAAAATGGTTAGTTCTTGATGAAGCGGACGAAATGTTGAATATGGGTTTCATTGAACAAGTCGAATCGATTATTAATAGAGTGCCTAAAGAAAGAGTGACAATGTTTTTTTCTGCGACACTTCCAGAAAATGTTGAGAAACTAAGCCGAAACTATTTAAGAGATCCAAAACATATCGAAATAAAGTCGACAGTAACATTGAAGGATAATATCGATCACTCACTCTTTATTATTGAGGAACAGAAAAAGTTTGCTTTATTGCGTGATGTAACAATCGTTGAAAATCCGGATAGCTGTATTTTATTTTGCAGAACGAAAGACCGTGTCGATGAATTGACGTTACAACTCGAAAAATTACACTACACATGCGATAAGCTCCACGGTGGAATGATGCAAGAAGATCGATTTGCAGTCATGGATGAATTTAAACGGGGGGAATTCCGTTATTTAGTTGCAACAGATGTGGCTGCAAGGGGAATTGATATCGAAAGCATTACGCATGTCATTAACTATGATCTCCCGCTTGAAAATGAAAGTTATGTGCATAGAGTCGGTAGAACTGGGCGTGCAGGAAAAAAAGGGAAAGCAATAACCTTTGTTACGCCAAACGAAAATAGGTTTCTAACTGAAATCGAGGACTATATCGGATTCGAAATTCCGCGAAGAAATGCACCTTCAAGACAGTCTGTTAGTGAATCGATGGAGGATTTCACTAGAAAGTTAGAAAGTCTGCCTGAATTTAAAAGAGACAAAAGTGAATTAGTGAATGAAGATATTATGAAGTTATATTTTAACGGCGGGAAAAAGAAGAAATTACGTGCCTTCGACTTTGTCGGTACAATTACAAGTATTCCAGGCATTTCCGCTGAAGATATCGGTATCATTAAAATCCAAGACACCGTGACTTATATAGATATATTAAATGGTAAAGGAAAGTTCGTTTTAAGTGAAATGAAGACGAAAACAGTTAAAGGGAAAAAATTGAAAGTTCATAAAGCGAAGAAATAAGTTGTGTCAGGCCCTCTTAAATTTGGAGTGTCTGACCATTTTCTTATATGAAAAATTCAACCAAAAGGGGTGATTGCAATGATATTACATACAACGATGGTAGGAGAAGGGAAGCCCATCCTATTTCTTCATACCGGATTAAAAACCGGTATGCTAGATTTTGTTTATCAACGGAATTATTTTAAGGGAAATTATCAAGTTATACTGCCTGATTTGAGAGGTCACGGATTGTCCAAAGTGGATGGAATTGATATCTTAACTTACATTGAGGACACAGCAGAAGATCTACTAGAAACGCTAGACCATCTGGCAATCAATCATGCACATATTGTAGGTGCGTCATTGGGTGCATTAATCGGTTTGGTATTTTCTAAACGGTATCCTGAACGAGTAGCTAGTTTGGCACTGTCTGGTATCATTCCTGAAAAGCCCGAAAATTGGACTAATCTACAAGCAGAGGACCTAAAAATGCTAATGTCAGTCTTGAAAAATGAAGAAGCGGTAAACTACTTCAATAGTATCCACGAATCCGATTGGAGAAGCTTTCTTAGAAAGACACAAGAAGTTGACTGGTATCCGTTCAATGAGACAGGGGATATATCAAACGTCCAATGCCCAGTTTTATATATTGTTGGGGAGGATAAAAAGCATGAAGTAATAGGATTACAAAAATATCCTGAGATGATAAAGGACATTCATTTAGCAGTTATTCCATTTGCATCCCATTTGGTTCACAGTGAACAACCGGAAATATATTCAATGATTTTGGAGCAATTTATTGTGAAGCAAAAATAATCCACCTTTGTTTGTTGGATGCTATTAAATTCTTATTAGTTAAAGAGAAGTGATGTAGGAAGGGGCAAGAACTTATGGAAAGAAGCAATCTTTTAAAACAAATCGAGCAATTGGAGAGAGAAATCTATGAGAAGAAAAAGCAACTTTCAAACCTAAGGCTGTCTGTCCCAGAACAACCTATTAGAAATTATGAGTTTGAGTTAACCAACAATGAGAAAGTCTCTTTATTGAATCTATTTGGTGATAACAATGAATTGTTTGTCGTTCATAATATGGGGAAAGGTTGCTCATATTGTACAATGTGGGCAGATGGTTTTAATGGGGTTTATCATCACTTGATTGACAAAGCAAGTTTTGTCGTCGCTTCTCTAGATGCACCAGATGTCCAAGAGAATTTTGCAGCGGAGCGAAAATGGCGATTTCCCATGATTTCAGTAAAAGATAGTTCATTCACTGAGGATCTAGGTTTCCAAAAGGGAAAAAGTATTCTCCCTGGCGTTTCGACATTCCGCAAAGATGATCAAGGTCTAATTTACCTTCATGCGCAAGCTCCGTTCGGACCCGGGGATGATTTTTGTGTTACTTGGTCATTATTCGATCTTCTCCCCTCTGGTGCAGAAGAAGTAAAAGTGAAGAAAAAAATACACACTGAATCAGACTTCCAGTTGACAAATAATGTTGCGATTGGCGTTACTAATTATGAAGATGCAGTTCAATTTTATCAAACGATTTTTGGGATGAAGTTTGAAAAAGCCTTTGAGAATGAAACAATGCTTTCAATGAGCGGTACGAATTTTTTTATCGAAAATGACGAAATTAATACAGTGTTCTTCGAATTTGCTGTGAGTAATATAGATTCTGCAAAACGTATTCTTGTAGAAAATGAATGCACAATTATTAAGGAATACTCTGAAAAGAGTCTAATGATTACTGATCCATTTGGAATGAGATTTCATTTATTTGAATCGTAATTAAAACCTGAAAAAGAGAAAGCTGTAATTTTTTTAATTTAAGACCATGTCCTTCATGTGGGAATACCGTAAAATGATGAAGGAGAAAATTTCACTTATGATGTAAATACAAATACAAACTATAACGCCGACGCTGAAAAAATTGCAGGGAAATTTGGCATGCTTGAATTGGCGAAAGTGTTAAAAAATGAATTAACTAGACTTTAGAAATGAATAGGGACATCCATCGCTTAAAAGGATGGATGTCTTTTATTGATTGGCGTAGTAATCATTAGAAGAAAAACTAGAACTAATTAAATGAAGTGTACTATGAAATAATTGAATCGTTTTGCTACCATCGTTTATCTAATAGGTGAGGTTGGAAAGGAGAATGCTTAATTGACGACAAAGTTGGAGCTCGTGATTCGTGCAAAAGCAGGCGACACAGATGCATTTCAAGCACTTATCCACGAAGAAAAAGAGAAGTTGTACAAGATGGCATTTGTATATATGCGGAATGAGCATGATGCCCTCGAAGTATTTCAAGAGACCGTCTATAAATCTTTTAAGTCAATCGCTACGCTAAAAAATAATGAATATTTTTCCACATGGTTAACGCGAATATTAATTAACACCGCTCTTGATCTATTAAGGAAAAAGAAGAAAGTTGTTTCTTTGAGTAATGAAGTTCTTGAAAGCATGGGAACAGCGTGGCAATTCAAAAGTGAAGAGCAACTTGATTTGCTCAATGCACTGGACAAGATTGACGAGAAATATAAAACGGTCCTCTTATTACGTTTTTATGAAGATTACACAATCGGGCAAATTTCCGAGTTTCTTAATTCTCCCGAAGGTACGGTAAAGACACATATCCGCAGGGGACTTGGTGCTTTAAAGAAAAAATTGAAAGGGGTTTATTCGGATGACAGAAAAGATTCCATCTTTCAAAAAGGAAATTGACGATATTTATGTGCCGATTGATAAATTGGATGCGATTATAGAAAATACAGTTCAGGAAAGACCGTTGAAAAAGAAAAGGAAAACTCGAAACAAGATTATCTATTATGTGGGTGCAGCTATTATTTTAATGAGTTTGTTAATAGGCTCAGTAAATGTATCGCCGGTAATGGCTAATTTCGTTTCTCAATTACCGATTATCGGTTCGATATTCAGTGAATTTGGAGATAAGGGATTGGAGAAAGTTAGTAATTTAGGCTTGACGCAGGTGATCGGCGAGTCAACAACAATCGGAGGGACTACAATTACAATCGATGAAGTCTTTTACGATGGTACACGTTTTACATTAAGCTATTCCGTTAAGTCAGATAAGCCTTTTGAGGGTGACTATTTGAATTTTATGCCAAATTTAACGATAGATGGCGAAAAAATCGGACATAAATTTTCAGGAGGATTTAATGAGGATAGGATTTCTCCAAACCATAGAACAGTTATTTACAGTGTTTCTAGTTATCCTAGTATTGGTTTAGTTAAAACAGAATTGCCTAAGGAGTTTGTTCTGGGAATATCTTTTGAAGGGGAGAGCGGAGAACATTGGACATTTTCTGTACCAGTAAAAGAACAATCAGATGTGGAACTAGTTATAATCAATCATTCACAAGTAGTTGATGGTATTGAATTAACTGTATCAGATCTTAAAATAGGTACATCAGGAATATTATTAACGTATAATACTTACTCAGACAATTATGATGCGGGGTATTTGAGATTTCATATTGTAGATTCTCTTGGAAATGAGTTGGACTATCATTCCGGCAGTGGTACGGGGTCACATTTAAAATATGGGAATTTTTTATTCGACCCAGTAGATATAAAAGCAAAATCATTAACAATTACCCCGATGATTGTTCTTCCACCCCCAGGAACTGCTTACGAAAGTCATTGGGATGGGACTATGAGGTTGGTAGATTATTCAATGTACGAAGGTGTCGAATTTAATTTTGAAAGCATTCAAGTAGAGTTACCGAAATAATGAAAAACCCTAGAAGCTGTTCATGAAATGGCTACTAGGGTTTTATTTTGTAATTAAAAGGGTCTGGTGAATCAGATTCTCGATAATCAGTCAGAAACTGTTCTGAGGACATAACCATTTAAATTTAAAACTTTTCAAACGCTTAACCGAGTCTTAACCTTCAGACAATACACTAACTTTGGAAGGGAAATCTAATAGCATCGCAACTTGCTATTCCTCTACAGAAAATGTGTTGAAGGGAGAATTGGTAATGGAAAACAAAAGTAAGAAATCACGTAGACTTTTTCACAAGAATTTACTCATTTTATTTTGCATGGCGTTAATCCTTAGCCCGTTTGGTACCGCGTTAAGTGAATCACCCGGGAAAGCTTATGCAGAAGAACCAGCGGAGGTTACAGAGACGGAGGACTTAAATAGTTTAGTTTCGGAAGAGGTAACAGATGAAGAGGCGGATGAGGAAGAAACAATAGGTGAGGAAGAAAATGAAGATGAAGGTGATGGGGAAGATGCTTCGGAAGAAGTGGCAGACGCCAAAGAAACTGATCTAGAAGCGACAGATGGGCAGGATGCAATCGATGTAGCGGTAGAGCAGGAAGTAACAACCGAAGAAACAGACAAAGGAGATGAAGAAGCAACAGAAGAATCAGAAGAAGAAACGGATGAGGAACAGCAAACGATTACACCATTCGGTCTTGAACCGCTTACCGATGGAGATGATTTTGCGGGTGGGGATGGAACAGAAGCAAGTCCTTATTTAATAAAAACAGCGGATCAATTGGATGAGGTGCGAAATCATCGCACTAAACACTTTAAACTCAGTGCGAATATCGATTTATCTGGCCATTCGAACTGGAGGCCGATTGGGGGTAGTTTTGATAATCCGAGTTTTAATGGTTCTTTCGATGGAGCAGGATTTATAATCTCTGGCCTAACAATCAATCGACCATCGCAAGAGTATGTTGGATTGTTTGGCAATATCGGTGGTGCGAAGCTGTACAATTTAACATTGGAAAATGTTGATGTTACGGGTAAAGATTCAGTTGGTGGCTTGGTGGGGTATCTATCTAACAGTGAAATAAAGAATAGCTCTGTATCTGGTAAAGTAAAGGGGACGGAAAACATTGGTGGATTGATAGGTCGCATAGCCAGCACCACTCCCGTCTCTACCATATCGGAAAGTAAAGCTACGGCTATAGTTCATGGAGTTGACTCAGTCGGTGGTTTGGTTGGCTATTCCTCAGGAGGAATTGTCAAAAGTTCTGCCACGGGGAATATATCAGGAACTCGAAATATTGGTGGTTTGGTCGGAAGCGCTTGGGAGTCGATTTTGGACAGCCATGCTACTGGGGAAGTAGAAGGTACAAAAACTGTCGGTGGTTTGGCCGGTATGTCAGTGGGCAACATTACTAGGAGTTTTGCGACAGGAGATGTCACGGGATTAGAGAATTACGTTGGCGGGCTAGTGGGGGATAACTATAGTTCATCTAATCTCACAAATACGTATGCAAGTGGTGCAGTGAAAGGAATTAATTGGATTGGTGGTTTGGTCGGACTTGATCGTGGGTCGACGATTAAATACAGTTATGCGGTAGGTAAAGTAGAAGGGGTGTCAACTACTGGTGGTTTGGCAGGTGATGCTCATGTAACAAATTTTGTCCGAAGCTTCTATGACAAAGAGACAACGGGAAAAAATGATACAGGCAAAGGCACGCCAAAAACTACAGAGGAAATGAAACAGAAAACAACATTTACGGATTGGGACTTTGACAATGTGTGGGATATGCCGGCAGGGGAATACCCACGTTTGAAGTGGGAAGGAATCGGTGGTCAACCACCAGTTCAGAATGGTGTCATTTACGTCAAAGAAGGTTCTATTGGTAGTGGAACGAGTTGGGCAGATGCGTTCGGAACCCTACAGCAAGGTTTGGATGCGGCAACAGATGTAGAGGAAATTTGGATTGCCAAGGGGATGTATTATCCAAGGAATGATACATCAGGCAATGATAGTCCAACAGATCCAAGAACAAAAACATTTCAATTGAAAAATGGTGTGGCGATTTACGGTGGTTTCAAAGGTGACGATGATAGCGAAACCGTAGCAAGCCGGGATTTTACAACAAATGAAACCATTTTAAGTGGAGATTTGAATACGAATGGACAAATTGATGATAATGATGCTTATCATGTTTTCTATCACCAAGCTGGAACAAATTTAAATGATACTGCCATACTAGATGGGGTAACGGTTACTGGTGGAAATGCGAATCAAGATGTTGATGGTAACTCCCCTCATAAGTATGGTGGAGGGATTTATAATTACAATAGTAGTCCCACATTAGTGAGTGTTAACATTAGGAATAATCAATCACGTCTTGCCGGGGGTGGCATTTATAATACTGAGAGAAGTAGCCCTACGTTAACGAATGTTGAGATTACTTTTAATGAATCAGGTGGCGGAATCTATAACGGAGCAAATAGTAATCCAATATTAAAGATTGTTCGAATTGCTAATAATAAATCTAGTAATGGCGCAGGAATGTTTAACCATAATAGTAATCCAAAGATAGAAGAAGTATTGATTGAATCGAATGAAGCTGGATTTACTGGTGGTGGGATGCGAAATTATAGGAGTAGTCCCACACTTACAAATGTGACATTAAAGAATAACAAAGCCCGAGACGGCGGTGGGATGTTTAATGGTGCTAATAGTAACCCCGAATTACTAAATGTGATAATTAGTAGTAATGAGGCCGAAAGAAATGGAGGTGGAATGAGAAACGAGATTGCTGAAGCCATGAGTAGTAATCCCACACTTATAAATGTGGTGATTAGTGGGAATACCGCCGGGGAAAATGGTGGTGGGATATCAAATGATAAAAGTAACCCCACTTTAACGAATGTGACGATTGGTGATAATGAGGCTGTGGATAGTGGAGGGGGAATGTCTAATACCGAAAGTAGGCCAATCATCCAAAATAGTATTATTTGGGGTAATGATAATAGCATGGATAATAGTAATAGTACCCCAGAAATTAAACATAGCTTGATTGAAGGATCTGGTGGTAGTGGTCCAAATTGGAATGACGATTTTGGAACGGATGAAGGGAATAATCTAGATGAAGATCCAAAATTTGTCGACTCGACGAACGGGGACTATCAACTAAAAAGCCATTCCCCTGCAATTGACAAGGGAGATAATCGTTTTATAGCAGGAGTTTCAAAAGATTTAGCTGGAAATGATCGTATCGTTGGCGCTGCTGTAGATATGGGTGCTTACGAAAATCAAGTCGGTTTTCAGCAACTCATAGTAACATCAGTTGAAAAGTTTGACGCACTACAAGTCGATTTTGGCACAGACCAAGCCGACATCGAATTACCAGAAGAAGTAGAAATCACACTGAGTGATGGCAGTACAATAACTGTGAGTGTTACTTGGAAAGACAACTTAGACTATGATGGTCATAACCCATTTGTTTACTTCTTTAAGGGTGTACTCGACTTACCTGCTAATACAATAAATCCCAATGAATTAGAAGCTGAAATTCAAGTGACGGTGAAGCCAGAAGTAGTTGAACCTGATAAAGAAATCACAGGGTATAAATGGAGTGGAACGACACTCAAAGTAGGAACGACCGATCGAGCAAATTTACCTCTGCCAACTAAAGTTCAAGTCACATTAGAAGACGATACGAAAGTAGAGCTTGAGGTAATTTGGGATGCTGACAGTGAGACTCCTTATGATATGAATCATGCGGGAACGTATATCTTTAATGGGGATTTCCTACTCCCGGAGGGTATTGCAAACAGTAAAGGCTTTAAGGCAAAATTTAATATTATATTAATAGATGACGATAAACCAGCTCCTGAAGCTTCTGTGATTGTTCAACATGTAGATGAGAACGGAATTGAATTAGCGCCTAGCCAAACTTTATTAGGTACAGAAGGTGAAGAATATAAAACAGAAGCAGAAAAGATTGATGGGTACACATTCATTAAAGTAAATGGCGATGCATCTGGAATCTTTACAAAAGAACCAATATATGTTGAATATGTATATGGAGCGGATTCAGATCCGGTTGACCCCGATAAAGATAAGGAAATTGTGAATGTTCCTGTGATTGGTACTGCAATTGGTGTTGGGGAGGAAGAATTAGATGACGTCATTGCCACTTTCCCATCAACCGTTGAAGTGACATTAGACGATGGTACTGTTGTAGAACTTGAAGTGAATTGGAATGCTACAAGTAAGCCAGTATATGATAAAGACGCTGTTGGTGCTTATATCTTTACTGGGGAATTGGTACTGAAAGAAGGCATTGCAAATGCTGCAGGTCATACTATAATGTACCAAGTAAATGTAGTGGACTTTGATGATTTAATTGATCCAACGAAGCCGGGTGATAAAGATAAGGATAAAGATAAAGCCAAAGATAAGGATAAAGATAAAGCGAAAGACAAAGACAAAGACAAAGACAAAGACAAAGACAAAGACGACTCAAAGGTAGTTGTAAGTACACAAAAAGATGGCTCAGGCAAGCTACCAAAAACAGCAACATCCTACTACACAATCTTTTTTACTGGATTGTTGCTCATACTCCTTGGTGGAGGAGCGTACTTCGTTGTTTCAAGAAAACGAACAGCATAAAGCAATATCTAATTAAACAATCCCCAAGTAATTGTTCAGACAATTACTTGGGGTTTTTATTTGGTGAAATTTTTATCAATTCTCTTTTCGCTCATGATTTCGGATACGGTTCCTAACTGATACCCTTTTTCTTTAATACCACGAATCATTTTATCCAGGCCTTCCGCAGTTGGGCGTGTTGGGTGCATCAAAATCATCGAGCCATTGCCAACTTTAGAAACAACGCGCGTCACCATCTCTGAGGTAGAAGGATTTCTCCAGTCAACGGTGTCAACCGTCCATAGAATGGTTAGCATATCGAGATTGCGTGCTACGGTGATTGTTTCTTGTTTAAAACTACCACTTGGAGGTGCAAACCATTTTGGTTTAATGCCTAGGGTTTCTTCTATGACATCATTGGTCTTTGTTAATTCAATCTCCGTTTCTTTTGGAGATTTATGTTTTAGGTCAGGATGGCTATAGGCATGATTTCCAATTTCGTGATTTTTATCATAAATCTCCTTTGCCAGCTCAGGGTTCTTTTTTACCCAGCTACCGTCAAAAAAGAATGTTGCTTTTACTTCATGTTCATCTAGTGTCTTCAGTATTTTAGGAATAAATTCGTTTCCCCAGGCGACGTTGATAAGTAATGTTACCATTGGTTTTTCAGGATTGCCTCTGTAAATTGGGGAAGGAGGCAGATCAGTTAAATGGATTTTTGGTGCAACTTCTTTATAGATAAGTTTTTTTTCATCAAAGTCGTTGCTCTCCCACATTGCAAGATGGCTTTCTTCTACATCAATCGTTAGTCCGTTATAGCCAGGAATTGCCTTCCAAATCCGGTCAAGTTTTGCATCGATTGGTTCAGCATTATTCTGCTTGGCATAAGATAGAATTTCATCAAGCAAATTTGGAATCTCATTATGAGTCGTTACCATAGTAGGTCGTTGCAGTTCCTTCACAGGGGTAGGCTTTGTAATGAATTCTAGGGAAAGTACGACAAAACCAATATATAATACGGAAAGTAGGATTGTTTTTTTCATAATATCCTCCGGTTGTTATTTCCGTATTTATTCCCCAAAACCACTATTCAATACGCATTGTAAGTTAACTAATTATTGCCAATGAAATCCAGAAAATATGAAGACAAACCACAAATATATAAAGGAGTAGTGTAAAACTAAGTAAAACTTTTAGATATTTTTTCGTTTGTATTTTGGAGAAGAGGGATAAAAGTAATATGGGGAGACTAATTTTAAGTGTGTAAAAACCAAGGACGCTTGTTTCATAAAGCCTTTTCATCATTGGATTTGCTTCATGAATAAGATTTTTTCGAATGCCGATATCAGTGAACAAGGAATCTAGGATAGCTAATAATATGAGCGATAGAACAACATATTGAAAGTTTAGTCGAGTTGGCGCTTGTGGGCTAACATCCAAAGCAATACTCCTTTCTTATTATCTTATTACCAGTTACTTCGTATACTTATGTTGTGCACATAAAGGATTATTTATGCCAATGTTCTCCTCGCGTATTGGTAAAAGAATTGACAGGTTTCCGAACTTTCTATGTAAAACGGCAGTACTCGCCCAATTGTGATAAACTTTCTAAATAGGATTAGTGAAAGAGGAGTCGAAAATGTTATGAAAAAAAAGCGTAATTATAGACCGTTAATTATTACACTCTCAATCATATTAATTGGGGCTATTGCCGTATTATCGGGCATGCCTGGGGCAGAAGATTTTGATGCGTTTGATGTTACAATTCTGCCGCTAATGAATGCGATATTTAATACCTTCACATTCATATTTTTAGTTTGTGCACTGATTGCGATATTAAAGAAAAATGTAACCGTGCATCGCCGTTTTATCTATGCAGCATTTGTTACAACGTTTCTTTTCTTGATTTCTTATGTGATGTTCCATTACTTGTCACCATCAACTCCTTTTGGCGGAGAAGGATTTATCGCAGGATTTTATTACTTCATATTAATCACACATATAATCCTAGCGGCGGCAATTGTTCCTTTAGCGCTTACAAGTGTGGCTCGTGCCTGGAATATGGAAAACGAACGCCACAAGAAAATAGCACGTTGGACAATGCCAATTTGGCTGTATGTGAGCTTTACCGGAGTGCTTGTTTATATTATGATTTCACCTTATTATTAATACGCAAATGAAAAATCATGGTTGGACATCATTGTCTGGCTGTGATTTTTTTGTCTTACAACAAATATTTAATTTAATCGAATAAACTCCCCAAAATACGAATTTGACACCAAAATGATGCTGGAAAATTCATTTTCGAACTGTATATTTATTTCCAACAATTGAGTTAATAATCGGCGGTAAGTATGATGGTGAAAAGAAGTTATAGGGGGCGAATGAATATTATGGGCGTATTTGTGCAGGATGAAAAACAGAATTTACGACCGATACGGAAAGAGGATTGTAGCGATTGCCGTGATGACTTCACCACACGAAAGTGAAGTTTCACAGGGCTTTCATTACTCATATTTTGGCACGAAACTCCATTATGCGTATAATAGTTATAAGATATCTGATTATGATAAAGAGGAATTGGAGCGTTCGGATAAAGTATTTAGTAAGATTGTTCTTGCGGCTATTTATATGCATGAAACCAAAGCCGATGCCGATAAGCGCTATTCTTTTAAGCTGAAATTAATGAGGCAAAACAAGAAGGAATCAAAGAAGGCATTATAAGTGAGCGAAACAACATTGCTCGTGGTCTTTTGCAGGAGGGATTGTTGGAGGAGTCCATTGAGAAAATCACAAAATTATCGAAGCAGGAAATTGAGGAGTTGAAAAATGAAATGGATAAAGAATAATAGAAGCCCCTAAATCAAAGTTCTGATTTAGGGGCTAAATTTTTGCGTTTCATGCATTCGGAATTGTATTTTATGGGTTCGTCGACCATAAACCAGCAGATTTAAGGAAAACGCGTGGGTGCAGTTTTAACTGTGCAACCATCAATTCAGCAAGATCTTCCGGTTGCATGACGTTTTCTGGATTACCATCAGTAAGATTTTCAGCAATTGCCAAGTCAGTGGCAACCGTACTTGGTGTCAGTGCAGTAACGCGAATGTTATGCTTTCGAACTTCTTGCATAAGGGATTCCGAGAGTCCAAGTAGACCAAATTTTGAAGCACTGTATGCGCTCGTAACTGCGCCGCCTCTTTCCCCGGCAGTCGATGAAATGTTAATAATATCACCTGAGCTTTGTTCAATCATGCCTGGAAGCACAGCTCTGGTTACATAATAGGTGCCCATCAAGTTTACATCAATCATACTTTTGAAATCTTCAGGGGATTGTTCAAGGAATTTAGCGAACTTTCCAATTCCCGCATTATTAATCAAAATATCAATTGAACCAAGTTCTGACTTTATGTGATCAACCGCAGCGATTACAGACTCGTTATCCGAAACGTCAGCGGAAGCCATTGTCACTTGTACATCGTATTCTTCGAGTTCTTTAACTACCTTCTCCAAGTTTGCGGATGTTCTGCCAACGAGTCCTAGGTTGATGCCTTCTTTAGCAAATGCAATCGCAGTTGCTCGTCCGATACCTCTACCCGCACCTGTAATTAAAGCTGTTTTACCTTTTAAGTTTTGCATGCTCATTTCTCCTTCGTCGTAAATAATCTACCAGTAACAGTATACCAAACTCGATATACGTAGACTAAATAAGCGCCTTCACAATAATAACTATAACCGTTCGATAAGCTCTAGTTTGAAGTCGCCCACTTGATTTTCTTTGTATAAATTAGTGATTGAAGTTGAGTAGTTATGAATCGTTGCTGGAAACTCAAGTTCTTTTTCGGGAATCTTAACTTGGAAATTCATCTGATAGAGCAGTGTAGTGATTTCATGATACTCATCGCTTGTAACCTTAAAGTTAAACCCGATTTTTCGTAGCTTCTTGCCAGTGGCTTTATCGTTAACCTCTTTTTCGTGAAAATTAGTTATAGAAATTGATACATTATTCAATAATACTTCCTTGACCATATAACTTTCACCTCACATTGAATTAAGAATCATTTTACTACAAACACATTGGGCCGCCTCTACATACGCTCATGGAATACTATTTATATCCATTTCGTTTATACTAATTAAGAACAGATTTATATTAGAAAAGGAGAAAAAGCATGACAGGAAAAACACACATCATAGGCGGAATTGCAGCAAGTCTTGCTTACGCACAATTCACGAATCATGATCCGCTCATTATGGTTGGGGCGGGAATTATTGGCGCGTTACTTCCAGACATTTGCCATGGAGGTAGCAAGATTGGAAAGACATTACCGATTTTATCGAAGATCATCAATGCACTATTTGGGCATCGTACATTTACGCATAGCCTACTATTTCTAGTAATTATCGCATGGTTACTAAACTCATTTATTCCAAGCGATGCAGTAAAAGCAGGGATTCTGGCGGGGATGGTAAGCCACTATGTATTAGATATGGCAACGAAAAACGGAATTAAGTTATTTTTTCCGATAAGCATGACCGTTCGTTTTCCATTCACAACAAAAACTGGGAGTAAGATCGAAAGTTTAGTGTTTAGTATTTTAGCACTCCTGTCGTTTTACTATGGTTATCAAGCATTTAATTTTTACTTATAACGTTCCAAAATGATTCGCTGCGTGTTTAACGCATGCGAATCATATTTATTTGTGTAAGAGAATAAAGGTTTTTCCGAGTGATACGTTGAATTAAACTTGGGAATGAAAACAGATTAACAATACACTAATTTGAGATAATGGTATTAGAATAATGCAGATTATAGTGATTTATAAAATCTTGTTTTTCACTATTACTGATAGTTTATTTGAAAATTAGGAGGTATAAAATTGAACCTGAATACCATTAAAACACTTGTGAATTATTACCCAATTAAGCCCGTTAAAATTGCAAAAGGAATTGAAGAAGGCATTAGTTCTGATGCTAAACTAGTTGTTACATCTGATACAAAATATATTTTAAGGAGAGTAAGGGATACGAAACAAGCGGTAACAGAATACAAAGTATCAAAAGTTTTAAGCATACAAAATATTACTTCCGATATCCTATTGAGTAAACGTAATCAGCCATTTATGGAAATTAATGACGATATTTATAATTTGCAAACATATATGCCAAATAACGGGGGGAAGAACGAGTTTAATTATTATGATTTAGGTAGAGTTATATCTATTTTCCACTCTGAAACACAAAAGATTAATAGTCTATACGAACAAAAAGATCGTTTTTCTTTAGATGAATTGTGGGAGCGATTGCAACAAAATAATGACTTTACAAAAGTAGCCTTTAAAAAAGACTTAATTAGGATGGTAGATCAAAGTTTCAATTGCAATCATGAAAAAAATTGCTATATTCATGGCGATTTAGGCAAATGGAATCTTTTACGTAATGAAAATAACATATACATAATTGATTTTGGTGAAGTGAGAAAAGGGAATAATCATTTTGATATTAGTGCAGTAATTTCATCAACATTAGACTGGAATTTGGAAGATGAAAAATTAATTGCTTCCTTAAATAATTTTAGGAAGGGTTATATAGCAAATTTTGAGCAATTTAATTGGTCAATTCTAAGAGAGAATCTTACTCTTTGGTTTACAAGAGGAATAATTGCATTATTGATTACTAATGGGATAGACCACCATACTTGTAACACTGCAAAATTGATTATAGAAAGAAGAAATAGATTAGATAGAATAATTAAGTGCATACCAGCAATTACATAAATGGATTCGCTACGTATTTAAGGTGTGTGAATCTTTTTTATTTTACCGTGAATGAAGGGTTTTGCGAGAGAGGTATTGAATTAAACCATATATTGAAAACTAAAAATAAGGGGTGAAGTAAGAGATGGAATTTAAAGTGGAACAGGTCAAGGACATAAACGCTATAGATATATCGGAACTGGTTAAAGAAAGCGAGACAGAGGGGTATCGTTTTTTAACGCGTTTAGTGAATGATTATAAGGATGGTAGTAATAAGTTTGATAAGCCTGGTGAAGCTTTGTTTTTTATACAGAATGAATCTGGAGAAATTGTTGCGATTGGAGGGGTGAATCAATCACCATTTTCTGACGATAAAAACGTTGCACGGTTGCAAAGGTTTTATGTAGCAGCTGAGGCAAGGCGACGTGGTGTCGGTTCTTTACTGGTAAAAGAAATCGTTAATCACTCACGGGAAACTTTTCATGAAATGACGGTCCGAACTGAATCGTCAAAGGCAGATGCTTTTTATAGAGCAAACGGTTTTGAATTGGATGATTCCGCATCAGAGACGACACATGTGATATCGCTGTAAAAGTTAAGAGATTTCAAAATAGACAACGGGGCGTTTGATAGGAACATAACGCCCCAAATTGAATCTTAGGAAAGGAATGGAGAAAATGGTAATCCGAATAGCTGAATTAAAGGATGTAGCGGGGATCGCGAAAGTCCATGTGGATAGTTGGCGGACAACGTATAAGGGAATTGTACCTGATACATATTTGAGTCGTCTTACTTATGAGAGTCGTGAGCAGATTTGGAAAAGCGGAATTGAAGAAAATCATGTATACATAGCGGAAGATGAAAATGGCCAAATTGTCGGATTTGCGACAGGTGGAAAAGAGCGAACAGGAAATTATGAAGGATATAAAGGTGAGGTATATGCCATCTATTTGCTTGAAGGACAGCAAGGAAAAGGACTGGGGCGAAAGCTTATCCAGTTAGTGGTGGACGATTTGAAAGGCATGAAGCTGCACTCGATGCTCATCTGGGCACTCGAAGAAAACCCCGCTTGCCGTTTTTATGAAGCGCTAGGAGGAAAGAAAATCGACACTGTTGAAATAGAGATTGATGGCCAAAAGTTGGGTGAAATCGCATTTGGATGGGATGATCTATCCGATTATTTCTGAAAGTGTAATCATTTTTACAAGCGGAACAAATTCGTGAGATTGGATTGAAGAAATGCGAAAACTTATAAGAATAGTTAGGCTTTCCGCGCTGTCTATATTTCTACTAATCGCATTCATTATTGGCGGTTCATGGATCTACCATTCAATCGCAATGAAAAAAGAAATCACTTTGACTCCACCACCTGGAAAGATGGTGGATGTGAATGGTCACGCCATGCATGTTTATTCGGAAGGTGATGGTGAACAAACAATTGTATTCCTGTCGGGTTCTGGAACGAGTGCGCCTGTTCTCGATTTCAAGCCTCTTTGGTCAGCACTCACTTCGAAATATACCATTGCAGTTATAGAAAAAGCTGGATACGGTTGGAGTGAAACTGCTGAAGTATCAAGAGATATTGACGCCATTCTCGAGGAAAGTCGAAGCGCACTTCATCTTGCAGATGTCCCCCCTCCCTATATATTGGCAGCGCATTCGATGTCCGCACTCGAGGCAATCAGATGGGCACAAAAGTACCCGGATGAAGTTGCGAAATTAATAGGACTCGATCCTGCTGTGCCGGAAGCCTACGATGTGATGCCGATTCCTTCATTGCCATCAATGACGGCCGCTGCTATTTTTGCACGGACTGGAATGATTCGAATGGTACCGTCGATTGTTGAGAGTTCGGCTGCGATTCGATCGGGTCATTTATCGGATGAGGATATGGCAACGTATCAATCGCTGCTATATAGAAGTACGCTTACTTCAAATATGATTGCTGAAACGAAACAAGTCCAAGCGAACGCGGAAAAGGTCAGGGAATCGGGTGTTCCGATTGAAGTCCCGATGCATTTTTTCATCTCAGACGGAAATGAAATCGGTATTTCGAATTGGCGGGAGATACTTTATGACTACGTTGTCCAAATTGAACATGGCCAGTTTTTGTTCTTGGATGTCGGCCATTATGTTCACGCGTGGGAACCTGGGAAAATAGCAACGGAAATTGATGACTTTATAAATTCAAAGTTAGACTAAAGGGGCTCGAAATGACAGTGATTGTACAAAGACAAGCTGGAGTAAGTAGCGTGTATTTGAAGGCGTTCGTTACGAAGGTCTATTCGAAACATGAGGATTTGGAAAGAAATTTTATAGCGAGTATGAACAGCAAAATGAATAAAGGAATCTTTTCAATTGATGATGAAAATGGAGTGGCCGTGGTAGCTACTACTCATCAATCAACTTGGCATCCACATTGTGTGTACGTCCGTCTTGCGTACGACTTCAACCGAGTTAACAACGCTGCGCTTCAATTAATGATTGACGAGTTGAAAAAACAATTTAATGAACCGTTATTTTTCTTGGTTGATAATCGATTTGAAAGTTTGGATGAAGTCTTGTTGAATAAGGGGTTGCGGTTCATTAGAAAAACAGAAGTAATAATGATTAAGACTCAAGAACGTGAAGTGCTAACGAATGATCGAAAGGTTACAACCATTTCAGAAATTACTGATGATCCAATCCTGATGACTAGCCTTTTTGAATTAGGTAAAAGAATTTATACCGAAACTCATTTAGATAATCCAGTTGGTGATTTCCCACTTACCAGTTGGGAAGACATCATAATGGAAGATTTGAACGTAGAAAATAGCTATGTTGTGATTAACGATAACAAAGTCATTGCATTTAGTTTCATGTATCCGGCTGATAAAGATAATTGGGAATTAGGTTGGATAGGTGTCCAGGATTTAGCGGAACTGACCTTACTTGATAAGATCATAGCTATACAAATCCAGGATGCTACTAAATTAGGCATAGTATCGATTGAAAAGGAAGTAGATTCAACTTGTCCCTATTCGCTTCATATTGTGGAGTCACTTTCCTATGATGTTTCAGAGACATGGTATGCATATATTCAAAATGAGGGAGTTATACATGAAGATTGATACAGAGAAAGATATCATCACAATTATTCAACAAGACAAATGGATGATGGAATTATTGAACGCTGCAAATTCATTGAATTTACCGGATTGGTGGATTTGTGCTGGATTTGTTCGCGCTAAAATTTGGGATGAGTTGCATGGTTTTGACGAAAGAACACCAACTCCGGATATTGACGTGATTTATTATGATCCATCTACTATTGATAAAAAGGTAGAAAAGAAATATGAAGAAGCGCTTGGGGAGTTATTACCAAATACTCCTTGGTCAGTTAAAAACCAAGCAAGGATGCATATTGCCAATAATGGCCCGCCCTACAGTTCTGCTGTTGATGCAATTTCTAAATTTCCTGAAACAGCGACTGCTTTAGGGGTGAAACTAGATAATGAAAACAAATTGAAATTAACAGCACCCCATGGGATAAAAGATGTAATAAATATGGAAGTGAAACCGACGCCTTTTTTTAGGGTATCAAAGGACAGAATGCTAATCTTTGAGAAAAGGTTAAGAGATAAGAATTGGCAAGCCATATGGAATAGGGTCAAAGTTTAAACGTTGGACGAGGGAGGTTTAATATGGAATTCACGGTGAATTATTCTTTATTTGCAAGTGCAGTATCGGAAATCAATAAAGTTATTTCATCAAAGAGCGTTATTCCAATACTATCTGGAATAAAAATAGAAGCTAACCGAAGTGGCTTGAAATTAACAGGAAGTAACTCAGATATTATATTAGAAAGGACAATCCCTTTACGAACTGATGACGAAAAGGTTGTTGATATTAGTGAATATGGAAGTACGGTTGTTTTATCTAGTTATCTGAATGAAATCGTGAAAAAACTACCAAAGGATATTTATATTAAATCAGCTCATAAAGACTCAATTGCACTAAAATCTGGTGATATTGAAACAAAACTAAAAGGTTTTAATGCTCATGAATATCCAAAACTCCCTGAGATGGATTCTAGCAAATGTGTAAAAGTTCCTTTTGGAAAGTTAACGAAAGCTATCAAACAAACTGTGTTTGCAGTTTCTAAAAGTGAAGATAAACCTATTTTAACAGGTGTGAAGATGGACTTTGGTAATAACAAACTTAGTTGCATCGCAACGGACTCCCGTAGATTAGCAAGTCAAGAAATACATATAAACTCAGAGATAACAGAATCATTCATTGTTCCAAGTACAAGTTTGGCAGAATTGATAAACCTTAAGGAGAGTAATTCTGCAATTGTAGATATTTATTATACAAACAACTTTATCGCTTTTAAGACATTCAACAGATCACTTTATTCTAGGTTGATAGATGGTAGTTATCCCAATGCGCAATCTTTGCTGCCGACAGAGCCAAAAGCAACGGTAACCTTAGACACAAAGTTATTAATAGATGGCATCGATAGAGCCTGTGTATTTTCAACAGAATGGAAATATAATAATGTGCAACTGGAAATTGTGGATGCTGGGACAATCAAAATATCATCGAATTCTACTGAAGTTGGGATGATAGAGGAATTTCAGAAAAGCATAAAGTTTGATGGTGAAAGCGATTTTCGAATGTCATTTGATGGGCGAACGATACTGGAAGCGTTAAAAAGAATACCTGAAGAACAGGTAACAATAAGTTTCTTTGGTTTGATGAAACCGATTGTCATTACACCACTAAACAGTTCGAATTGTTTTCACCTGATTTCTCCAGTGCGAACGCATTGAAGCAGATACATTTTAGACTAAAAAATAAGAGATAAAGGAAGTTTTTGAAATGAATGAAGCAGCAAAAAGCTATTGGGATGATTATTGGAAGAACGATGAGAAACCAGCTTATGTTAGCGCATGGATGTTCGGCGCATTACCAGATGAACTTGCACAGCTTGTGATAGATGGAAAGAAGACTGCGACCTGTTCTGGCCATATTTTCTATGAATTAGAGAAAGAGTCATTGCCCAAAGTTGGAGAATACAGCATAGTTCTAAATAGTATGGAACAGCCGGTCGCAATGATCAAAATTGTTGAAGTCCAGGTTGTACCGATGAATGAGGTGACAGAAGAATTTGCTGTTGCAGAGGGGGAAGGACCTTATGAAGCTTGGAAATCGGCTCATGTGGAATTCTTCACAAGTGAATTGCAAACTGTTGGACTTGAGTTTAGTGAAGATATGCTTCTCGTTTGCGAACGATTTGAGTTAGTTGATGTTAAGGAACAGTGATAATGGAAATATTTCACGAAATATTGAGGTGGATAGTATGACATTTCGAACTAGATTAGAAAAGTACATAAAAGGTGACATTGTAGAGCTTCAAAGAAAAGATCGAGATGAGATGTTAATACAAATCGGTAACCCAGACAGTTATCTTAGAGATGAATTGATCTATCCCGCATTAACGGGCAGTAAGACGCCCACCTCAAGACTTGAGTTAAACGATAAGGATAGGTGGGCGATCAACTGCCCGTAAAAGCCCGATTGGTTCAACTAACAATCCGTGGGGGATGAGGAAAACCCCCACGGATTGAAGTTTCACTTTATCAAAGTTTTGGAAAGATGATTTTTTTCCATCAATTAGATGCAAATGAGCTTGATAATCTCTTGTTTCAACTTAAAAAGGATAATTACTTATTCTATGGGATTGGTGAGTCTGGAACCGATTCAGTATTCAAACGCTCGTTTTCTGTTTTGGTAATTGCTGCAATTATAGAATATGACATTGTAAAACCACAATTGGGTAAAAATATAGTTCAAGATACGGTGGGAAAAGTTGTCGAGTATATGATTGCTGAAAAAGATACGAGGGGGTTCATTGAAGGAAAAGGGTGGGCGCATTCAATTGCTCATGGCGCAGATGCATTGGAGGCCTTGGCAAAACATCTGGAAATAACCAATGAAGGAATTACAAAAATCCTTATTGCAATTGAACATTCACTGTTAGGGCCAGTGGATTATTTGGATGAAGAAGAGGAACGACTCGCTATGATAATCCCTTCATTATTAATAAAGAAAGATAATGAAAAGGAAATCCGATTATGGATTGAGAAAATGAAGAGATTAGTTGAAGCTCGACTAGAAGAAAATAAAGGGCTGATCGAAGCTTATCACACTCAAAGAACAGTTAAGAATTTCTTCAAGTCGGTTTATCTGATACTGATGTCTCAAGAACAACATGAGAAAGTGAGGAACGATGTTTTTGCAATACTAGAAATCTGGATGTACCTTCGTGACGATGAAAAGGGGAATAAACCAGATGAATGAAGCAGCTCAAAGCTATTGGGATGAATATTGGAAGGGTAGGGAAAAGCCAATCTCAGTCAGTTCGGGTATGTTTGGCGATACACCAGATAAGCTTGGTCGGTTAGTTATTTCTGGTGTGAAGACAGCGACTTGTTCGGGACATGTTTTTTACGAGATCAAAAATACGCCTTTACCGACTACTGATGATTACTTTATTATTTTGGATCACAAAGAACAACCAGTAGCGATTATTAAAACTGTTGAGGTAACGCTTATTCCAATGAATGAAGTGACAGAAGAATTTGCGATTGCTGAAGGGGACGGTTCTTATGAAAATTGGAAATCGATTCATAAGAGGTATTTCACAAGTGAATTACAAAAAGTTGGACTTGAATTTAGTGAGGACATGCTGCTTGTTTGCGAGCGATTTACGTTAATTGATGTAAAAGGAAATACATGCCCATGAATAACTTTTCATGGGTAGGAAGTGAAAAAGACTTTGTCGATGTACGAGACGTTCGGTGGATTAACCGTATGGCGATTGGTCGTTTCGGCGGAAACTCTTCAGCAGGACAAACTAAAAATGAGGATGGCTGCATTGTTTGGCAGACAGAGGATTGGGAGTTTGCGGTTCTATTAGATGCACATAAAAGTGCGGAAAGTGCTGAGCTAGTCATCCGTACTATTGAGCATCATAACGAATCATTATCGCAGATATTATCCATAAAAGGGCATCTAGATGTTAAACAATTGGAGGGTAAGTTGCTCGAGATTTTTCTTTCTAAAAATTTTTCGGATGCGTGTAGAAATGTCGAAGGGGAAACTGCATGTCTTATAGTTGTCAGGAAAGATAACTACATTTGGTGGTTTTCAGTTGGGGATTGTTTAGTTTACTTTTTTCATCCGGATCTAATAGCTTTAAAGCAATTTCAACTAAATCAAAGACAGTTCTACGAGTGGATTGGGCAAGTGAATACATTTGACAAGGCGGTGCCTTGTTATAGTTCTGGAACAAGGGAATTGAGAAAAGGGAGAAACCTGATTTTTATGACCACAGATGGTTTGGTCGAATGTCCGGGGAACCCTATTTAGATCCACAGAATCTAGTAGATGCGTTAGATGAAAAGAAACTCGATGAAAGTATTTCACAGTTGTTGATAGAAATTGAAAATCGTAATGTACGGGATAGTACGACAATTATATCGTGGACAATTGATGTGGAAGAAGAAGGAAGTATTCCGAGCGATTTTGAAACAGAAAAGCTGTAGGTATTGGATTTACTAAAGTAAAAAGTCGTTAGGGGAGAAAAAATGACGCTTGTCTTAAACGGAGAATTAGTTGATGCAATTGAACAATCAGAAGTAGATGTTTTACATTCAAGGCTAACCGCCATTAAAGGGATCATCGGGAATCCAATGGACGTCGATATTCAAAAGTTTGGAAATGCCACAGCCTTTTCCGTTAAAAACATTCCAGGCCCTTCATTCAATACGGTTAAGGGGTTAAAAGATGGTGATGAAAAGATTGTAAGTGAAATAATCGATTATTATCGAGTCAGGGAGATTCCAGTACGATTCGAGTTGACCCCTGCACATACTTCACCAGCTCTCTTAACTTATCTTAGTGAGGCAGGATTTTATCAAATAGATTTTCATGCGACGTTGTATGCTGAACTTTCTTCTGAATTAAAACCGATTGACCCAAAAATTACGCTTCGAAGGTTAAAAAAGAATGAATTTGAACTGTTTGCAGACATATATGTAAAGGGATTTCAAATGCCTGAGTTTTTAAAAGATGGAATTGCCCAAAACAATGAAATCCTCTACGATAATCAGCATTGGCGCTTTTTTCTTGCCAGTATTGATGAAGAACCTGCTGGAATCGGTGTATTATTTAATGAAAATGGGTTTGCCACGTTAGCAGCGGCGGCAACTATTCCAGCCCTGAGAAATAATGGGCTACAAACAGCTTTAATACAAGAGCGGTTCAATCAAGCAAAATTGCTCAATTGTAGATTAGTCGTAGGACAAGCAAAGTTTGCTTCCACCAGTCAAAATAACATGGAACGAGCAGGAATGAAAGTTGCTTATACAAGGGCGATATGGGTAAAACGAGAACTTAAATGATTACTAGAGACGATTAATAATTTTTTTCTAGTTTGTTAGCATACTATCTAAAGAAACAATGATTCTCAGGAAAGGTGGGAACAAATGAATCACCCATATGTAGAGCAAATGGTTCGCCAACAAAAGCGCGTGATGACTGTTACTGGAATCGGAAATTTATCAATTACGCCAGATACGGTTCAAATTCAATTGGAGGTTAGAACGGAAAACCAACAATTGAGTCAGGCGCAACAGGAAAATGCAGATTTGATGAATCAAGTTATTGAGTCACTCTTAGGATTAGGTATAGACAGAGAAGATATTCAAACAGTTGCTTATAATATATCTCCGCAATATGACTATGTTGAAGGTCAGCAGGTTTTCAGAGGGTACCAAGTTATCAATTCTATCGATATAACAATTAAGAACATAGAAGAAGCAGGAGTTATTATCGATACGGCTGTTCAAAATGGTGTTAATCAAGTATCGAATATTAGGTATACAGTTGAAAATGAACAAATTGCTTATCAAGAGGCTTTAAGTCTAGCGTTGAGAAATGCATTAGGAAAGGCCCAAACAATCGCTAATACAATTCAAGTAGAACTAGATCCACATCCAATTAAAATTGTGGAAACAATGAGGGAAGAACCCATCTTGTATCGAAGCTTTGCTGCGACTGAAATGAGTGCTACCACGCCAATTGAACCAGGGCAGATCAATATCAAAGCGACAGTAGAGGTGCAATTCCAATATTGACTTGTATCACGCCATTTCAGCTTGTGAAGTGGCGTTATCTATTTATAATTGAATTGACAGAACCTTTCCAGTTGGCGTAATCTTAAGTTATGGACATTGTGTTTGAAGAATTAATGAATGAGTAGTCAATCATTTGTTGAATTCGCACACTATTTAGGAGGGGTGTTAATGGGGAAATATCGGTTTGAAACAGATGAACATAGTATGTTTCGTGATTCGCTTCGAAAGTTTCTTGAGAAAGAGGCGGTTAAAAACTATGACAAATGGGAGAAAGAACGAATAATTCCTGTCTCATTCTGGAAAAAACTTGGCGAAATGGGATTCCTATGTCCACAAGTAGATGAGGAATACGGAGGGCTTGGTCTTGATTTTAGTTTTGGCGTCATTATTAATGAAGAATTAGAACGTGTAGGAACAAGCTTAGTTGGTGTTGGTTTGCATAATGATATTGTTGTACCTTATATTGAATCTTTTGGCTCGGAAGATCAGAAGGAACGATGGTTACCAGGGTGTCTAACGGCGGATATTATTACTGGAATTGCAATGACAGAGCCGGGCACGGGTTCTGATTTAGCGAACGTTCAAACGACTGCAATTCGCGATGGAGACTATTATGTTGTAAATGGTCAAAAGACCTTTATTACGAATGGTATTAACGGCAATCTTTTTATCATCGTTGTAAAAACGGATCTAAAAGCGGAGCCGAAACATCGTGGAATTAGTTTGCTTGTTGTCGAGGACGGTACACCTGGATTCACGAAAGGTCGTAAACTAGATAAGGTCGGGCTTCATGCACAAGATACAGCTGAACTATTTTTTGAGGATGCACGAGTACCTGCAGCTAATCTGATTGGTGAAGAAGGAAAAGGATTTCACTACTTGATGGAAAAGCTTCAGCAAGAACGGCTCGTCGTCGCAATCGGTGCTCAAATTGCATCGGAGGATATGCTGGAAATGACAATCGATTATGTTACTTCACGCAGAGCATTTGGAAAGCCTGTATCTTCATTTCAAAATACACAGTTCAAAATTGCGGAAATGGCAACAAAGGTAGAGCTAGGTAAATCATTTCTAGAGTCGCTAATCGAAGATCATATAGCTGGAAAAGATGTGGTCACCAAAGTTTCGATGGCAAAATATTGGCTTACTGAAAGTGCCCGAGATATTTCTGTTGAATGTATGCAATTATATGGTGGATATGGCTATATGGAAGAGTATAAGATTGCTAGACGTTATCGGGATATCCCAGTGGCATCGATTTACGCTGGTACAAATGAAATAATGAAAGTAATCATCGCAAAAAATCTAGGATTGTAGAAGGAGAGAATAGTTTTTGGGGGAGCAAATAACGACAACACTTTATATGATTCGACATGCTGAATCGCCTTTCATTTTTGGTGAGGAAAGAACTCGAAAACTATCAAAAGATGGGGAAATTGAGGCCGGAAAAGTAGCTAAACTTATGCTTAGAGAAAAAATCGATGTAATTGTCTCGAGCCCCTTTGCTAGATCAATTAAAACAATCGAGGCGATTGCAATAGCGCGAAACTTAGAAATTAAGTTGTTTGAGGAATTAAGTGAACGGATGATAAAAGGCGATTATAAATTGTCATGGGAAGAAGTTGAACCTGCGATAAAAAAGTCTTTTGAGGATAAGGACTATTGTTTACCTGGGGGTGAAATAACTAGACAAGCGAAAGAGCGTGCCGTCCCCATCATTAAACAACTACTAAATGAATACGAGGGAAAGCATATTGTCGTAGGTACACATGGAAATATAATGACGATAATAATGAATTATTTTGAACAGGAATATGGTTACGAGTTTTGGGCAAGTACGTCAAAACCTGATATCTATCAGCTCCTATTTACCAATGGCAAATTATTGGATGTAAAGAGGACATGGGAGGTAGAAGATGCATAGTAAAAAACATGCTTTGATTATCGGTGGGACAGGTATGCTATCTGATGCTTGCATTGCCCTTGCGCGAAAAGGTTATCTAGTCTCGATCATCGGAAGGACAAAGTCAAAGTTTCACCGAATCATTTCGAACAGTCCCGTAAATTCGATTTTCCCAATAGTTGTCGATTATAATTCTAGCGAATTGATGGATAAATTGTCTTATGTAATTGATGAGAGAGGTTCGTTTGATCTTATTGTAAGTTGGACGCCAAATTACAGTATATTAGAGCAGATTTGTAGCATGAATCATGGAGTAGATCATTTTCGGTTATTTCACGTGAAGGGTAGCCGCCGTTATTTTAAAGATGAAAAACTCCAAATTCCAGATAATTGTCACTATCGAAAGGTGTTTTTAGGTTTTATGCTCAAGAATGAGCGTTCAAGATGGCTTACACATGAAGAGATTTCAGGCGGCGTGATTTCCCAAATTGAATCGGATCAACAAACAGGTATTATAGGACAAATCCAACCATACGAATTGCGACCCATGTAATTTGCTGAAACTATTTCATCATTACATCGTATAGTTAGTATTATCTTTTTACTGAGGAGGATGTAAGATGAATGAACGGAGTAACCGTGAACAAGCCCTGGAAGAAGAAATCGTTGCGTTAAATAAACGAATGGATCTAATGGAAAAAGAAATGCAGGAATTAGAATTCCTAGTACCGAAGCCGATTATTTCCTCTGCACAATTTGGTCAGATTGGGAAATTCGTATTAGGCGCAATTGTTCTAATTGGGATTTTTTGGCTGTGAAAAATAAGAATGTTGAAAAAGGAGGGGGGAAATCTAACGTTCTCTCCTCCTTTTTGGTATGCTAGATTCATATAATTGTAATGGTTTTTCTAAAGGAGTCTTTATGTTATGAAGTTGGTATCATGGAACGTGAATGGATTAAGAGCTTGTGTACGGAAAGGATTTTTGGAGTACTTTGAAGAAGTAGACGCTGACATCTTTTCTGTTCAAGAAATAAAACTGCAAGAAGGTCAAATCGATTTGCAGCTAGACGGATATTATCAGTATTGGAATTATGCAGTTAAAAAAGGGTATTCCGGTACCGCGGTGTTTACAAAAGTCGAACCGCTATCGGTTAGATATGGAATAGGCGATTTAAATGAAGAAGAGGAAGGCCGTATTTTGACCTTAGAGTTCTCGGATTTTTACTTAGTGAATGTTTATGCTCCTAACGCTCAACGCAGTTTAGCACGATTGCCATTTCGGTTGGAGTGGGAAGAAAAGATGCGTGCGTATTTGACGATGCTAGACAAAGATAAACCGGTCATTTTTTGCGGAGATCTGAACGTTGCACATGAAGAGATTGATATTCGAAACGTAAAATCGAATATCGGAAATTCAGGATTTACTGTTGAAGAACGTGGAAAAATGTCCCAATTATTAGCGGAAGGTTTTACAGATACATACCGATATTTTTATCCGGAACAAGAAGGCGCGTATACTTGGTGGTCTTATATGAGTAAGGTAAGAGAACGGAATATTGGCTGGCGGATTGATTATTTTATTGTATCGAATCGTCTACAACCTTTTTTGAAAGATGCGGAAATCCACGCAAACGTACTTGGAAGTGATCATTGTCCAATTGTGTTAGAAGTGAATTTGTAAGAGAGGGTGGTTCTATAATGATTGCGGATATTAAAAAAATTGAAGATGGCGATGGCTATTTAGTAAAATGGGAACGAAATATGAACCACTCAGTCGAAGCGGTTTGGTCAATGCTGACGGATAATAGCATGCTCGAAAATTGGTTTGAAGAGCTACGTGCCGGAGATCTTCGTAAAGGCGGTTTTATGAAATTCTATATTCCAGATGTTATGGATGAAAAACTTGAAATCTTGGAGTTTAAACCAAACACAGTATTGGAATTTGATTGGTTCGGAGATGTCATTCGATTTGAACTTTACCCGGAAAATGATAGGTGTAGGTTAATCTTAGTAGAAAAAGTGAAAACGATAACGGAGCAAACGAAAAAAGATCTTGCGGGCTGGCATGTGTGTCTCAATGTTATCATTGCTTTATTGGATGGTGAAACTTTTCATAGGAACGAAGCATGGAAAGATTGGCATAAAAAATACACTGAAAAACTGGCAGATTTCGAATAATAAATGAGGAGCGTATCACCCTTCATTGGGGAAACGCTCTTTTTTTGATTTGTATAACTCATCGCCTAGGAGGTTAGATTAATGATGTGATTAGGTATAGAAAGGAAGAGGGTTTTGAAAATGAAATTTACGGGATTATTAATGATTATTTTAAGTTCAATACTGATAATAAGTGCTTGTAGTAATCGGAATATAGTAACGAATGCAGAAGAAGGAGACGAGGAATCTTTAGGGAGTAAGTATGGATTTACATTTTTAGATGTAAGTGCTGATACGACTGAAATGAAAGAAGCGCTTAAAGTAACCTATGATGAAAAAAAAGACAAAACAGAAGCGGTGTATGAAAATAAAATAGACGATTTCTATTTACATGGCAATGCTGCGATGGAGAAACTGGATGAGATATTTGAGAAGCTTGCACTGGATTCTGAAATGGATGATGAAGATATGATAAAGAAAGCGTCAGAGGCTTTCGAAATTAATGATTATAAAAGTCTGAAACTAGATGTGAAATTTAAAGGATTTGATACAAAAAAGTTGAAAATGACAAAATGAGTGCATAGTAAAAGGGCTCTCCCCCTTTTGGCAAGCCCTTTTGGCAGATTATTATTCAGCTATTACTTTTAGGATAGCGATTGCACCTTTATCTGCGTGTTTGAATTGGTGAGTTAAAATTGGGTAATCGCCTTCTTCTGTTACTACGAATTCAACTACAGACCCGCCACTAGCTGGTAACATGATTGTCTGCATTCCTTTCATGTGATTCGCCGGATTGCCGTCTACATAAACATCTTCCATAATCGATCCAACAACGTGGAATGAGCTAACTTCGTTCGGTCCCATATTATTTATATACAATCGAACTTTTTCTCCAACTTTTGCAACGAGTAGTTCTTCCTTTAGGCTAAAAGTATCACCGTTAGTGTTCCGATCCCCTTCATTCAAAGCTTTTGTTGAGAGAACAACATGCTCTGGTTGTTCATTTAGAAAGGCATTAAAGTCATTATACTTATACCACTCATTTTGAATGAGTACAAATTCACGATCAATTTCATCATCTGTTGGATAACCGTCTGTTGGTTTTACAATAATAACGCCGTGCATGCCATTTGCGATATGTGAAAGGATTGGATCTGTTCCACAGTGGTACATGAAGACGCCTGGGAAATTTGCTGGATAAGTAAATGTTCCATCTTCATTGGGCATAATGTCTGCAAAGTTTTTTGAAGATGAAATATGAACTGCATGCAAATCGATACTATGCGGAATTGCTGGGTCCAAATTTACCAATTTGAAGTTGATTGTGTCACCTTGGTTTACAACGACCAATGGGCCGGGTGCTTCGCCGTTAAAAGTCCAAGCTTTATACATCTTTCCTTTTGCGATTTCAATATCTGTGATTTGTGCAGTCATTTCAATATTCACTTCATGTTCGCCAACACGCTCGATATTTAGTGGTACAGGTTCTTGACTTAAATCTTTGTGTGGCCCAAATACTTCAACAACTGCTTCAGTTTCTGACGTCGCAGGTATATTTGAATTTTCCTTACTAGTATCAACTGATGCATCACCACAACTTGCCAACAACACCGCGACTACAATCCCCGACAAACCAATTGCGAATACCTTTTTCATTTTCTTGCCTCCTTTTTATTTTGGGACTCTTTTACTATCTTTAGTAAAAGAATAAAACAAACCACGGATTGTGATATAAATCACAATGTATGATGATGTCATAGAGTATTCACAATGTAGGCATTTCCCTAAGGTTAAAATAAAAAAACAAATTAATTGTCGCGGAAGATTGCAAATTTATCGAAACTTGTTACTATATAAATAGATAGAGAAAAAGCACTAAAAAAGGGGGGGATTACAGATCGAAGTATAAGCGTAAAGGCTAAATGCCTAGATTTTACATTACTGTAATTGGTATGGTTTTTAAAGGTAAGGATTTCTATTAAGAACAAAGAGAAAGGGTGATGAGTAAATATGCAAAAAGTTATTAAACGGTCTCGCGCACTACTATTAATGCTAGCTTTTCTACTCGCTTTTGCTCCAATGTCCGCACTTGCAGGTTCGGGGGATAAACCAACTGTTAATTATGTTGCGTTAGGAGATTCATTGGCAAAAGGGACGCTCAATACAAACCTACCTAGCGAGGGATATGTTGGAAACATTGTGAATGATTTAGAATCACGCGGTTATGATGTGAATTTAACGAACAAAGGGGAGAACGGATACACTACGGTTGATGTCCTCGGTGGATTAACTGAAGTGTCAGCAGAACTGGCATCAGCAGATTTAATTACAATTAGTGTTGGGGCGAATGATGTGTTAGCGGAATTGCTCGCGCTCATCAGAGAAAATCCTGATCTAGTTGCTAGTTTTAAACCTGAATATATGACGCCCGAAGGACTTGCACGTTTGCAACAAGCAGCGACTGATGCTGTAGCTGCAGCGACTGTAGCAGAATCTGCTGCAGAGGGTGCAATAGCAACAGCACAAGTTGATATTGGAAAAGCAAAAACATCTATTGATGGTGTTGCAGCAACGGCAGGTCCATTAATAGCAGGACTTAGAGCTATGCTAGAAGGAACTCCAATCTGGGGTATTGCGGAACAAAAAATAATTGAATTAGAAGATGCAATTGCTAATGCAGTAGCTAGTGTAGCTGATGTAGAAAACATTGGAGTAGACGCATTAGAGGATGCTTCGAATAGCCTAACATCCGCAGTAGCGATAATAGAAAGTGTTGAAGCATTTATACCACTGGAATTTACAGAAAGTGTACAAATGTTTAAGGGACAAATAACTATAGCAGCAACAGCGGCGGATACTGGAAAGGTATCGGTCGAAAATGCGGAAACTGCTGCAAACGTAGCAACTGAAGCACGCGCTGTTGCAAACGCAGCAATGCTTTTATTGACAAATATATTGACGCTCGTTGATGTGTTTGGAAAAATTCCAGGGAAAATTGAAACGGTCGGTATGAATATAGGGAAAATACTTGGTGCCATCAAGAGTATAAATCCAACAGCCGAAATTCATGTTATGGGATATTACAATGCGTTGCCTTATTTGGACAAAAATATGATAGCACCGCTATTAAATGGATTAAATTTAGCAATACAGACGCCTACTAATGGATTAGGCGCAACTTTTATACCAACGGCTCATTTGTTTGAAGCGAATAATTATCTAGTTCCTAACCCATATAACATTCACCCGAACGAAGCTGGATATGTAGCTATTACGGGGGCTTTCATGGGAGAAATAGGCAAGTCATTTCCTAAAATTGTGCCAGAAGAACCAGGTGAAAAAAGTATCGATCTAAACAAAAAAGTCGATGTTAGTGCGGGCCAAAAAATTCTTATTAACGGTACAGATGTAAGCCTATTATTACCAACTGACCTACCAGAAGGAACAACGTTAACAGTCACTCCAACAAGTGAAGATGCACTGAAAAAGGCAGAGGGATTGAAAGCTGTCGGTGAGGTACTTAACTTTAAATTTGAGTTTCCGGTAGGATTTGATGATTACGAAGGGAAATTCAAACTTGTAATGGGTTACGATGCAGACGAATCATTTGATGTGGACATCTATTATTATGACGAAGCTAAAGGGGTTTGGAAAAGTCAGGATGGGAAAGTAGATAAAGAGTCAAAAGAAATTAGCTTGGAAGTTGCTCACTTCTCTAACTACGGCGTTTTCGCTCAACTAGATGTAGAAAAAGAGGATCCTCCTGTAACTGAGAAACCAAAAGAGGATGATGATAAAACCCCACCAGTAGTTAAAGATCCAACTAAAACTGATAAAACTAAAAAGCCGAAGCCAGCAACTGATGGAAAGAAATTACCAAACACTGCAACAAATAATTTCAGCTTGCTGTTATTCGGAGCACTACTTCTAGTAACAGGAGTCGCTACTTTGGCAATAAAACCGAAAAAAGTTTTATCTTAAAGCGGAATCAGATAGAATAAGCATAAAGCTACCACTATTCCAAGGTCAATTGGAATAAGGTAGCTTTTTTGAGTGCGTTAATACTAAGGGGTTGATTGCCATGAAAAATGATGAAACGAAACTTTATGAAGTTGATTTATATAAACCGGTTAAAGATTATTTTACCTCAGAAGGATATGATGTTTACGGAGAGGTTAACGACTGTGATGTCGTAGCCGTAAAAGAAGACGAACTTATTATTGTCGAATTAAAACTTAGATTAAACTTGGAACTCGTCATGCAGGCGACAAAGAGACAGCGTTTGTCCGACCAGGTATACGTCGCAATACCAAAGCCTAAGTTAAGTTTTCGGTCTCAAAAGTGGCGAGATATTTGTTATTTGATGAGAAGGTTAGAAGTGGGTTTACTCCTTGTTTCCTTTAATGAAAATAAAGAACAAATAAAGGTTATCCATCACCCAACCCCCTTTGATCGTCTTAAAAGCATGCAACTTAGTAAAAAAAGAAGAGTCCGATTGCTGTCTGAAATTGAAGGAAGGACTGGCGACTTCAATATAGGGGGAAGCAATAAGTTGAAAATCATGACTTCCTATAAAGAGAATTGTATCCATATCGCTTGTTGTTTGATCCATCACGGGCCTTTATCAGCAAAAATATTGCGTGAAATCGGAACAGGAGAAAAAACCTATCAAATTCTCCAAAAAAACTATGATGGCTGGTTTGAAAAAGTAGAAAGGGGGATTTATACAATAAGTGATACTGGAATAAATGGGTTGAAAGAATACCCAGAACTAGTTGAATACTATAATGAATTAACCCGATATGAGCGGTAATATCCGCATTTTATCGGTTTTTTTATGTGGTGATATCGTGAAAATCTTTCAAACGGCCAAAGCAACTCACGAAACGACTAAAGTGCAAATTTATTCCCGTATCTATGCTCGTTGTTCCCGTATCGGATGAGTTTGCTTCCGTTGCTCACGAGTTTATTCCCGCACCGCGTTCTCGCGCACATTTATTCCCGTATCGAGACTCGTTGTTCCCGTATCGGATGAGTTTGCTCCCGTTGCTCACGAGTTTATTCCCGCACCGCAATCTCGCGGCTACAAAACCGACTAAAACAAGCAAAACACAACTTCCCCATTCACATAAACCCAATAAATAAAAAATTCTCGATAAAATTATCTGAATTAACTTGCAAATGGTATTACTACATTATATACTGACGTTATAAAAGTGTTATACAAGGTAATCTGGATGCATACGATAGTTGAAGGGAGGAATCGAGTTTGACGACTATTAGAAATACTGATGATGAACGATTAGCGCATTTTATGGAGCGTATTGAAGCAGATGAGAAAATAGAAGCCGATGACTGGATGCCCGACGAATACAGATTGACATTGATTAAGTTAATTTCCATGCACGGAATGAGTGAAATCATGGGAGCACTTCCGGAAAAAGAGTGGGTTCCTAGAGCACCATCGCTCAATCGGAAATTAGGAATTATGGCCAAGGTGCAAGACGAAATGGGTCACGGTCAATTGCTTCTTCGGGTTACAGAAGATCTTCTTGTACCTTATGGGAAAAATCGCGGTGACTTAATGCAGGATTTGTTTAACGGAGATTTAAAGTTTCATAATGTGTTTCATATGGAAACAAAAACATGGGCGGATGCAGGGATTATTGGCTGGCTCGTTGACGGAGCAGCAATTATTACTCAAACGGATATGCTAAGAGCTTCATACGGACCATATGCGAGGGCCTTGAAACGTATTTGCGCCGAAGAAGTATTTCATGCACAACACGGCGAGTCTATAATTCTTGCATTAGTAGAAGGAACACCTGAGCAAAAAGAAATGATTCAAGAAGCCCTGAATCGTTGGTGGGAAGCACTATTAATGTTCTTTGGACCTGCGAGTAAAGAAACGACTGGGTCATCAAAACAAGATTTAACAATTAAATATAAAATACGCACCAAAACAAATGAAGAGTTCAGACAACTGTTTTTTGATAAATACATTCCGCGAATTTTATCACTTGGATTGACGATTCCAGATCCAACAATTCACTTTGACGAGAAAGCTAACTTATGGTCTTATCAACAACCTGATTGGAACGAGTTTTTGAAAATAATCCGAAATAACGGTCCAAGGTCCGAGGCTAGGCTCAATTTGCGACGTACTTCTTACGAAAATAATGCATGGGTGCGCGATGCACTGAGAGCAACCGTCAGTTAACGAAAGGAGACCATCATAAATGGCTGAAGAGCAATCATTTTATCAGGAATATGAAATCTTTAGCAAACGAACACATAGTTCACCGTTTCAATACCAATTTAGCCTGCTAGCACCGAATGAAGATATGGCACTCGTTTTGGCACAAGAGAATTTTATGAGACGTGAAGCGGTCGTGGATATTTGGATTGTAAACCGAAAACACATCAGAAAAATGAATGCCGATGAAAAGTTATCGCTCAGCCGTTTGGATAATAAAGATTACCGCATGACAAAAGGTTATGGGTATTTAAGAAAAAAGTGGCGAAAGTACGAGCAAGAAATATTAGATGAAAAAGAAATACTGTCATGGGGAGGGAAAAGAAAATGAGCAGTACCGAAAACGTGATGAGTGCGGACTATAAAGAAGCATTAACTAGTCTATTGTTTCAGCTTGCAGATGATGATTTGATGTACTCCTTCCGCGGTTCAGAATGGCTTGGACTCGCCCCTCATATTGAAGAGGATGTCGCTTCCTCCTCAATTAGTCAAGACAGCATGGGGCATGCAGCAATGTATTATCAACTCCTTGAGGAATTGGAAGTGGGAACTGCCGATGACTTAGCTCATTTACGTCCGTCTTCTGAACGAAGAAACAGTATTTTAACAGAACGTGTGAATGGTGAAGGTGTTTATATGGAAACCCCTTTATATGACTGGGCTTATGCAGTCGTAAGAAGTTATTTTTACACGCAAGCGAAAAGAGTGAAAGTTGATTCACTTTGTAAAAGTTCCTATGTGCCACTTGCAGAAGTGGCAATAAAAGTGAAAATGGAATTGTATTATCACCGGCTTCACTGGGAAACGTGGTTTAAACAACTAATGGGTTCGACAGATGTTGCAAAAAAGAAAATGAATGATGCCATAACACTTGTTATGAATGACTTTGGAGATATGTTTTCATTTGGGGCTTCTAAACAATTAATTGAGAGTAATAGTTTAATAGGACCCGAGGAGGTCTTAATAAAAAATTGGTCTCTAAGTCTTGAACCTGTTTTTACAGGCTTACAAATGACTGTTCCTGAAATTCCGATTCCAAAGAAAAACGGTCGGAACGGAGAGCACACCAAAGATTTAGATCAGGCTCTAATAACGCTTTCTGAAGTATATAGGCTAGATCCAGTAGCTAGTTGGTAAGCGGTTTATGAAAAGAGGTGGTTTTAATGGAAACTTCAATTGAAATTTCAACCGAACGCATTTTTGAAGTACTTATGCAAGTTAAAGATCCTGAAATTGATTCGGTTAGCATTGTTGATCTTGGAATGGTAGAGGAAGTAACAACGGATGGAAAGAACATTAAAGTTGTTTTACTTCCGACATTTTTAGGATGCCCTGCGCTGGATATTATTAAAAAGAATACTTTAAATGCAGTCAAAAGTATTGCCGAAGTGGGGAATGTCGAAGTTGATTTCGTTTTTTCTCCACCATGGACGTCAGACCGTATTACAGAGCAAGGTCATGTGAATTTACGGGAGTTTGGTATTTCTCCACCCCCGCGGCATTTCGAAGAAGACGGGTCGTGGCATGTTGATTGTGCCTATTGCGGATCCACTTATGTGACGTTGGAAAATATATTTGGTCCAACAGCATGCAGGAGCATTCTCTATTGCAAGTCTTGTAAAAATGTATTCGAAGCAATGAAACCCGTATCAACACTAATGTGAGGAGAGATAAAATGGCTAAATTAATCGCGTTGTATAAACATCCTGAAAACAAAGAGGCGTTTGATGAGCATTATTTCAATGTTCACGGTCCACTAACAGAAAAAATTCCAGGTCTGCGTGAAATGAAGGTAACGAAAATGACAGGTTCTCCCATGGGCGGAGAGGGTAAATACTACCTGATGTGTGAAATGTTTTATGACGATATGGATGCGTTGAATTCTGGCTTACGCTCCTCAGAAGGAAGAGCATCTGGAAAAGACTTAATGGGATTTGCAGGTGATCTCGTCACGTTAATGATTGGTGAAGATGTAAAATGAACGGTTTTGAATACATTGAAACATCCATAGTCGATGATGTAGCAGTAATCGAACTCAATCGACCGCGTCAATTAAATTCCTTGAACAGAAAAATGGTCGGTGAAATTGTCAAAGCGATGGAAGGGTATGACCGTGATAATAATGTCCGGGTAATTGTATTGACCGGCAAAGGGAGAGCTTTTTCAGCCGGTGCTGACATTGATGAAATGACCAGTGATAATTCAATTAGTTTGGAGCTCCTCAATCAATTTGCTGATTGGGATCGGTTGGCATTAATAAAAAAACCGATAATCGGCGGTGTGAAAGGGTTTGTTTTTGGCGGTGGTTTTGAGCTTGCGCTTTGTTGCGATTTATTAATCACGGCGAGTGGAACAGAGTTTTCATTTCCAGAAGTGGGCCTTGGAGTAATGCCAGGTGCAGGGGGGACTCAAAGATTAACTAAACTGGTTGGCCGAACGAAGGCGTTGGAGTGGTTGTGGACTGGCGAGCGGATTTCAGCGGAAACGGCTCTCGCGCACGGCATCATTAACAAAATCGTTGCACCTGAATTATTAGTGGAAGAAACTATGAAATTCGCGACGAAACTTGCAGAACAACCTCCGCTTTCTTTAAGGCTTATTAAAGACTCTGTGAATAAAGCAGTCGATTATCCATTATATGAAGGCATGCAATATGAACGTAAAAACTTCTATTTACTATTCGGTTCCGAAGATCAAAAAGAGGGCATGAATGCGTTTATTGAAAAAAGGAAACCGGATTATCATGGGAAATAAGGAGGCGCTAAATGTTTGAGACAATTCGTTATGACGTCACAGATGGAGTCGCTTGGGTATATTTAAATCGACCAGACAAGCTGAATGCTTTTATAGCGCAAATGAATCGAGAAATTAAAGACGCAATTAAAAGAGCTTCTAATGATGATGAAGTTCGTTGCATTGTCATTACCGGAGAAGGGCGAGCATTTTGTTCCGGTCAAGATTTATCGGAGGTCGATGGAAATATGGATCATGGGCAAGTACTTAGAGACCATTACGGACCGATGATGAAACAAATTCGGAATTGTGAAAAGCCAATTATTGCTGCTGTTAACGGGGTAGCTGCTGGGGCTGGATTTAGTTTAGCACTTGCATGTGATTTTCGTTTAATTTCGGAAAAAGCTAGTTTTATGAATGCTTTTATTCATGTAGGGCTTATACCAGATTCGGGAAATCTTTATTACTTAACACAGTTGGTGGGTCTTGCTAAAGCAACGGAACTGGCGATCTTAGGTGAAAAAGTAACAGCTGATGAGGCAGTTGCAATGGGGTTAGCAACTAGGCAAATCCAAGTGGATACATGGAATGAGGATGTGGCTGCATTCGCAACTAGACTTGCCAATATGCCGACGAAAGCAATAGGAATTATCAAGCGTTCCTTAAAGGCAACCTCTTCACTTTCTTTTGATGATTACTTGGAGCAAGAAGCTCAAGGGCAACGGTTAGCTGGCCTTACAAATGACCACCGAGAAGGTGTTGCCGCTTTTATAGGGAAAAGAAAACCTGTGTATACAGGACAATAGGGGGTACAATAGATGACGAAAATTCAAGAGCAGACAATAGAACATGAACCGATGAAACGTAATTACTATAAACTCTTTATAAACGGTGAAAAAGTAGATAGCGCAAATGGTGAACGAACCAAAATCTACAACCCAGCAACGGGGAAGGTAATTGCAGAAGTTGCCAAAGCGACAAAAGAAGATGCAGAAAAAGCTGTTAAAGCAGCAAGAAACGCATTTGATCATGGAAAGTGGAAACTAACTCCTCCAGGTCGACGTGCGCGCATATTAAATAAAATTGCAGAAATTATGGGAAGTCGATTTAAAGAGCTCGTCGAACTTGAAATTTTAAATACGGGTAAGTCACTTGCCGCGGCGAAAGGACAGATATCACAAGCAATTGAGGATTTTGAATTTTATGCAGGCTCCATTGTTGGACACGGGGGGACAGTCAATAATGTACCTGGACAATTCCATAATTATACGGAAAAAGAACCGGTTGGCGTTTGTGCACAAATTATTCCTTGGAACTATCCATTGATGATGGCGGCTTGGAAAATTGCCCCAGCAATTGCTGCAGGTTGCTCGGTTGTTTTGAAACCAGCATCGCTAACGCCGTTAACTGCGATAATTCTAGGTGAAATTTGTCATGAAGCAGGTGTTCCTGAAGGTGTCGTTAACGTGATTCCTGGTTCTGGTTCTGAAATCGGTAACTATTTAGTAGAACACGAGCTTGTGAACAAAGTAGCATTCACGGGTTCAACGCCTATTGGAAAAGACATTATGGGGAAAGCTTCCGCGACGTTAAAGCGTGTCACACTTGAACTTGGAGGGAAATCTCCGAATCTAGTATTTGAAGATGCCGACATCGATGCAGCTGTTGATGGCTCCCTCTATGGTATCTATAACAATACGGGACAATCTTGCGACGCTCGTTCACGAATGTATATTCATGAAGACATTTATGATGAGTTTATCGAAAAATTCATTGCTAAAGCTGAAAAGATTCAAATCGGTGATCCTTTTGATAAAGGAACACATATGGGAGCAATCATTGATCAGACGCAGTTAGATACAATTAAAGGGTATGTTCAATCTGCAATCGATGAAGGTGCAGAAATTCTAACTGGCGGTAAAGTATTGAAACCAGAAGGCTTTGAAGATGGTTTTTGGTATGCGCCGACAGTAATCGGTAACGTCACACAAGAGATGAAGGTTGTTCAAGAAGAAATTTTCGGACCAGTTGTTGTCGTTTCCAAATTCAAAAATGAAAAAGAAGCCATCGCATTAGCAAATGACTCTGAATACGGTCTTGCTTCTTCAATTTGGTCAACAAACGGTGCTCGTGCGACACGTGTAGCCAATCAAATTCAAGCAGGAATTGTCATGATAAACTGTCCGTTTTCTGCATTCCCTGGAACACCGTTCGGCGGTTATAAACAATCAGGGTTTGGCCGAGAGCTGTCTAAAGAAACACTTGACTTATATTCTGAAACGAAAAGTATCATGTCCTATTTCGGAAGTCGACCAATTAATCCATTCGGACTATAAGAAGAAAACAGCAGAAATACGGGCGGGGATTAATGTTTCCTACCCGTATTCTTCATATAGGAGGAGGAAAAAAAGTGAATATGATTCACCATATTGTTGTTGTTGGTTCTGGTGTAATGGGGAAAGGGATCGCTTATGTAGCGGCACTTGCTGGCTTTGAAGTAACTTTGGTAGATAATAATGAAGTGGCACTAAGAAACGCAGGCCAGGACATCGCAAACATGTTAGATAAAGGACTATCTTATGGTAAAGTGACCACTGAAAATAGGGAGCGCGTCCAAAAACAACTCAAATATGAACACAATCTGACCAAAGTAGCTGCTACTGCAGATTTAATAATTGAAGCTGTTCCTGAGAATGTATCGATTAAAAAACAGGTATTTGAAACGATTGAAAATTATGCACCGTCTCACTGTTATTTTGCAACGAATACATCAACGATGAGTCCAACTGAAATTGCTTCCTTTGCGAATCGTCCAGACAAAACGATAGCCATGCATTTTTTCAATCCAGTACATAAAATGCAATTAGTCGAAATTGTTCGCGGACTGGAAACGACTGATGCAACCGTGAAAATCATTCAGGAAGTCGCAAAGAAGATGGGGAAAGAAACAGTTGTGATAAACGAATTTCCAGGCTTTGTAACAAGTCGAATTAGTGCACTTGTTGGTAATGAAGCATTCTATATGCTCCAAGAAGGTCTAGGTAGTCCTGAAGAAATTGATAAAGCCATTCGTTTAGGGTTAAATTATCCAATGGGGCCATTCGAACTTGCAGATTTGGTCGGGCTAGATACGCGGTTAAATAACTTGAGATATTTACATGAAAAACTTGGAGAAAAGTACCGCCCTGCACCCCTCCTGGAACAATACGTTCACGCTGGAAGGCTAGGCAGGAAAAGTGGTAAAGGTGTTTATGATTATGGTAGCGATGATAGTTAACAATCGATTTTTGGTCTGTTATAGTTAAGTTCAAGGAAAGTAGAAAGAGTGAACTAATTTGACGAATACAAGATCTATGATTTTTACGATTTATGGGGATTATATCCGACATTACGGCAATAAAATATGGATAGGAAGCTTAATTCGTTTATTGAAAGAATTTGGCCATAATGAACAGTCAGTACGTGTTGCAGTTTCTAGGATCATGAAACAAGGTTGGCTTGAATCTGAGAAATTAGGAAATAAAAGCTATTACTATTTAACGCCGCGTGGGAAAGCAAGAATTGAAGAGGCGGCGATTCGGATATTTGAATTGACCCCAAAAGCATGGGACGGAAAATGGCGTATGCTCATGTACGCAATTCCAGAGGAAAAAAGAAAAGTACGTGATGAACTAAGAAAAGAACTTGTTTGGAGTGGCTTTGGAAGTATTGCAAACGGCTGTTGGATTTCACCGAATAACTTAGAAAAAGAAGTTAAGCTCCTAATTGAAAGTTATGATATTCAAGCAAATATAGACTTTTTTATTGCTGAATATAGTGGTCCTGGAGAAAACCGTGCACTAGTTGAAAAAGGTTGGCCGCTGAAAGAAATTGCCGAAAAACACGAACAATTTATTACGTCATATCGTGAAAAATTTGAGAAACATCAACTGTTAATGGCAGATAATTTAATGACTGATGAAGAGTGCTTTGTTGAAAGGACGAAGCTAGTACATGAATATCGTAAATTTCTTTTTTTTGATCCCGGATTACCTAAAGAACTTTTACCAGAAGTATGGAGCGGATATCAGGCGGCGTTGTTGTTTGAAAAATATTATAAATTACTTGCATATCCGGCAAGTCGTTTTTTTGAAAATGTTTTTCAACAAGATAATGACCTAGATAACAAAGATGACTTCTATAATGCTGAACATCATCCACTTATTGTCGAAAAATGAACGTTAAACTGGGAAAGAAATAGTTCCCAGTTTTTTTGAAAAAACCAATGACTATTATTTCCTAAAAAACGGATTTTTCTAATTATTTATTGACTATCGTATTACGGATTGGTACTATTACGTTATAATATTGTTATATGATTCGGTTAAGTTTGGTAGTTTTTGAGATTAATTAAAAATCTAAAAAGGAGTGAAGGAGGCGTTTTTTTCTGCCTTAGTTAACTTTAGAAAGGAGAAAACGATGAAACCCGGCTTAAGAGTAGGTGCAATTGAGACAATAAAAATAGTCGTTACAAATGAAATGTTTGCTGCATTTGAAGGCAAAGTCATTCATCCAGTGTATTCGACTGTTGCAATGACTTACCATATGGAATGGGTTTCTCGAAAAATTATACTTCCCTTTTTAGAGAGTTCCGAGGAAGGAATGGGCGCATCAGTACAAGTTAAACATATATCGCCTGCTCTGGCTGGCTCAGAAGTAACTTTAACAGCCACATTAATCGAACTAAAAGACAACATCGTTATAACAACAATCGAAGCTTATCAACAGAATCAAATCATTGGGGTGGGAGAAGTAAAGCAAGTGATTTTACCGAAAGATAAAATTGAGAAAATATTTCACAGTGAAGTAAGAGACTTTCATTAGAAAAGATGTTTTTTTAGGGGGCTATTCGATGAAGTTTATTGAGGAAACAGCTACGGAAAATAAGTTCCACCTTTTTGATCAAATGGCAGAACATGAACAAGTAGTGTTTTGTAATGATCCATCAACAGGTTTACGAGCAATTATTGCCATTCATAACACAACTTTAGGTCCAGCACTTGGTGGTTGTCGAATGCAACCTTACGATAGTGTTGAAGAAGCATTAGAAGATGCATTAAGGTTGTCAAAGGGTATGAGTTACAAATGTGCGGCTGCGGACGTTGATTTCGGTGGGGGGAAAGCAGTTATCATCGGCGATCCTGCTACAGATAAAAGTCCGGAGTTATTCCGAGCTTTTGGACAATTTGTAGATTCTTTGGGGGGAAGATTTTACACTGGAACGGATATGGGAACGACTATGGATGATTTTATACATTCATTGAAAGAAACCAATTGTATTGTAGGCGTACCTGAAGCGTATGGCGGTGGTGGGGATTCTTCAATTCCGACAGCAGCAGGCGTTTTATACGGCATAAGAGCGACGAACAAAGTATTGTTTGGAAAAGATGATCTCGGCGGAGTCACTTATGCTATACAAGGTTTGGGGAAAGTCGGATTTAAAGTTGCGTTGGGCTTACTTGAAGCGGGGGCAAATTTATTTGTGACTGATATTAACGAAGAGAGTCTCCATGCAATTAAAAAGAAATCACTTACAACCCCGGGCACAGTAACTGTTGTCGCAAGTGAAGATATTTATTCACAAGAGGCTGATGTATTTGTCCCTTGCGCATTTGGTGGGGTCATAAATGATAATACGATTCAACAATTTAAAGTAAAAGCAATTGCTGGTTCAGCAAACAACCAACTTTTACATGAAAGTCATGGGCAAAAACTTCGTGAAAAAGGAATACTTCACGCACCAGATTATATTATTAATTCGGGCGGACTCATACAAGTAGCTGATGAATTATATGGCATCAATCATGAACGAGTACTCGCAAAAACAAAACATATCTACGATGCAATATTAGAAGTTTACAAGCTATCAGAAATAGATCAAGTATGCACAATGGAATCAGCTAATAAAATGTGCGAAAAGAGGATGAATGCTAGAAAAATACGCAATGGTTTCTATACACCTTCGAGAAAACCCAAATGGTCAATCCGAACATGATTGGAAAAGGAGGGAAAACGTTGAAACAACAATACCCAGTAATAAGAATTATAGATAACGAGGGGTATCTACTTGAGTCATCTTTCAAGAGTGAAATAACTGAAAAATTAGTTAAGGATTGCTATTATCATATGCTTCGAATTAGAACCTTTGATAGAAAAGCCATAAACTTGCAACGACAAGGGCGATTAGGCACATATGCACCATTTGAGGGGCAAGAAGCAGCTCAAGTGGGGAGTGCTTTAGCACTTAACTCAGGTGATTGGATATTTCCAACTTACCGAGATCACGGGGCAACGTTAACCTTTGGAGCAGATATGGTTAGAACCTATTTATATTGGAATGGGCGTGTAGAAGGATGTGTTCCACCAGAAGGAAAGAAAATTTTCCCGCCGGCTGTTCCAATTGCAACTCAAATTCCACATGCAGTCGGGGCTGCTTGGGCAGAAAAACTGAAAGGGACAAACAATGGTGCCATTACTTATTTTGGAGACGGTGCTACATCTGAAGGTGATTTCCACGAAGGCTTGAATTTTGCCAGTGTCTTTAAAGTGCCCGTTGTCTTTTTTAACCAAAATAATGGATATGCAATTTCAGTACCTCTTGAACGGCAAATGAATTCTGAAACAATTGCGCAAAAATCGATTGCATATGATATGCCTGGTGTTCGAATTGACGGAAATGATTGCTTTGCTGCGTATTTTGAAACGAAAAAGGCGTTTGAACATGCTAGAAAAGGTTATGGGCCAACTTTGATTGAAGCAATAACTTGGAGAACCGGTGCTCATACGACGGCTGATGATCCGACAAAGTACCGTCAGGAGGATGAAGGGAAGGAATATGCTGATCCGATTGAACGATTGGAAAAGTTCATGAAAAACTACAATTTTTGGGATGAAGAATGGATAGCTGAGAAAAAGAAAGAAACTGAAATCGAAATTGAAGAAGCTGTAAGTGAAATGGAACGTTTTCCAGCTGCGAATGTTGAAGATCTTTTTAATCATGTCTTTGAGCAATTGCCACATCAACTAATTGAGCAAAAAGACAAATATCTCGCGCATTTAAGGGGGTAGCAAAATGGTGATGGATTATAAAAAGTCTACTGAGAAAAACGAAACAACTCAACTTATGACCATGGTACAAGCGATTAATGATGGACTTGGAACAATGCTGGAAGAGGATGAACAAATAATATTGTTAGGAGAAGACATTGGAAAGAATGGCGGCGTATTTCGTGCGACCGAGGGCTTATATGAAAAATTCGGCGGGAATCGAGTCGTTGATACACCATTGTCAGAAGCAGGTATCATCGGATCATCACTTGGCCTTGCTGTAAATGGCTTTAGACCGGTTGCTGAGATACAATTTCTAGGATTTATATATCCTGCATATGAACAAATCATGACTCACGTTTCTCGGTTACGAATGCGAACGATGGGTCATTTTACTGTGCCAATGGTTATTCGTGCACCTTATGGGGCTGGGATTCGTGCGCCAGATATCCATTCAGATAGTACAGAATCGCTATTTACACATATGCCAGGGTTAAAAGTAATCTGTCCATCAGGGCCATATGATGCAAAGGGTTTATTGATTGCAGCTATGGAAGATCCTGATCCAGTTCTAGTTTTAGAAAATATGAGAAGCTACCGTGCACAACGAGAAGAGGTGCCAGTTGGTAAATATACAGTCGAAATAGGAAAAGGTAAACGAGTACGAGAAGGTACGGATATAACAATTATTGCATGGGGAGCAATGGTTGCTGTAGCAGAGAAAGCTGCTGACGAGGTGATTAAAAAAGGACTTAGTTGTGAAATCATTGACCTTCGGACGTTATATCCAATAGACCGTGAGATTATTGCCGAGTCAGTTCAAAAAACGACGAGGGCAGTTATTGTTCATGAAGCACATTCAACAGGGGGACTTGGGAACGATATTATCTCCATCATCAATGACACATCTTTTCTATATCTGAGAGCACCCATTGAACGAGTAACGGGTTTTGATGTCCCAGTACCGCTATTTGCCTTAGAAGATCACTATCTACCGACTGTTGCAAGAGTTGTAGAAGGTATTGAAAAAGTAATGGATTTTTAAGGGGGGGATGATATGGTTGAAGTGAAATTACATGATATCGGTGAAGGAATGACAGAAGGGGAGATTGTTAATTATCTCGTGAAAGTCGGAGACTGGGTCAGCACCGACCAACCGTTAGTTGAAGTGCAAACTGATAAAATGACTGCTGAACTTCCGTCACCATGTGCGGGAACTATACGAGAAATTATTGTAGAACCAGGTGAAACTGTTCAAGTAGGCACAAGTCTAATCTATTTAGAAGCAGATGGACATCAACAGATTACCGAAATTAAAACATTGCAAAACCCTGTAGCAGCAAAAATTGATAAAGGGGTTAATCTAATCACTAACCCCCATAAGAGAGTTCTGGCTGCGCCATACACACGGAAGATTGCACGAGATAACAATATTGATATTGCGGAAGTTCAAGCAACAGATCCTTCTGGCAGAGTTACCGAAGATGATATCTATCGATTTATGAATGAAGATAAAACAGTAAATATTCCAGATGAATTAGAAAACAACCTACCCCCTAAAGAAATAATGCCGGATGAAATTCCGTTCAGAGGAATTCGAAAAAAGATCGCAGAAAAGATGACGAAATCATTCTTCACGATTCCCCATGTCACTCATTTTGATGAAGTTAATATGACGAATTTGCTTAGTGTCCGAGAGAATTTAAAGAAATCGGATGAGGTTATTTCAGTTCCTGCATTTTTTATCAAAGCATTAACAATTGCCTTAAAAGAATTTCCTATTTTCAATGCAGAACTTGATGAAGAGAATGAGCGTATTTTCTTAAAGAAAAACTATCATATTGGATTTGCTACTGAGACTAAAAATGGACTTTTAGTTCCAGTGATTCACGATGCAGACAAAAAGTCAATTAGAGAAATTCATCACAAACTAGTTGAATTGACTGAAAAGGCTGTTGCTGGTAAATTATCACATCAAGAAATGAAAAATGGTACTTTTTCTATGAGCAATGTCGGGCCGCTTGGAAGTACCGGTGCAACACCCATTATTAATCACCCTGAAACTGCATTAATCTCATTTCATAAAACAAAAAAGAGAGCCATTGTAAATGAACTTGATGAGATTGTCATTGGACAGATTATGACACTTTCTATGTCATTTGATCACCGGGTTGCAGATGGTGCATCAGCAGTATCTTTTACAAACCGATTCACAAGTCTTATTGAAAATCCACATCAATTATTGTTGGAGATGATATAAATGGTAGTTGGTGAAATCAGTCAAGAAAGAGATTTAGTAATTATTGGCGGTGGTCCCGGAGGTTATTCGGCTGCAATACGTGCAGCACAACTCGGATTATCAGTTACACTGATTGAACAGGGACAATTAGGCGGGGTTTGCCTGAATGAGGGGTGTATTCCTTCAAAAGTCTTTACACACGCAGCATCTAAACTTGCAGAAAAATCGCATTTACAGGATCTAGGGATTTCGGGAAGCCATGAAGCATTTAGTATAAAACAGCTTCAAGCATATAAAACAAAAGTAATATCTAGACTGAGGTCCGGTATTGAAAACTTATGTAAAGAAAATAAAATTGAAATGATATACGGAAAAGCCACATTTTTAGACGTAAATCGAATTGGTGTCGAAAATGGTCATCAATTTGACATTTTCACCTGCAAAAATGCAATTATTGCAACAGGAAGTTCACCGGTGATGCCTTTGGAATTACCAACAACCTCAAGCAGAGTTTTATTGGCACATGAAATATTTAATCTGCAGGAGATCCCGAACGACTTAGTGGTAATGGGGAATGATTATATCGCTTTAGAGGTTGCTTCTTGTTATGCAGCATTAGGATCAAATGTAACCGTATTAATCGATCATCAAGAAGGCTTGCCATTTGACGAATCAATAAATCAAGAAATACTTCGGTTATTTAAAAAGCGGAAAATCCGCTTGATAAATAGCGGGAAATTGGTATCTGTTGATGAGACAGAAGATCGAATAGAACTTACAGTACAAACAGATAACAATAAAAAAGAGATCGTTAATGGTTCCTATCTGTTCGTTTCTGGTACGAGAACGCCTAATGTTGAAGCGATTGGAATTAAGCGTTTTGGAATTAATCAGACTGATCAAGGCTTTATTATCGTCGATGGAAATATGGAATCATCGATTAATTCAATCTATGCGATTGGAGATGTTACGGAAGGTCCTTCACTCGCTGTGAAAGCAATTAAGCAAGGAAAGGCTGCAGCTGAGGCGATATCGGGAGGAAATCCGGAAGTGGACCTTACTTTTGTCCCTGCTATTGTTCATACAATCCCACCAATTGCTTCAGTTGGAATTACTGAGCAAGATGTAAAGTTATTTGGTATTGAGGCACGTACTAGCCAGTTTTCGATGCGCGGGAACGGTTATTCAACAATTACCGCTAAGATCGATGGCTTTGTTAAAGTTATTTCGAATTCAAATACTAGTATTGTACTTGGAATTCATATGATTGGAGAAGGGGCTGTTGAACTGTCGAGTTCATTTGTACAATTGCTAGAAATGGCTGCAAAAGAGGAAGATATTAAATTTCCCTCTTATGCTCATCCCAGCTACGGCGAAGGATTACTTGAAAGTGTAGAAGGTCTTGCAGGACATTCTATTCATATGATTCCCCCGAAAAAGGTAAAGCAAATTAATCCAACCTAAGACTGTATTTATACTGAATATTATTATAAAACCCTAGATGTAAGCGCTTATAATGCATAAAAAATCAAAATCTTGTTGACTATATACTAGTACCGGTGGTAGCATTAAGAAAATTTAGGAATCAATTAAGTACAACATATTAAAAGATTGAAAAAAGGGGGAAAATTAATGAAGAACAATTGGAAGAAAATACTGGTAGCGCTATTTAGCGTTGTACTTGTACTATCGGCATGTGGAGAAAGTGAGAAGACGGGATCAGACGCTGAATCAGATTCAAAGAAATATAAAGTTGGTGTGACCCAAATCTTAGAACATCCATCACTAAATGCCGCATTTGATGGCTTTAAAGCGGCATTAGAAGAGGCGGGACTTGAAGTTGAGTATGATGAACAGAACGCTCAAAACGATATGAGTAATAATACAACAATCGCTACTAATCTCGTGAATTCTGACGTAGATTTAATCTTCGCGAACTCAACACCTAGTGCACAAGCAGTAGCGGGTGCGACCAAGGATATTCCGATTGTATTTACATCAGTCACTGATGCAATCAGTGCTGAATTAATTGAATCTATGGAGAAACCTGGTGCCAACGTTACAGGTACGATTGATTTACATCCAGATGCAATACCGAATACGATGAAGTTTCTAAAAGAGGAATTAGGTGCGACAAATATAGGTATGGTGTTTAATGCTGGAGAAGCAAACTCGAGAGCCCAAGTGGATTCTGTTAAAGAATTATTGGAAGATATGGGTATGAAAGTTGTTGAAGCATCTGTATCAACTTCAGCTGAAGTAAAACAGGCAACAGAATCGTTAGTTGGCCAAGTAGATGCATTCTATATTATTACAGATAACACAGTTGTATCTGCGCTTGAATCTGTGGTATCAGTTGCAAATGACCATGAAATTCCAATGATGGTTGCGGAATTTGATTCCGTTAAGCGTGGGGGATTAGGGGCATATGGATTTGAATACTACGATATTGGTTATGAAGCTGGTCAAATGGCCGTTAAGATTTTGAAAGATGGCTCTAAGCCGTCAGATATACCTGCACAATACCCACAAAATTTAAAGTTTGTAGTGAATAAAGACGCTGCTGACAAAATGGGCGTTACCATTAAAGATGAGTGGAAAGCAGAATTTACTGAATAAATAGGAGATGATTCTAAAATGTTTGCTGCACTATTTGGCTCTGTTGAGCAAGGAATCATCTATGCAATAATGGCACTCGGAGTGTATTTGTCATTCCGAGTGTTGGATTTCCCAGATTTAACGGTTGATGGAAGTTTTGTAACTGGTGCTGCGGTTGCTGCCACAATGATTGTGCTCGGTTATGATCCCGTTCTCGCTACAGCGGTAGCATTATTAATTGGGTTTCTGGCTGGATGTATTACCGGACTATTGCATACCAAAGGAAAAATCAACCCACTTCTTGCCGGGATATTAATGATGATCGCTTTATATTCGATAAATTTACGGATAATGGGTACGACCTCAACCAGTTCTGTTAGTCGCTCAAATATCCCATTGTTAAATGACTTAACATTGTTTAGTAAATTTCAACAGTTTTGGAGTACGCTTGGGATAGATAATGCAATCAACGGTTTTTTTAAAATGCTTGGCGTGCAATTCTTACCTTCGACATGGGGAACATTGTTTCTCATGCTCATTATTACGATCATCATAAAATTCATTGTCGATTGGTTCTTGCAAACGGAAGTTGGACTTGCGATAAGGGCAACTGGTGATAATAAGAGAATGATTAGAAGTCTATCCGCTAATACAGATACACTTGTTATTATTGGACTTGGTGTCTCAAATGGACTCGTTGCTTTTGCAGGTGCATTAATTGCCCAATATGGAAAGTTTGCCGACGCTGCAATGGGAATCGGAATGATTGTAGCTGGATTAGCTTCGGTCATAATTGGTGAGGCAATCTTTGGAACGAAAACAATTATGCGAACTACACTAGCAATTATTATAGGTGCAATTATTTACAGACTAGTGCTAGCACTTGCGTTTCGCATAAAATTCTTCGATCCAGGAGATTTAAAAGTAATTACTGCAGTTATCGTAATTGGTGCACTAGTTATTCCGCAGGCTCTTGAAAAAAGGCGTGAAAGAACTAGGAAGGCGAAACGACATCTTGAACGTGTAGCTGAACTAGCGTTGAAAAAGGAGGGAACTGCCGTTGCTGAAACTCCACCAAATCAATAAAATTTTCAATGAAGATACTTTGGATGAAAAAATCGCATTGGACGAAATTAATCTTGAGTTACAATCTGGAGATTTTGTTACAGTGATTGGAAGTAACGGAGCTGGGAAATCGACAATGCTTAATATGATTTCCGGTGCGTTATCTCCTGATCTTGGTGAAATTGAAATTGCAGGTAAAAATGTTACGAGATTACCTGAATATAAACGTTCTCAAATGATTGGAAGAGTATTTCAAGACCCAATGGCGGGAACAGCACCTCTAATGACCATTGAAGAAAATCTTGCCATGGCTTACTCCAGGGACAAAAAACGTGGATTTAAAAGAGGCGTTGATAAGAAACGTAGAGAAATATTTAAAGAAGCACTTGAAACACTGCATTTAAATCTTGAAAATCGACTTAACGCAAAAGTTGGAACGCTATCGGGTGGTGAAAGACAAGCCCTTTCACTTTTAATGGCTACATTTACACAACCTTCTATTTTACTTCTAGATGAACATACAGCCGCATTAGACCCATCACGTGCTGAGTTGATCACAAATATAACAAAGCAACTTGTTGAAAAAGATCAATTAACGACGTTGATGGTCACGCATAATATGCAACAAGCGCTAGACCTTGGGAATCGGCTCATTATGATGGATAAAGGTCAAATTATTTTAGAAGTGGGTGCTGAAGAAAAGAAGGAATTGACAATCGTCAAACTTATGGACGAATTTCAACGAATTCGCGGAGAGAAATTAACAAGTGATAAAGCCTTATTAAGTACATGAAAAATTACACAAACAGCTGGTAAAGCAGATGAAAATTGCTTTACCAGCTGTTTTTGTTATGCTATATTTCGACATATTTAGTTATGTCTCACGACTATATGGTCTCAATAATTGTCTGACGTCCCATTTATTTGCGGAATGCTATTGATGAACAAGTATTGTAAAAATAAAATGTGTTTTCAAAGAGGTGAAGTTTGTGATCCAGCAGCTTTTATTGAAAAATGGAAAAGAAATAAAGATTAAGCGCTTAACTACAGAAAATCTAAACGAAATCCTGCTATTACAAAGTAGAGTGATCGAAGCGCTGACAACCGATTCTTTTTTACAACCATTATCAGAAGAAGAGTTCTCAAATATTTTAAATGGCAAAGGATTCATGATTGGTGCTTTTTATAATAATAGGTTAATCGCATTTCGCGCGATGCTGGAACCGGAATTGGACGATGAACATTTAGGCGAAGATGCTTGTTTGCCTATAAGTGAGTGGCCAAAAGTTTTATACGCTGAAATCACTAATGTCGATCCGGAATTTCGTGGAAATAATTTACAAGTTTTACTTGGTGAAATTATTTTGCGAGAAGTGGATCAGACTCAGTTTCGTTACATTTGTACAACAGTCGCACCGTTTAACATTGCTAGCTTGAAAGATAAATTCGCTCATCAATTTCAAATCGTTTCACTTAAATTAAAATATGGAGAGATGCTGAGATATATCTTAATTAAGGATTCATCACAAGAGACAATCAAGTTAAACGTTACTAAAAGTCGACTGATTTCGATGATGAATACTGAACAACAACAGGAACTTCTTGAAAATGGTTGGATTGGAACTGCGATAGAAAAAAGAAATGAGCAATGGGAAGTAAGATTCGATAAGTGTTGAACATGAGCGTCTTGACAATTATTGATTGGCAGGATGTTTTTTTAATAATAGAATATCTATTCTAATCTCCGAATGAGATGATTGAATGTTCTTCCAAGTGTCTTTACTGCAATTATTCTATTGAATAAGAAAGCGTTTTCATATATAATGAGACTACTATCCAGATTTTTCTGATGATTGGGTAATATGCAAGTATATATTAAAAGGGGGGATGAAATTGAAGAATATAACACGTTTCTTTTCACTAGCACTTCTAGTTTCATGTATCAGCTTTATATTGGTTGGTTGTGGGACAGCCTCTGATGATACAAATTCAAATTCGTCAAATGGAGATGTAGGTGGCAAGAAAAAACTTGTTGTCGCGACGGATGCCACGTATGCACCAATGGAATACATTGATGAAAGTGGTGAAATTGTCGGAATTGACATTGAAATTGTGAAAGCAATTGCCGAAGCGGCGGGGATAGAGGTTGAATTTAAAAACTATGGTTGGGATCCATTATTTCCGGCAGTAAAAAGTGGTGAAGTAGATTTCGCAGTTTCTTCCATTACCATTGATGAAGATCGTCAAAAAGAATTTGATTTTACGGATCCATATTATGAAGCAAATCAGTTAATACTTGTTCCAGAAGACTCAGATGTGACCAAGTTTGAGGATTTAAAAGATAAAAAGGTATCTGTTCAAATTAATACGACGGGGCATATGGCAGTAAGGGGCCTACTAGGAAATACAAATAAAAATATTGTTGCGGCAGAAACTATGCCATTTGCGATTACTGAAATGCTAAACGGGAATGCTGATGCGTCTGTTGGGGATAATGTCGTAATTATTGAGTATCAGAAAAACAATCCTAATGTAAAAGTAAAAACGGTAGAAGATTCGAATTTTGAAAAAGAATATTACGGCTTAATGGTCAAAAAAGGTAACCAGGAAATAATCGACATATTAAATGAAGGGATTAAGAAAATAAAAGAAAATGGTAAGCTGAAAGAAATCACCGGTTTAGATGTGAAATAATCTATAAGTAGTTTTGTCACACATCTAAGAAAAAACTGGAGGTGATTTCAATCGGTATCCTAGATATTCTCGATTTCCTAGATATTCGATATGATGTAATTTGGAGTTACCGGGAATTATTTATTCGCGGGATTGGCGTCACCTTGTCACTCACTCTAATAGGCTATATTGGTGGATTCCTATTGGGGCTACTCCTGGGATTAGGAAAAATATCAAAAAAGAAATGGATTCGAATTCCCGCCAAGTATTATGTCGATATTTTTCGAGGGACACCATTATTAGTCCAAATACTAATCATTCATGTAGCGGTAATTCCAACTATATTTGGCACTTCTTTAGGACCGTTTGTTTCGGGAGTAGTCGCACTTGTATTGAATAGTGCAGCCTATAATGCGGAAATTATCCGTGCTGGTATTCAGTCGATTGAAAAGGGACAAATGGAAGCGGCAAGATCACTAGGTATGCCAAGTGGTGTTGCGATGAGAACGATTATTTTACCACAAGCTTTTCGAAGAATGGTCCCTCCATTAGGGAATGAATTAATTGCATTACTCAAAGATTCTTCCCTTGTCATGGTCATTGCGGTAAATGATTTACTGTATGCTGGGAAAGTCGTAGCGGGTGCTAGTTTTCGAACATGGGAGCCCTACTTAACAATCGCTTTATTATATTTACTCCTCACTTTCGTTTTCTCGAAAATAATTACGTATGTAGAAAAACGATTTAGTAATAGTTATGTGCCATCTAAGAGAAAAGGCATTTTTTCATTTGGCCGTAATCAGGGGGGAGATAACAAATGATTAAAATTAATGGTTTAGATAAATCATTTGGCGATTTGGAAGTATTAAAGGGAATCAGCAATGTCATTAAACATAAAGAAGTTGTATGCGTCATTGGACCTAGTGGTTCTGGCAAGAGTACATTTTTACGATGTATTAATCTCTTGGAAGAAATTACTGCCGGTGAAATCTTTATTGATGGTATTAAGGTAAATGATGAGAAAACAGATATTAATGAAATTAGGACAGAAGTGGGAATGGTATTTCAACAGTTTAATCTTTTTCCACATATGCGCGTTTTGGAGAACATCACGCTTGCACCCAAAAAAATTAGAGGAATGAATGAGAAAGATGCTGATGAGTTAGCCTATCAATTGCTTGAGAAGGTAGGGTTAAGTGACAAAGCTACTGCTTATCCGGAACAATTGTCTGGTGGGCAACAACAACGCGTTGCAATCGCAAGGTCATTGGCGATGAAGCCAAAAATAATGCTATTTGACGAACCAACCTCAGCACTCGATCCAGAAATGGTGAAAGAAGTATTGGATGTTATGAAGCAATTGGCGCTTGAAGGCATGACAATGGTCGTTGTGACCCATGAAATGGGCTTCGCAAAAGAGATGGCCGATCGTGTTTTATTTTTGGATCAAGGCCATCTAGTCGAAGAGGGACAACCAGAGCAAGTATTTAATCATCCTAAACATGAGCGAACGAAAGCATTTTTAAGTAAGGTACTATAAAAGAAATCTTCATCCATGCCAGCGTGCTAATTACGTTGGTTTGGATGATTTTTTTATTCGAAAAATCAGTGAAGTCAGTCTTTAGACTGAAGGAAATTCATCCCTTGGACTGTTCTATTATCCTAGGTTTTTAACTAAGCTGAGTATGGACAGAAAACTTCAATAACTAAAAACAGGGGTGTTAGTATGGTGCGGTTTACAAAATGGGCATTAAAGAACAGAGCTGCGGTTATTTTGTTGATTGTTTTGTCGTTAGGACTTGGAACGCTTAGTTATTTTACATTGCCAAAAGAATTATTACCAGCAGCTGATAATCCGATGGTTACTGTGATTGTCATGGGGCAGGGAGCAGATGCCAAAACAGTCGAAGAGCAAGTAACAAAACCGATTGAAAAAGCACTTGGGATGGTGAAAGGAAAGAAACATGTCTTTTCAACTTCTGCTGATGGCTACACGTCAGTAGATATTTCTCTTGATTCATCTATCGATATGGATGAAGCAAAAGTCCAGGTCCAAGAGGCGCTGAATGGATTGCAGTTACCAGAAGGGTATTCAGCGCCAATTGTATCGCAATTGAACCTTGACATGATTGCATTATGGCAAATTGGACTTTCTTTTCCAAACGGGATTACTCGCGCTGATATGGAAAAGGTTGAGAATGAAATTGTTCCGACTTTTCAAGGAATAGCTGGTGTATCGAATGTTGTTGTCTATGGGAATCAGCAAACACAAGTTACCATAACGCCCGATACTGATAAAATGGCAAATTATCAAATTCCAGTTCAAAGTTTAATGGGCATATTACAAGGGAAAAACCTAGCAGTGGCGGTTGGTGAAGAAACAATTGATGATAAGAAGACGAATATTAAAGTCGTTGGCCAAATTGAAGGTGTAAATGAGCTTGAAGAGTTGCAGATTGCACCGAATATCCAGTTAAAAGATATTGCGACAGTTGAAATTACTGATTCCAGCTCAACATTTTTAACGCGTGTAAATGGAGAGGAAGCAGTAGCTTTACTACTATACAAAGACTCAAGCGCGAATGCCGTTGCAATTGGTAAAGAGGTTAATGAATCGATTTCACTCGTAAATGAAAAGTATTCACTGACTATTAAAGCTTCAATGCTCATGTCATTTTCTGAATTTATTGTCCAGTCTGTTGATAGTATGATGGGTGCGGTACTCATGGGGGCATTATTTGCAACGATCATTATATTTTTGTTTTTACGTCATTTCCGAATGACATTAATCACAGTAGTGAGTATTCCACTATCTTTAGGGTTGACATTGTTTTTACTTTCGCAATCAGGCGTAACGCTAAACCTGTTGACGATTGGGGCAGTTGCCGTAGCGGTAGGACGATTAGTAGATGATAGCATTGTCGTTATTGAAAATATTTTCAGGAAAGCACAAAATGGTGATTTCTCGAAGGATGTCATTGTAAATGCTACAAAGGAAGTCGCTGCTGCAATTACTTCCTCAACCTTAACGACGGTTGCTGTCTTTTTACCAATGGGGCTAGTAAAGTCTATGCAAGACTTGTTATTACCGTTTGCATTAACAATTACGTATGCATTGTTGTCGTCACTACTTGTAGCGTTAACCGTTGTCCCGCTTATGAGTACAAGGTTATTAAAAAAAGGAAACTTACCCGTCTATAAAAAACCACAAGTATATCTTCGAATATTGTCGTGGTGCTTACGTCATAAATGGGTCCCACTTGTCCTGTCATTTATCATATTTGTTGGCTCAGTTGGGATGTATGCAGTTATGCCAAAAGGGGCTGAGGATTCTGCGGACAATGACGTAAGTATTATGTTGGAATATCCAGATGAAATACCATTTACAAAAGTAACAGATGAGGTATTTGAATTAGAAGAGTATTTAAATAGGCAATCAGTGGTAGATGAAGTCATTCTGTTTCTAGGATCGAATCCAGAAGATGCGCAGTTCAGTACTGTAAATTCACAAAATATGGGACGATTTCATGTCGTGATGAAAAAGGGTGCGGATACAGAACAGTTCATTGAAAAACTAAATAGACAAACCGAGGATTATAGCGATGCTGAATTTGATATTCAGGTTCTAGCTTCGTTAATTAGTTTTAATGATAATACAATTACGGTAGATGTTGTTGGAGAAGATGCTAGCAAACTCATTCAAACTTCGGATGAAATCATGGAGGTTTTAAAGGATATTAAAGGTGTTGAAAAAGTTTCAAGTAACCAAAATGAATTAAAGTCTGTCTATGAAATTGTGGTGAATCAAGAGAAAGCAAATGCAGAAGAAGTTGCAAGGCAAGTTCAATTCTTATTAAACCCAGTTCCAATTGGTTCAATAAATTTGGATGACAAAGATACTGTCGTTGTGCTAGATAGTCCTGCATCACCAACAACTGAGGCAGACTTGAAAAATTTAACTGTTGCGGTCAATGGTGAAGCAGTTTCACTTTCATCAATCGCAAAGTTAGGAAAAGTAATGAAACCTACGAGTGTATTACGAAAAGATGGAAATGAATATGTACGGATTAGCGCGGAAGTGGATCCCGGTAATTTATCTGGAATTGCGAATGAGATTACAAAGAAGACGACTAAACTCACATTACCTAGTGATGTTAGTTTGGAAACTGGTGGGGCTGCTAGTGCCCAAGATGAACAATTTATGGAGTTATTTCAGCTAATGGCCGTTTCAATTGGACTTGTTTATTTGATTATGGTACTTACATTTAAAACGTTACGTGCACCACTAGTCATCCTTTTCACGATACCACTCGCGATGATTGGGGCAGTGCTAGGATTGCTTATTTCGCGAACGCCAATTGATATAGGTGCTATGCTCGGTGCATTAATGTTAATCGGAATTGTGGTAACAAACGCGATTGTATTTTTGGATCGAGTAAGACAAAATGAAGAGAAAATGCCGATTCGTGAAGCGTTACTTGAAGCAGGTGCAACCCGATTCCGTCCAATTCTAATGACCGCCCTTGCTACAATTTTCGCTATGATTCCATTATTAATCGGAAAAGAAGAGATGGGAAGCATCCTAGTTTCAAAAGGGTTAGCAGTTGTGGTTATTGGGGGATTGGCAGTTGCAACGCTACTCACCTTGGTTGTAATTCCAGTCGTATATGAATTGTTCCATTTCCGAAAAGCGAAACAACAACGACTAGAGAAGAATATATAGTATAGTCATATTAAAAGCGTTAGTCATAAAGGAGAGATTTCGATGGAACTGGGATTATCAGGAAAAGTTGCACTCATTACAGGTTCAAGTAAAGGAATTGGGCTTGAAACAGCAGTGCATTTAGTGAGAGAAGGCGCAGAGGTTACGATTTGTGCACGCAATGTTGAAAATCTTAAAGTGGCTGCCAAACATATATTTGAAAAAACTGGCAAGGAAGTACTTTATATTGAAGCTGATGTGACGAAAGTAGAGGATTGTAAAAAACTTATCTCTTCTACAGTAGAGAAATATGGTCGTTTGGATATTGTTGTTAATAATGCAGGCACTTCAGCAGCAAATCCGTTTGAAGAGGTCAGCACTGATTTGTGGCAAAAAGATTTAGATTTGAAGCTATTTGGTGCCATTCACTGTTCTCGTTATGCGCTTCCTCATATGAGAGAAGTTGGTGGTGGGGCTATCGTGAATGTAACAGCTCAGGCGGCTAAAACACCCCCAGCGTCTTCATTGCCAACTACGGTGAGCCGAGCTGCAGGTATGGCGCTCACAAAGGCTATGAGTAAGGATTTAGGACCTGATAATATTCGGGTGAATACTGTTTGCATTGGTTTAATTCGTAGTGATCAAATTGAAAAGAAGTGGAAAAGAAATTCGCCTGAATTTACATGGGAAGAGTATTCCAAGGAAGCTGGGGGTAATATTCCTCTTGGACGTATTGGAAATACTGCAGAAGCAGCACAAGTCATCACATTCCTTGTTTCAGATGCGGCTTCTTATGTTACGGGAACTGCAGTGAATATCGATGGCGGCTTAGCAGGCGCATTATAATTAAAAATACGATTAAAGCATATTCGCGAAAAACTATCGCTAATATGCTTTTTATTTTCAATTGAAGAAAAGAAGGGGATATCTGCATTGTTAGAGAATAGATACCTAGATCAAATCAACAATTGAGGAGTGGCAAAATGTTTCCAACATTAGAAACAGAAAGACTAATTTTAAGAGAAATCATTAAAGAAGATGCAGATGTTGTTTTCACTACTTTTTCAAATGATGATGTCATACGATATTATGGACAAGAAAAACTGAAAAGTGTTGAAGAGGCAGAAAAAATCATCGATATATTTTCGGCTGCCTACAGTGGGAAGCGTGGTATTCGATGGGGTATTGAAAGAAAAGATACGCAGAAGATTATTGGGACAATTGGTTTCCATGCTTGGTTACCTAATTATAAACGTGCCGAAGTCGGGTATGAAATTCTTCCGAAACATTGGAGAAATGGATATACACACGAAGCATTACTTGAAATTATCCCATATGGGTTCGGAGTAATGGGATTAGCAAGAATAGGTGCAATCGTATTCACTGAAAATGAAGCATCCAATAAATTATTAACAAAAATAGGTTTTCAAAATGAAGGACTATTAAGAAATTATATGTATCAAAACGGAGAACCGCATGATACATATATTTATTCTTTCCTTAATAATGAAATGACAATGTAAAGGTGGGTGGTCGTTGTGAGCGTTGTAGAAGTAAGGAGGGAAAGTGTACTAGATTCGGATGCGGTTGAGCTTGCGCGAATGATTGCGAGTAAAGAAATATCATCACGTGAAGTTACGGAGCAATTTATTAATCATATTAATACATTAAATCCTTCACTTAACTTTTTAGTAGAAGATCGGTTTTCTCAAGCACTGGAAGAAGCAGACGCAGTAGATCGTTATTTGGTGGAAAATAATGCGTGTGGCAAACTTTTTGGCGTCCCGATGAGTATGAAAGAATCCTTCCATGTTGATGGGATGAAAACGACTGGCGGATTGTTAATTAGGAAAAACGAATTTCAACAATCAGATGCAGAACTAGTTGAAAAATTAAAAGCAGAAGGCGCGATTATTTTAGGGAAAACAAATACGCCTGAACTTTGTTTCTGCCAAGAAACTGATAATAAATTATATGGTCGGACGAATAATGCAAGAGATACTTCTAGGACAGCTGGTGGTTCTAGTGGCGGTGAAGCGGTTATGATTTCAGTTGGAGGAGCTGCTGCCGGAATTGGATCTGATATTGGGGGATCGATTCGCTTTCCAAGTCACTTCAATGGTGTCATTGGGTTCAAATCCGGAAAGAAACAGGTTTCGTCAGTAGGAAGTTATCCTTTGGAAAGTCATTTTCTTCAGGAGAGGATGCTTGGAATTGGACCAATCACAAAATCCGTAAGAGATGCAAAATTACTTTATAACATTATCGCAAAAAAAGAAGCAGAAGTTAAAGAAATTAATGATTTCAAGATTAGCGTGCTAGCTAAAACAGACTACCCTCTATCGTTGGCTACTACTCATTTAATAGATGTTATTTATGGCCATTTGAAAAATGAATTTTCCATAGAAAGAACACTTCCCCCTTTTTTCAAAGAATCATCTCGTTTATGGCAAGAAATTATGTCGATTGATGGGGCATCCGGGGCTGCAAAAGAAGCGTTTGGAGATAAGCCAGTCCGTCCAGTCCGTGCTTATCTAAATGAACTAATCACTAGAAAAGCGAAAGTTCATCGCTATTTATCATGGGCACTGATTGGCGCTTCGTTGTTTAAGCCTTCAGAGAAAAGAGTGAATGAAATTGAAGCGTTTATCGTGCATGGTGATGATATTTTAAAGGATTATCTAGCTAAACGTATCCTTATTTTACCAGTGTATCATCATTCTGCTCCTAAGCATGGAATCGTTTATAAAGAAATATTTTCAATCCGGAAAACTTATGAAAAGTATATGCCTTATGTTGCTTATGCGAATGTATGGGGATTACCATCTTTGACGATTCCGGTTGGGAAAGATCGTGACGGGATGCCGATTGCTATCCAATTGATTAGCAAAAATGGTAATGAAGAGGCCCTCTTTCAACTGGGAGAAGTAATTGAGGAGAAGTTCGAGGGTTTTACTCGTGTTGTTTCTTAAATTGATTGCAGTTTTAAACAAATGATTTTTCAAAAGAAATGAGTGGTTATAATAAGTCTTTTCACGAGAATAACACTAACAACTTCTATAATAATTGTTTTCATCATTATTTTCTTATGGATTCTTACAGGACAATGGATGAAGGATGGGCTTAAACAAAAAGCAAATGGATCGAATGACTATGCAATTATTCTTGGTGCAAAAGTGAATGGTGAAATACCTTCACTGTCATTACAATATAGATTGGATGCTGCATTGGAATATGCAAAATTGTATCCTCATGTCAACTTGATATTATCCGGTGGTCAAGGTGCGGGGGAGTATATTAGTGAGGCGGAAGCCATGAAGCGTTTTTTAGTTGACCATGGGATCCAAGAAGAACGTTTACTGTTAGAAAACATGTCCACCTCTACCTATGAAAATATACAATATTCAATGGAAAAAATCCCTAGTTCTATAGAACAAGTAACCATTATTACAAGCGATTATCATTTAGCTAGATCACAAAAAATAGCTAAGAGTCTCGGACTTAAATCCGATGTGGTTGCAGCTAAAACACCAAAAGTTGTTGAACAAAAGCTTAGAATACGTGAACGTTTGGCGTTAATCAAAACTGCGATTGTCGGAAAATAAAATTCTTTTTTGAAGGAGATAATACTAATGAAACAGTGGTCAAATGAAATAGAAATTAATGCACCCATTGAGGATGTTTGGAGGATTTTCAATGGTACTTTAGAAAATATGCAAAAGGTAATGCCGCAAGTTATGGCAAATGACCCCATTACGGTAACGGATGATATGGTTGGAAGTATTTATTTGCAGAAATATAAAGAAGGAAAAAGGGAAATGGAGTACGAAGTGGAAACGCTGGAATATAAGGATGAACCCAATGAAAAAATGATGAAAGCTGGTTTCACACTTTCAAATATGTTTGAAATTACAGCGAAATATGAATTAGTGAAACTAGCGGATGATAAGACTTTTTTTAAATATACAACAACAAATAAACCATTAAAATGGTTCATCAAACCTTTTTTATTATTTGCGAGTGGTAAGATTGTCGTTAAGTTTGTTCAACGAGTTAAAGAGGTTGCCGAGAATGGTTAAGTGGAAAATTTGGCGGTCCACATGACATAAGTGCAATTTTTTTTTGGGTGGACCGACCAATCAATCATTTTGATGATTTGTTTAGTTTATGGGTTACATAGGCATACATTTCTTCAGGAAAATCAGTGAAAATTGCTTCTACACCAATTTTATTTAAATCGTTTACGTATTTAACCGTATTTACGGTGTAGACTCTTACAGGAATTTTCGCTGCATAGACAGGCTGCATAGCAGGTTTTAAAGCAGTTTTAAACCGGATATGTAGTGCATCTGCTGGAATTGTCAATACGGTTTCAAGTGGATTTTTTAATGGCTTAAGAAACAATGCGCCCGTTTCGATATGAGGTGCTAGTTCCTCTACTGTTCGAATGGCATCGAGATTAAATGATGAAATAACGATACGTTGATCTAAATTTAGGTTGCTAACTACATCCAATACCTTTTCGGTCATACCAGGGTAATTTATAACATCAGATTTTAGTTCAATATTCAAATGATGTGATGTGTCAGAATAGATATCTAAAGCTTCTTCTAATGTAGGAATGCGTTCTCCTTTGAATTTGGGGGAAAACCAAGAGCCGAAATCATAGTTTCTTAACTCTGCTAGTGTTTTGTCCTTTACATACCCTTTGCCATTTGAAGTTCTGTCAATTTTCTCATCATGAATAATGACCAATTCACCATCTTTAGTCATATGCACATCGAATTCTATTCCATGAATGGGCAGTTTGGCAGCATCCAAAAATGCGGAAAGTGTATTTTCTGGATGTGTACCCGACGATCCTCGGTGAGCATATATCTTCATTAAAACACTCCTCGTATAGATTCGAATGTATATCTTTCTATAACCTACTGTATCATATTCTATTTCAGATTATGTGAAAACTATGTAAAAGGTATCAGAGGTAAATGTCATCGTTATCTCTTCCAATCATCACGATAATAACACCCAGTTTAGATTTAGTTATTTCTAGGCTTTGATAGGGTTTAGTGAACGAAAGGAGACGACGAAGAAATAGCTAAATATGATATACTTTTACATAGAAAATATCGATAGCTTTTAAGCACTAATTTAAAGGGGGCAGTGTATGATGTTGGATAATAATGTAGTTTTCATTACCGGAGCAGCAAGCGGAATAGGCTATGAAATTGGCGTCGCTTTTGCAAAAGAAGGTGCAAAAGTGGTTTTTACAGACATCAATGAAAGCCAAGTGAAAAAAGTGGCGGACTCACTACGACAAAAAGGGTTTGAATGTTATGGGATTAAGTGTGATGTCACAAAGGAAATGGAAATCAAACAGGCGATTGAAGAAACAATAAGGAAATATGGGAGACTGGACGTTCTTGTTAATAATGCAGGTCTTCAGCATATTGACTTGGTTGAGGATTTCCCAGTAGAAAAATTTGAATTAATGACGAAAATTATGTTGGTAGCACCGTTCATAGCTACGAAATATGCTTTTCAAGTCATGAAAAAACAAAAGTATGGTCGTATTCTCAATATGGCCTCTATTAATGGTGTAATCGGCTTTGTAGGTAAATCAGCTTATAACAGCGCGAAGCATGGTCTCATCGGTTTGACGAAAGTTACGGCACTTGAGGGTGCAGAATATGGTATTACAGTAAATGCAATTTGTCCGGGATATGTCGACACAGCACTGGTCCGCAATCAGATGGAAGATTTGGCGAATAGTCGAAATGTTGCCCTTGAGAAAGTATTGGAAGAAGTTCTCTATCCACTTATCCCACAAAAGCGCTTACTTGATGTATCAGAGGTTTCGGATTTAGCACTTTTTCTTGCAAGTGATAAAGCCAAAGGAATGACGGGACAAGCGGTTATCCTCGACGGTGGATATACCGCTCAGTAATGTAAAATCTGTTTAAGAAAAGGAGTTTTCAATGAAGAAGTTTGTCATAGTTGGTGCTGGAATATTAGGTGCATCCACTGCCTATCAATTAGCTAAAAGTGGAGCCGATGTTACTGTAATAGATCGAGAGGAACCTGGACAGGCCTCTAGTGCAGCAGCTGGTATCATTTGCCCGTGGTTATCTCAAAGGCGAAATAAGGCTTGGTATTCACTTGCGAAAAGCGGGGCTGCTTATTACGAAACACTTATTCGACAACTAGAAAATGATGGTGAAACAGAAACTGGTTATCGCAAAGTTGGGGCAATTAGTTTACATACCGATTCAGTAAAACTAGATAAAATGGAAGAACGAGCAAATTTGAGAAAAAAAGATGCTAATGAAATTGGAGAAATTCGAAAATTGACTCCGGAAGAAACATCCTCTTTATTTCCTCCATTGTTAAATGAATTTGGATCTGTACATATTAGTGGCGCAGCAAGAGTAAATGGACGCGAATTAGTAAAAGCACTGATAGATGCAGCGAAAAAGCATGGCGCTATTTTTGTAAGAGGTTCAGCTGAACTAATGCATTCAGCTAATGAAGTAACAGGTGTTAACGTGGGTAATAAAAAAATCCGTGCAGACAAAGTACTGATCACAGCCGGTGCATGGGCGGGCGAGTTACTTGCGCCACTCGGGATAAATCTACAAGTCAAAGGTCAAAAAGCCCAAATTGCTCATCTCCAACTCGGTGATCAAAATACAGATAACTGGCCTGTTGTTATGCCGCCTACAAATCAATATATACTGGCATTTGATAATGGCCGAATCGTTATTGGAGCAACCCATGAAGATGATATGGAATATAATATGAAAGTTACAGCAGGTGGCCTACACGAAATTTTTGACAAAGCACTATCAATCGCCCCCGGTTTAGCAGAAGCAGAATTTATAGAGGCGCGTGTAGGGTTTCGACCATTCACGCCGAACTTTCTGCCGATTATCGGGGAAGTGCCTGATGTTAAGGGGTTAGTTCTTGCAAATGGACTTGGTGCGTCGGGATTAACGGTTGGTCCCTTTTTAGGATATCAACTTTCAAAGCTCATACTTGGTGAGAAACTTGATATTGACCTAGATTTATATGACGTTTCCACGGCAATCTTAACTGATTAAGTCTCATTTACATAATCATTTCACTATTTCGACATGAGTACATTAAACTTAATCAGTAATCTATGATAAAATGAAAATAAGTTTAATTAAGATTCTGAATCTAATAGGAGGTGTTTCTATTGGAAAAGCTAGAAAGTATAATAAGAAATATAAAGATTTTTAAAGATTTAACAGAAGTGGAAATTAAACCTTTTCTTGAGGTCATGACAATAAGAACATTTCCCGATAAAAACATTATCTTTTTGCATGAAAGCCCAATCACACATGTCTATATTGTTGCTTCAGGCAAAGTGAAAGTGTTTAGAAACGACCTGTCGGGAAAAGAACAAATTATTTGTGTGAAACAGCAAGGCGATATGTTTCCAAACGTCGGTTTTTTCCGAAAGGAGAATTATCCAGCGAATGCACAAGCAATTGAGGATACCTCGCTCTATTTAATATCGCTCAAAGATTTTGAAAATGTATTAATTACTAACCCTCAGCTATCAATAAAGTTATTCCGTCTGTTGGGTGATCTAATTGTTGATAGGCAACAACGATTAGAAGAAATGGCTTTACGAAGCACAAAGGAAAGAATTCTTCTATTATTGATTCGCCTCGGCGAAACCCATAAAGGCAATGAGAAAAATGGTTGGATTAAGATAAATACACGGTTCACCAATTCGGATCTTGCCAACATGATAGGAACTACCAGGGAATCTGTAAACCGCATGATTTCACAGTTACGGAAAGAAGAGAAAGTAAAATTGGTCGATGGACACTTTTACATTTACCCTGATAAATTAAAAGAAGAAGTATACTAATTCATAAAAATGCTGTTCGAATGAGAAATCTCATTTGAACAGCATTTTTTTGATTTATTGGAGCTTTAGTAGAGTTCACAGTTTTGTCACTTCGCTATATTTACCTTACGAGACAATTCTTATTCAAAAATAGCAGTCAGGATTATCTGGAAACGTTGTTATAACAATGTTTGGAGTCAAGGGAAATTACTGTGATTTAGTGATTTATCTAAACTAAATACATAATTTTCTAACTGCTTTTTTTAATGTGATTAATATCACATCGTTGAGAATTGTTATCAATTAAACTGAAAACAAGAAGACAATAGGAGGTGCTTTCGGATGGTAACCGAAAAAACTGATGTCAAGAAAGAAGTGGAACAAAACGAGAAATACTCACTAAAAGGGACAATGTTTTCAGTGGGAGTCGTAGCCGCGGTAATTATCGCCACGTATTTAGTGTTATTCGTTTTATACATGATAAGAGTATAAGGAGGAAAAACCATGAAAATGCATCGTTATGAGGAAATTTGGCTTGCATTAAGTTTTGGAATCTTAATCATTTTTATGTTAGTTGTCGGCTATCAAACATTTGCGTTGGGAATGGGTCCCCCAAGTCATAAAGAAACAATTGATCCGCAAAAAGTTGATGAAACAGCACCATTCGATAATCCCGGTGTTTTTCAAACAGGGGACAATGAATATGAAGTCGTGATGACCTTACAAACATTCGGTTTCACGCCAAGCAATATCGAGGTACCTGTTGGGGCAAAGGTAACGTTTACGATGACTTCAAAAGACGTTATCCATGGATTTCAAGTTGCTGGTACAAACTTAAATGCCATGGTAATGCCTGGACACATTCAAAAGATCACGCAGACATTTAAAGAACCCGGTGAATATTTAGTTCTTTGTAATGAATACTGCGGAATTGGTCACCAAATGATGAGCACGACAATTTTTGTTAAATAAAAGGAGGGATGTAAAGTGGAAACAGTCATTAACAATCCGAATTTAAATAAGAAAACAATTAAAGAAAAAGCTAATCAAATTCTAGGTGTAGTTCCTGAGGATGCCAAACTATCAAAATCTTATATGGCCGTTGCGTTTATTGCATTGCTTTTTGGTGGGTTTTTAGGGTTATTTCAGGGGTTGGAACGTGCAGGATTATTACAACTACCTTCTTGGTTCACCTATTATCAAGTATTAACAGCACATGGTATATTATTGGTTTTAGTATTAACAGCATTCTTTACAATCGGCTATTTTTATGCGGGTCTATCTCATACACTTGGTGGATTACTACCGCAGGTCAGGAAAATGGCCTGGATTGGATTTTGGATGAAAATGGTTGGTTTTGTCGTAACGATAGTACCGGTAATGATGAATGATGCAACTGTCTTGTATACGTTTTATCCACCAATGGCAGCATCGCCGTTCTTCTACATCGGTTTAGCTTTAATCGTGCTAGGCGTTTGGATGTGTGCGTTTGGAGCATTTATAAACATTGCTAAATGGCGAAAAAGTAATCCAGGAAAGCATATCCCGATTTTCGCTTTCTTTGCGACAGGCGTATTTGTTCTATTATTCTTCGGTAGTATCGGGGTCACGGTAGAAGTTGTTACGTTAATCTTTTGGTCGGCAGGCTTACTTGAAACCGTAAACGTCATGGTCAGTCGTACGTTATTTTGGGCATTCGGGCATACGCTCGTGAATATTTGGTATTTAACAGCGGTGTCTGCATGGTATGTTATTGTTCCTAAGATCATCGGAGGAAGACGGTTTAGTGATACGTTAACGCGTGTTGTCGTCATATTGCTTGTCGTTACAAACATTCCAGGTGGATTTCACCATCAAATTGTCGACCCAGGAATGTCGGAAGCGCTCAAATTCTTACATGTATTTATGAGTTTATCAATCGCATTCCCTTCATTAATGACGGCATTTGCTTTGTTCTATGTTTTTGAACGTACAGGAAGAGCAAAAGGAGGGAAAGGGTTACTTGGTTGGTGGAAAAAGCTCCCATGGGGGGATGTTCGCTTCTTAGCGCCATTCATCGCAATGGTAGCCTTCATACCAGCTGGTGCGGGGGGAATTGCTCAGACAACGAACCAACTTAACCAAGTTGTCCATAACACGTTATGGGTAGTAGGCCACTTCCATTTGACTGTTGGAACTTCAGTCATCTTGACGTTCTTCGGAATCACTTATTGGTTAATCCCGTATTTATCAAAGCGGGTTCTAACTCAAGCAATGAATAAACTTGGGGTTATCCAAACAATAATTTGGACATTCGGGATGCTCTTTATGTCAGGATCGATGCACTATGTTGGGTTACTCGGATCGCCTCGTAGAACTTCATATACAACCTACGGAGATCATGTAGTGGCACTTGGATGGGATCCGTATATGTTCTTGTTAGCAATCGGGGGAACTCTTTTAATCATCGGTGTCCTCCTTCAAGTGTACGCGGTATTCCATATGATGTTCTTCGCACCTAAAGGAAATACAGAATTTCCGATTGCAGAACCTGAGGAAGAAGAAGAAAAAACACCAATGTGGACAGATCGGTGGGGATTATGGATTGTCATCATGCTACTCGTAGTTTCAATGGGTTACGTCATACCCCTTGTTGATTTAATTGTAAATGCACCGCCGGGGTCACCGCCATTTAGAACCTGGTAATGTGCTATTAAAAGAGAGAGAGTCTAAGGGCTATCTCTCTTGCTGTTAGAAGAATAATTGTATGGAGAGTGGTAATGATGAGAGAACATCGGAATTCGGTAGGGATTGTTATTGTGCTAGTATTCGGTTTTGCACTGTTCTATTTTGGAACCGATGGATTTAGCGCATATACTGCTGAAACTGCCCGGGTGAACCAATTAAAAGAGGATAGACCTAATTTTCCAATCGTAACGCTGGAAGATAGTAATCAGCGTATCTATCCATTTTCTGAATTTCAAAATAAATATGTGTTCATCACATTTATCTATACAACTTGTACTACGGTTTGTATTGATTTGGAAATGAATATGGCTGAGGTATATAATCGAATCCCGGAGAAATTCATCGGTGAAGAAATTGTGTTCTTAAGCATTAGCTTCGATCCTACGATTGATGATCCGGCTAGATTGGATATGTACAAAGACTATTTTGGTAGCGATGGAGAAACATGGAGAATGGCTAGAATTGAAAACACGGCGGAATTAGAAATTTTGTTAGATGAGTTTGGTGTTATCGTAATTCCAGATGACTACGGAAATTACGCTCATAACTCTGCATTTTATTTGGTTGATAAAGAAGGTAGTTTAATTGATGTCATGGATTATCAGGATATAGAAGGCTCAGCAACAAAAATTATAAATATCCTGAAGAGCGAAGTGGGGGCGTTATAAATGAAACAAGCTAAATATGGTTTACTTTTATTTGTATTCTTAGCTCTTCCTCCAGTCGCAAATCTATTGGAATCAATAATGATTATCCATATGCATATGCAAATGCCGTTACTGATAATTGCAGGTTTTTTTATGGCAAAGTTTTTTCTGTTACGTTTCCCAAAGTTTTTCGAAACGTGGAATCAAAACGGCATACCAGGCATACTTCTTTTTCTAGTTATATTGGTATATTGGATGATTCCTAGAACGATGGATGAGGCGCTAACGCTCAATAGCGTTGAAATTTTTAAATTCATCAGTTTGCCATTCTTAGCGGGTGTGCCGTTACGGGATAGTTGGAGAAAACTTAGTGTGTTCAAAAGGAATATCTTTTTAATCGTCATAATGATTATGTCTTTTGGATTGGGAATGCTTTATGTAAAATCACCTGTGCAATTATGTAATAACTACTTATTAATCGAGCAAATCACGCTAGGTTGGGGATTTTTAACAATGGCCATTTGCTTGGTAATCTATTTGTTGTACATTTCATTTACAGATCAATCGGCTTATGAATGACATATTTAAACGCCTCAGAATGAGTACCAAATAAAAAGTACGAGAAATGAATTTCTTCTCGTACTTTCTGCAATTACTTTATACTATTGAGCAATGTTTGTTTCATACTTTCATAAGCACCAATCCAAAGTTGAATATCCTCTTTAAATGCTTTTGATGTTATGCCAATCATTTCTTTAAATTTCTCATCATAATCTGGTGCATCTTTTTCGGGTAAGCTATCTCTGTACTGACTAACAAATTGCTTTGTTCGTTCAGCAATCGGTCCCCATTTGGCAACTTCATTGCCATCATTATCAATAAAGATGAAAATTGGAATGGTACGTGATTTACCGTTTGTTAAATACTGATCCATCAGTTCTAAGTTTTCGTCTCTTGGAAGTATACGAACCGGTATATTTGTTTTTTCTGTAAGACGCAGCAATACTGGAATGTTTAACATACAATGCCCACACCAAGGTTCAGCCAACACAACCACTCGCAACTCTTGTTTATCTAGTAATTGTAAAAATTCCTCGTCTTTAGGAACTGAGAAGTTTGCATAAATATTTGAAAAACCAGATTTATGTTTCTCTAAAGACTTAATATATTCATCAGGTGTAATTCCTTTTTCATACCAATTATTTAATCCCATTTCTATTCCACTCCTTCAAATGACTATATAGTAAATTGTAACGATAGAGACAGGATTGGTAAACCTTAATGCTTAGAAGATGATTTAAATAAAGAATATTTCAAATAGCCTTTTCCTTTCTGGAGATTGGGGGTATAATATTATATTAATTCCTTAATACGATTGAATGAATGATAATCAATGTAAAATATAGGACTGAAGGGGATAGTCATCATGACAGTACAAATGATAGAAGTTAAATTAAGCGAAACGAAAAAAGGAAAACCGGAATCAAGCCAATTAGCATTTGGTACTGTTTTCACGGATCATATGTTTGTTGCAGATTATACGGAAGGACAGGGTTGGAGTGGACATAGAATTATTCCATACGAACCCCTAACATTAGATCCGGCATCAGTTGTTTTCCATTATGGTCAAACTGTATTCGAAGGATTAAAAGCATACATATCAAAGGATGGCGCTATAAGGCTGTTCCGTCCAGAACAAAATATGCGGAGAATGAACCAATCAAGCGCGCGTCTTTGTATGCCGCAAATTGACGAAGAACTTGCCATAAAAGCGTTAAAAGAATTACTGATCATTGATCAAGAGTGGATTCCAACAGCAAAAGGTACATCGCTTTATATCCGTCCTTTCATGATAGCTACTGAACCACATCTAGGCGTTTCACCTTCAAAAACGTACAAGTTTATGATTATTTTATCCCCAGTAGGGTCTTATTATAAATCAGGTATTCATCCTGTTAAAATACTAGTCGAAAACGAATATGTTCGAGCGGTTGCAGGTGGTACCGGCACTGCAAAAACTGCAGGCAACTATGCGTCAGGTCTTCGAGCACAGGAACTTGCCGATGAAAAGGGCTATGCACAAGTATTATGGTTAGATGGTGTTGAAAAGAAATATATCGAAGAAGTTGGAAGCATGAATATTTTCTTTAAAGTCAATGGAGAAGTTATTACGCCAATGCTGAATGGAAGTATTTTAGAAGGAATCACTAGGAAATCAATTATTCAATTATTAAATCATTGGGATATTCCAGTCACTGAACGTAAAATTACGATTGAGGAAATTAAAGAAGCAGCTGAAAACGGTACGTTAGAAGAAGTTTTTGGAACTGGTACCGCCGCAGTCATTTCTCCAGTTGGCGAATTTAATTGGAAAGATAAAAAATACGAAGTTAACAATGGTGAAACCGGGGAACTTTCAAAGAGATTGTATGATAACTTAACGGGTATTCAAACTGGAGAAATTGATGATCCATTTAACTGGGTTATTGAAGTTCAGAGATGAATATTTTAAGTGATTGTATAAAAATCTCGAATAGCAAAATCGCCTTTTAGAGCTACTTAATTTCAAATTGACATGTAATCATTTACAGTTAAGTTAAGTACTTTTAAAAGGGGGGAGAAACCATCGAAACAATACAGCAACTTAAGCTATCGCGGATGCATACAATCGGGCGACTAAAAAGAGTAGAGAATCCAAAATGGGAACTTCAACCAAAAGGCCTTAATAATAATATTTTATGGCATGCTGGTCATATTTTTGTTACGGTTGAGCAATTTATCCATGATTGTGTGGAAACTTATGAACCTTTTAATGCAGAATGGATTCCATTATTTATAGATGGAACGAGTCCAGATGAGTGGCAAGGCGAAGTTCCTACGGGTGAGGTCGTATTAGCAGCACTACGCGCCCAACTGGAAAGGATTATTCCAGTTGTCGAAAATAATCTTGCAGATAAAGCAGCAGAACCACTAGTCATTGGAGATAATATCATGACGATTGATAGTATTGAAGGATACATTCAGTTTTTAAGTTGGCATGAAGGAACCCATTCAGGCGCAATCAATGCCATGAATTTATTTGAGTGAAGGACTGTTTCTAAAGGAGGTTTGGTTATGGACGAATTACAATCGAAAGACCAGTTTGAACAACTGAAAAACGAAGAGCGTACAATTTTTATGTTTACAGCAGATTGGTGCCCAGACTGCAGAGTGATTGAGCCTTTTTTACCTGTAATTGAAGTAGATTATCCTGAATATACATTTATATCAGTTGATCGTGATGAGTTTATCGACTTATGTACAGAACATGATGTTTTTGGAATCCCGAGCTTTCTAGCTTTTAACGAAGGCAAAGAAATAGGTCGTTTTGTAAGTAAAGACCGTAAAACACAAGCAGAAATTGAAGCGTTTTTGAATAGTCTATCCTAAAAAAATCCCTATAAATCAGAAATACCGTAAATGTTCTCGTTTACGGTATTTCTTTTTTTGTTTTTAAATAACGATTAGCATAAAAGCCGACTAATTGAGCAATCTATCGATGACGGAGGTGACGTTACTTGAAACCAAATAATAAAAATGAAAAAGCTAAATCAAAAAACGAGAAAAGTAAAGAAGAATATGGTTACGGTTATGATAGGGCTGTAGAAGATTTATCGGTTATCGGACAAAGTAATGAGCAACAAAACAACAAGTTAAATAAAAACTAAAAGGGAAGCATTCGCCTCCCTTTTTCGGCGTATAACTATAGTTTATGGCTAAAAACAATTTTTATGAAATTCGAATCGATTCAAATACATAATTCTGACATGAATGGTTATCCTACGGTTACAAATTCATTAGGGAGGAATATTCATGAAGAAAATCACACTGTTTTTAACAGCCATGTTCATGTCATTGTCATTAATGGCCTGTAATGCTAACAATCAAAACGCCAACGACGATGAGGCGACAAATAACAATGCGGACACGAACGAAGACCAAGGGATAGAAGAAAATGCGAATAACGATGGAGATAGAAATGTTGAAGTTGCACAAGATGCGGCGGATCGGATTATGGAATTGGACGGCGTGGAAAGTGCGAATGTGCTCATAACAGATCAAAATGCTTATGCAGCAGTTGTATTAGACGGGAACACAGTTGACAATGGTGAGACAGATACGAATACAGGCGATACAGAAAATAGTACCGAAAATACGGATACTAATGAAGATGAGGGCATGAACAATGACAGTCCAGAACAAATGCTTTCAACTGATTTAGAAAATAAGATTGCAGACAAAGTAAGAGAAGCAAATACCGAAATTGAAAATGTTTATGTATCATTAAACCCAGATTTTGTTGAAAGAATGACGGGTTATGTTGAACAGATTAACGCAGGTGAACCTATAGAAGGATTTTTCAGTGAATTTACGGAAGCCATCCAAAGAGTTTTTCCAGACGCGCATTAACCGATTTTATGAAGAGACAACCAACCGTTAAATTTTACGGGTGGTTGTCTTTTTTGGATTCGCATTAAATTCGATGTTACTGATACTGGTGTATGGTCGTTAAATTCTTCAATTTATTCATTTGTTCTGTTGGACACCTTTTTTCATATGCGATAATTGAGTCGAGTAGTTGCTCGGTAGTACGAGCACCGACTAGTGTTGTCGCAACAATATCACCTTGGAGAGTATAAGCGATTGCGGCAGCATGTAAATCTGCAACTTCATCGATTAATGATTTCATAGTTGCTTGCAAATCATTCGCATTATAAAGTGAGTATCCGTCAGTACTATTCATTCTTTCTAGTCCCTCTGACGTCAACAAACCTTTTGCTAAGGTTCCTCTGGTTATGATTGATGCACCCTGTTGATTTATCATAGGAAACCATTCTTCTGGTCTTCTGTCTAGCATAGAATATTGCATCATGACGGAAACTGCTGTGCTTTTTTCCAGAAATCGTTTTATGACGTTTGGACGGATAGATGAAATTCCATACTGTCGAATTAGTCCTTCTTTTTTTAGACTTTCAAAAGCATCGATTGTTTCATCAACGTCATCTTCCATTGTTCCACCGTGAAGCTGATATAAATCTATATAATCTGTCCCCAGTCGGTGTAAGCTTTGTTTGATTTCCTTCATAATATTTTTCCTACTTGGATCCCACGTCCATCCCTTACCATCAGGATTTAACTTATTTCCAACTTTTGTCGCAAGAATAATATCATCTCGGTGTTTTTTTAATGCTTTGCCGACAAGCACTTCATTTTTAGAAACAGCATAAATATTGGCCGTATCAAAGAAGTTAATACCTGCATGAAGTGCGGTTTCTACAATTTTACTGGCTTCAGTTTCGCTTTCGGGTAAAGACATTGCACCTAATCCAAGCTCTGATACATATAACCCACTTTTACCTAATTCTCTTTTTTTCATGAAAACACCACCTTAATAATAATGGTACAATGTCATTACTATAATTACCATTTGAAAGGTTTGATTAATTTGAATCAATTCGAAGAAAAAACATTAACGAGTAAAACAATTTACGATGGGAATATTATTTCACTCAAACTAGAAGAGGTTGAATTACCGGATGGTAAATTAGCACTCAGGGAAATTGTTCGACATTCTGGTGCAGTTGCGCTAATTCCAATAACGAATGAGGGTAAAATGATTTTAGTAAAACAATTTCGGAAAAGTCTGGACCGAACACTTATCGAAATTCCTGCTGGCCGCATTGAAACGGGTGAAGATCCAAAAGAAACAGCACTTCGTGAATTGGAAGAGGAAACGGGATATGGCGCACAAAAAGTTACATATATTCAATCATTTGCAACGTCTCCTGGATTTGCAGATGAAGTGATTCATCTATATTTAGCTGAAGAATTATTCGTCATTGAAAATCCTGCTGAGGGAGACGAGGATGAATTTATTGAGCTTTTTGAAGTAACCATCGAAGAAGCAGAAAAAATGGTTGTTTCAGGTGAGATATATGATGCGAAAACAGCTTTTGCTGTTCTCTATGCAAAACATGAGTTAAAAAAGTGAACTATTTTCGGATGGACGAGCATATGGTGTACTAACTAGCCGGAGGTGCAGTCGATGATCCGTTCACTCTCATTTACTTATTTATTTATCATTCTAACAGTTGGATACCTCGGAGGAACATTATTATTTCGAGAAATGCCCTTAGCATCTGTAGAAAATTTACTTGGACTTTTTGATGGCAGGATTGTTGATGGTCATGCAGCGAATTTTATACAGCCTTTTTTAATGACGATTTTATTTTTTTTAATAGCTTTTGTCCTATCATTTGTAAAAAAACTTCATTTTATGATTACTTTTATTGGTGCATTAAAATGTGTCCTATTCGGACTTGCTACAGGCTTCTTGCTATCTAGTGGTATGAAGATTGTTGAATATGGATTATGGTGGTTTCCATTTCAACTCGCGATTTGTTTTTTATTACTCTTATTTTGTACGATTTTAAAACCACCATTTTTCATTAGAACGGTTGGTCTTAAAAGCCGTAATGATAGAGCATTATTATTTTTACTTGGTTTGGTAATCTTGATTACAGTTATTGAATTACTAATTTATCATTATATTTTTTAACGATTAGAGACCTAGAACATTTTACTTCCTTTCCTTTCGGTTGTCTTCTATAATCTAGTTTTGATATAATGAAGACAGTTTGAGGGGGGCGTCTTAATGGAGAGCCGAGTTGATCGGATAAAAAAACAATTACATGGCGCCAGTTATAAATTGACGCCACAGCGTGAAGCGACAGTCGTGGTACTCCTTGAGAATGAAGCGGATCACTTAAGTGCAGAGGATGTTTTTTTGCTTGTAAAAAAGAAATCTCCTGAAATTGGTCTTGCAACTGTGTATCGAACACTGGAATTGCTTACAGATTTAAAAGTTGTTGATAAAATCAACTTTGGAGACGGTGTATCGCGCTATGATCTTAGACAAGAAGGTGCAACACATTTTCATCATCATCTCATTTGTATTGAATGTGGTGCAGTTGATGAGATTAAAGAAGATCTTCTTGGTGAGGTAGAGAAAATCGTAGAGAGTCGCTGGGAATTTTCGATAAAAGATCACTGGCTAACTTTTCATGGAACTTGTAAACGATGTAAAAATCACGAAACTGAAAAATGATTATCGAATATGAGGACAGCCTTCCGCTGTCCTCTTTGTCGTTATCGTTGAAAGGGGAAGACAAATGGAGCGTGTACAATTTGCCCTTGAGGACTATGTCCACTTTTTGAAAATTGAACGTCAACTAGCTGCGAATACAATTACATCTTATCAACGGGATCTAACTAATTACATCGAGTTCATCAACACCTCGGCGGCAAAATCAATCGATGATATTACCCGACAGAATATTATTGCTTATTTGCAAGTTATGAAGGATGAAGGGAAATCTGCCAGAACCATTTCGAGACATATTTCATCAATTCGTTCATTCCATCAGTTTATGTTGCGAGAGAAAGTAACTACAAATGATCCTACTGTACATATCGAACTTCCTAAAATTGAACAAAAACTACCGAGGGTTTTATCGTTAGAGGAAGTGGGAAAGCTGATAGATGCACCCGATTTATCAAAACCACAAGGTGTAAGGGATACCGCATTACTGGAACTATTGTACGGAACGGGTATGCGTGTCAGTGAACTCATTAATCTTGACGTTGGACATGTTCAATTAACGATGGGATTTGTACGTGTATTTGGCAAAGGTGGAAAAGAAAGAATTATTCCACTTGGAAATAAAGCAATTGATGCATGTACAGAATATATTAAAGTTGTTAGACCAAAGTTTATTGCGAAAGTAGATTCTCAAAATGCATTATTTGTGAATATGCGAGGTGGAAGATTGACACGTCAAGGTTGCTGGAAGTTATTAAAAGCTCATGCACTTAACGTGAATATACAAAAAAAAATGACACCTCATATTTTAAGGCATTCATTTGCAACGCATTTAATAGAAAATGGTGCCGATTTACGTGCTGTTCAAGAAATGCTTGGGCACGCAGATATTTCAACAACGCAGATCTACACTCATGTGAGCCGTAGCAGATTAAAAGAAGTATATGTGAAATTTCATCCGCGGGCTTGAAAATAGGAGGAATTGTACGATGAAAACAGAGGAATTTAAACGAATTCACGTCGTAGTGCTCGATTCAGTTGGCATAGGTGAAGCACCAGATGCGGAGCTTTTTGGTGATGTGGGTGCTGATACGCTAGGAAGTACAGCTAAAGCGATGGGTGGATTAAATATGCCCAATTTAGCTAAACTAGGACTTTCGAATATCAGGGAAATTGAAGGTATACCCATAGCTGATGAACCACTGGCGATGTACGGAAAAATGCAAGAGGCTTCTGTCGGGAAAGATACCATGACAGGCCACTGGGAAATTATGGGGTTGAATATTGATAAACCTTTTAAAGTTTATCCTAATGGATTTCCAGCTGAACTCATTACCGAACTTGAAAATAGAATTGGTCGAAAAGTAATTGGGAATAAGCCGGCTAGTGGGACAGGGATTATCGATGAGTTAGGTCAAGAACACATGGAATCCGGTGCCATTATTGTTTACACATCTGCAGACCCCGTTCTTCAAATTGCTGCCCACGAAGGAATCATCCCGATTGAAGAGCAATATGAAATCTGTGAAATTGCCCGAGAACTTACATTGTCACCAGAATATTTAGTAGGTCGCGTGATTGCTCGTCCATTTATTGGTGAACCAGGCAATTTTACACGAACGACAAATCGTCATGATTATGCGTTAAAACCTTTTAATCCGACCGTGATGAATGAACTTCAAGATGCGGGTTTAGATGTGATTGCAATCGGTAAAATCTCAGATATATTCAATAATGAGGGCATCACTTCTTCAGTCCGAACAGTTAGTAATATGGACGGTGTTGATAAGCTTTTAGAAGTGATGAAGAAGGATTTTCATGGCATTAGTTTTACAAATCTTGTTGATTTCGATGCCTTATTCGGCCATCGCCGAGATCCAATTGGGTATGGAAAAGCGCTAGAAGAATTCGATGAAAGAGTCGTGGAAATACTAGATTTATTAAAATTTGATGATTTATTAATCATTACAGCAGATCATGGGAATGATCCTGTCTTTCCGGGAACGGATCATACCCGTGAATATGTTCCGTTACTCATCTATTCGCCATCCTTTAAAAAAGGCGGCCCAATGCCAGTAAACGAAACATTCTCGGATATTGGCGCAACGATTGCTGATAACTTTAATGTGAACTTGCCTGAGTTTGGTAAAAGTTTCCTATCATTATTAAAGAAAAAGGGGAAGTAAACGATGAGAATGGTGGATATTATTAAGAAGAAAAGAAATGGTGGTTCGTTGACAGATAAGGAAATAACCTTTTTTATCAATGGTTATACAACAGAGTCAATTCCGGATTATCAAGTCAGCGCACTTTTGATGGCCATCTATTTTAGAGGTATGACTGCGGAAGAACAAGCTCATTTAACAATGGCTATAGTAGAGACAGGTACCACCATCGATTTATCATCAATACAAGGGATTAAAGTGGATAAACATTCAACCGGTGGGGTGGGCGACACAACGTCACTCATACTTGTCCCTTTAGTCGCTGCATGTGGCGTTCCAGTTGCTAAGATGAGTGGTAGAGGACTTGGACATACAGGCGGCACACTCGACAAACTAGAGGCGATTGAGGGTTTTCATATCGAGTTGTCTAGTGAAGAATTTGTAAAACAGGTAAATACGTTAAAACTTGCGATAATTGGTCAAAGTAAAAACTTAACACCTGCTGATCAGAAAATTTACGCATTACGGGATGTAACTGCGACAGTAGATAGTATTCCGCTAATTGCAAGTTCTATCATGAGTAAAAAAATTGCGGCGGGGGCCGATGCCATTGTCCTTGATGTAAAGACAGGCAATGGGGCTTTTATGAAAGAGAAAGAAGAAGCAGTGAAGTTAGCAAATTCCATGGTGACGATAGGCAATCAAGTAGGTCGAAAAACCATGGCCATCATCTCTGACATGAGTCAACCTTTAGGGTTTGCCATTGGAAATTCACTCGAAGTCATAGAAGCCATTGAAACGCTAAAAGGAGAAGGCCCGGAAGACTTAACAGAACTCTGTCTTGTACTTGGTAGCCAAATGCTCGTTGTCGGTGAGAAAGCTGAGTCTTTAGAAGAGGGACGTAAAATGCTGGAAAAAGTCATCAAAGACGGCTCGGCACTTGAGTTGTTTGGTACTTTGATTGAAGCGCAAGGTGGGAATCGCGCAGTTATTCATGATACTTCTTTTCTCCCACAAGCTGAATTCAAAATAGAAGTTCAAGCTAACCGGTCAGGGTTCGTTAACGCGATTGATGCAAACGATGTGGGTGTTGCCGCAATGTTATTAGGAGCTGGCCGTGCAGCCAAAGATGATGAAATTGATTTGTCTGTAGGGATTGTTTTGAAAAAGAAAATAGGTGACTCTGTTCAAGAAGGAGATGTGATTGCTGTTATCCATTCAAATACAAAGGATGTTCAGCAAACAACAGAACTTCTACAAAGACATATTATTATAGGTGATGAAGCAGTAAAACCGCCAAAACTAATTGGTGATGTCATTTCATAATAAAATATATTAAAAGTAGCTATCTTATTTAACCGAAATTTGGTTAATAGGATAGCTTTTTTATATTCTATGTGTAAATCAATTCGAAGCGGTCAATACTTCTAAGGAGAGCGGGTTAATGTCGAAAATTAAGAAGTTTTACCGGTTGTTGACTAGTTTTGCTAAGTCAAAGGATTCCCCTTTATAGATGTGGAATAAAGCGCATGAAGGAGGGATTTTCTATGGCGAAAGTTGAGATTATGAGAAACGGGATTTTAATAGCAACACTAAGAGGTGAACTAGACAATCATAAGGCAAATCAAATCCGTTCGGAAATTTCATCGGCAATCTTTACAGGACAAGTGCGTGCAGTAATTTGGGATTTGGAAGGACTGGGTTTTATGGATAGCGCTGGTATTGGACTAATACTAGGAAGGATGCGTGATTTGGCTCCAATTGGCGGTGAAACACTTATTCTGAATCCATCAGCAACCATGAAAAAGATTTTTGGCTTTTCAGGTCTAGGTGAACATATTAGATATTGTTCGATCGAAGAAGCGATCGGGGAGATTGGAGGGGTTGTACATGAAAAATGAGATGACTTTATCATTTGTTGCTATTGAAGAAAACGAAGCACTTGCACGAATGGCGATGACGTGCTTCATTACCCCATTGGATCCAACAATCGAAGAAATTTCAGAATTTAAAACGATTGTGTCCGAAGCGGTTACAAATGCGATTCTACATGGATATGAAAATGATGGGAAAAGTCTAGTAACTATTCACGCAAAAATTGATGACGAAACGGTTTCAATGATAGTGAGTGATGAAGGGGCTGGTATCGATGATTTAGCAAGGGCAATGGAACCGATGTACACCAGTAAACCGCATATGGAGCGTTCAGGAATGGGTTTTACAATTATGGAGAGTTTTTCGGATAGCTTGTCCGTCGAATCGGTAATTGGCTCAGGTACTGTAGTCAAATTCGAGAAAAGATTTTCTCCGATTACGGAAACGAGCAGAATGAGGTGACGTATGGACGCATCCGTTGAAAAAAAGCATGCATTATTGTCCCAAGAGAAGATGAGAGAACTAATTAAGATTTCACAAGAAGGCGATAAAGAGGCGCGCAAAATGATGGTAGAAGGTAATACGCGTCTCGTTTGGTCGATTGTTCAACGTTTTGCTTCTCGTGGCGCAGACCCGGAAGACTTATTTCAAATTGGTTGTATAGGACTTATGAAGTCTATTGATAAATTTGACCTTTCTTATGAAGTAAAGTTTTCGACTTACGCAGTACCAATGATTGTGGGAGAGATTCAACGCTTCTTACGTGATGACGGCATGGTAAAAGTGAGCCGATCAATTCGCGAACTTAGTTTTAAAATTCGTCATGCAACCGATGATTATGTAAAAAAGAGTGGAAAGTATCCAACTTTAGCAGAGATTGCTGAAATATTAGAAGTTAAATTAGATGATGTCATCCTTGCATCAGATGCACTTCGAGATCCAGCGTCACTTCATGAACAATTATATGAAAATGAAGGCGATAGTCTAACGTTAATGGATCAATTAAGAGATGATCGCTCTGAAAGAGTGTTCGATCATATTCCATTACGCGATGTGATATCAAAATTAAACAAAAGAGATCAAACGATTATTTACATGCGCTACTATTTGGATTGTACACAAAGTGACATTGCCGAAAGAATAGGCATATCACAAGTTCAAGTGTCAAGATTAGAAAAGAAAATATTAGCCCAATTAAAATCATGGATGGGTGCCAACTTAGAGGAAAGTACAGTTAAAAAGTGAGGACGGATTTTAACGATGGAAAAACTTTTCAGATCAATGAAAGAGGGAGAAGAATGGTTTTATAAGTGTTTTGGTAAGGGGGAATCATATGATGCGACTGCACGGTCGATTCACTTGTGGGATATGCCTGCCTTACTTTTGTATATCAATGGACTTGTCGACGGGGATAGCTTGATATCGCTCTTAACTGAAATGCAAGGGACTGATGGTTGGGATGAATCGGAAGAAAACGATAATGAGCGTTTTCTTTCGTTTTTTCCGTACCATGCCGTCACCGAAGTAAAAGATCGAGATGAATTTCTAACGTCAATTTTAAGTGGACAGGTTGCATTTGTTACACCTAGTGGTTACGCGTTCATTATTGACGCTAGGTCTTATCCGGGTAGACAACCTGAGGAGCCTGATAATGAAAAAGTTATCCGAGGGGCTAGAGACGGTTTTACAGAAAACATCGTCATAAACACTGCGCTTATTCGCAGGCGGCTTCGGACGGAAAAATTACGATTTGAGATGCACCAAGTGACTGTGAATGGGAAAACGGATATTGCTATCGCCTATATCCAAGGTGCGGCAAGTGAAAAGAACCTTGATTTTATACGTGAGCGACTAAAAAAAATCATACATGATGGGCTTACGATGACAGACAAATCACTTGAGGAGTTTTTATTCAAACAAGGATTTAACCCCATGCCTTTTGTTCGGTATACTGAACGGCCAGATATTTGTGCTGCGCATTTATTGGAAGGACATATTGCTATCGTGGTCGACACATCGCCGTCCGTTATACTTGTTCCGATTTCATTGTTTCATCACCTACAACATGCAGAAGAGTATAGACAAGCGCCTCTAATTGGTACTTTTGTTCGGATCAACCGTTTTATAGGCACTGGATTAAGCCTTGTTCTTTTACCGTTTTGGTACTTACTTGCAACAGAGCAGCATTATCTTCCCGATTTTATGAGCTATATCGGTCCTAAGGATATTGGAGAAGTTCCCCTATTGGTTCAATTGTTGCTGGCAGACGTCGGCATTGAAGTGCTTCGAATGGCTGCTATTCATACACCTACCCCCATGTCGACAGCTATGGGCTTGGTGGCAGCAATTGTCATTGGACAAGTTGCAATTGATGTTGGGTTATTTACACCAGAAGTTGTTCTTTATGTTGCTGTAAGTGCGATTTTAACATTTGCAATTCCTTCGTATGAACTAAGTATCACGACGAAAATTTTCAGGATATGTATACTTTTGTCGACCGCAATTTTAGGTGCACCCGGATTTTTCCTTTCCATAGCCGTTTTGTTTTATTACCTATGTTCATTAAAACCAATGAATGTTCCTTATCTCTGGCCAGCTGTACCGTTTTTTCCTACTGCGATGATGCGAGTACTTATCAGGTTTCCAATGACTGCCGATGTCCCGCGTCCATACATTACAGATGCCCCGGAAAGAGACCGGACAAAATAGAACTTTGCAACTCCTCCACTTTCTATGATAAAATTTAAGATAGTAAAATTTAGAAGGAGGAATAGCCTCTATGCATCTGTATGGAACGCAGTCAATTAATGATAAAGGTCATTTAGCGATTGGCGGTATGGATACCGTCGATCTTGCTAATGTGTATGGAACACCGTTAATTGTTTATGATATAAATTTGTTCCGAGAACGGGCTAAAGCTTTCAAAAAGACTTTTCAAAATGCGGGGATTAAAGCGCAAGTTGCCTATGCAAGTAAAGCTTTTTCATCAATCGCTATTTATGAAGTCGCAAAACAAGAAGGTCTATCGCTCGATGTTGTTTCTGGTGGTGAATTATACACCGCCGTTCAAGCAGATTTCCCTAGAGAAAAGATTCATTTTCATGGGAATAATAAAAGCTATAGTGAAATTGAATATGCTTTTGACGAAAAGATTGGTTGTATTGTGATTGATAATTTCTTGGAAATTTCAATGGTTAAAGAAATTGCTGAGTCTAGAAACCAAGAGATGGATGTTTTACTTCGGGTAACTCCAGGGATTGAAGCGCATACCCATGACTATATTACAACGGGTCAAGAAGATTCCAAGTTTGGATTTGATTTAAAAAATGGACAAGCAGATGAAGCATTTCTTCAACTACTAGATCATCCATTAATAACGATATTAGGTATGCATTGCCATATTGGATCGCAGATTTTCGAAACGAATGCTTTTCGGGTTGCTGCTGAAACTTTGATTGAAAAAATGATTTCTTGGCGGAACCGAGATAACTTCGTTTGCCGTGTTTTAAACTTAGGTGGTGGATTTGGGATACGTTACACAGAAGCGGATCATCCATTAAGTCCAGCTGAATATGTCGAAGAGATGGCAAATGTTGTGTTAACCATGACACGTACATACAATTATCCGATCCCAGAAATATGGATAGAGCCAGGTAGATCACTTGTAGGAGATGCTGGAACTACTCTATATACAGCTGGAAGCATGAAAACAATTCCAGGTGTACGTGAATATATTGCAGTAGATGGCGGAATGTCAGATAATATACGACCAGCTTTATATGGTGCGAAGTATACAGCAGTATCTGCAAACCGAATGACAGAGCCGCATAATAAGAAAGTAACAATCGCAGGGAAATGTTGCGAATCAGGCGATAAATTAATTGAGGAAGCGATGATTGCATCACCGAGTGAGGGAGATATCATTGCAACTTTTTGTACTGGCGCATATAGTTATTCTATGTCGAGTAATTATAATCGATTGCCAAGACCAGCAATTGTTTTTGTAGAAAACGGAGAAGATCAACTCGTTGTTAGACGTGAAACTTATGAAGACATTTTGCGACTTGATTTACCTTTACAAAAAGTTAAGCGAGGAGAAGAAATATGAGAAAACGCAACTTAATGCTTTTCTTAGGAATTCTCGTCGTGTCTGTTATTTGGGGAGCGGTCTATTGGTTTTTTGTAGTACCTATAATTGATCCACAATAACAAATAATTATCAAAAAGGGCCTGTCATGAGGCTTCTGAAAAATATAGTTGAAGTTGTTGCCAACTACGAAATGATTTAGTTATGCATTCGGTAAGCGCGTTTTGTCTTGCGCACTTTTTCGTGGGACACTTAAGTCTTCGAGCTAAATCAGAGAGTGATGTTATCAAAGATTTTTCTATATTTATTCAGTGGTCTCGATGGTATTGGACGGAGTCTTTTTTTAGAAAAGAAGGGATTCACAATTATGCTTGTACGTTACAAGAGGACCTATGGGAAAATTGCGATGGGCTTATTATCTTATATGCCTGGAGAACATAGTGTGAAAGCGTTACAAGAAACAATTCAACAATATGAAACTGATGAAAGTTGGCAGTTGTTTCTTTGGAAAAAAGGGGAAGACTTTATAGGCATCCTCGGAATTGAAATGAATGCAGAAACTTTTACTTTGCATCATCTATCTGTCAATCCTTCCTTTCGAGGTGAAGGAATTGGAAAAGAAATCGTTGAGAAAATTCAAGAGCAATATCCTGATAAAGTTTGTCTGAGTACAGACGAAACGGATGCTTTTTTAAAAAAATGCAATAGTAACGAAGGAGGAGGCGACTAAGGTCTGCCCCTCTTATTTTTTTTCCGTTCTCTCAGAATATCTGTGCGGTCTCTGAGCATATGTTTATGAATAACAGCTTTACTTTCAAAAGGAAGTAAATCCATCTTTGGTTGAATACTTTTTATGAGCCTTTCAATTTTTGAAGAAGTTACTTTAATGGAAAATGAGGAAAAAGGTTGTTCTTGTATAATTTGTTTACTTGCAATCTTACTATTATTAATAAGAGAATCAATATCTATTCCTTCTGCGAAACTGTGCAAATCATTCTTTATTATCGTAAGTCGGGTAATTGCTTTTTTAATGGAACGCCCAGCCCCTATTGTATTTCCTCTACGCCAATGATACATGGCGGTAGCTAGTAATATATAACCAACAAGAGGATGCTCTTTCGTTTTATCGGGAAAGAGTTTCCAGTATTCTTCAAGAACTTCATGGCATTCAAAAAAGTCTTGATTCTCATTAAAGTAAACAATAAACTTTACAAACAGTGAATTATATAATGGTTTCATTATTTCATTCCTTTATACTATTATTTATTGATGGGTAGGTGGTTAAAATTGATCTATAAAGTTCGACTCGAAGCTTTTGAAGGACCACTAGATCTATTATTGCATTTAATAAATCGTTTAGAAATAGATATCTATGATATCCCTATGTCAGAACTGACCGAACAGTATATGGAGCACATCCATGCGATGAGGGTACTTCGACTAGACGAACTCAGTGAATACCTCGTATTGGCTGCAACCCTCATTGAGATTAAGAGTAAAATGTTGCTTCCCATTCACGAGGGAGAAGATTTTGGTGATGAAGCCGATTTCGATATTGAGGAAGATCCAAGAGATGAACTTGTTGCGCGTCTTATTGAATACAGAAAATATAAAGAAGCGGCTGATAGTTTAAAAGAGTCGGCGGATAACCGACTAGATCATTTTACAAAATCACCCGGTGATTTAGCGCAATTTGGTGAAGTTGTATCGGTTGGCGGAGAAGAAAGTTTAAATGTATTTGATTTAATTGGCGCATTTCAGAAAATGATGGATCGAAATAGATTAAAAGCCCCTATTTCAGCTAATGTCACCAAAACAGAGTTGTCTGTCGGTGATAAGATGGATGAAATAATGGGACGTCTTGCTGTAAATGGTGGTCGTTGTGATTTTAGCACGCTTTTCGAAGAAGGAGATACAAGCGAGCTTATTGTTACATTTATGTCAATCCTTGAATTGACATTAAGGGGCGATGTTTTTGTTGAGCAAACGAATAACTTTGCTAATCTAATTGTAACGTACGTGAAAGATGGTGATACCGATGGAAGATAAAACGAGTTTGCAAGGAATGATTGAAAGTTTTTTGTTTATTGCAGGTGACGAAGGTCTAACGATCAAACAATTGATGACTGTAACTGAACAAGGCGAATCCGCTGTGAGAAATTCATTAGCAACAATGCTTCAAAATTATGAAGAACAAATTGAAAGAGGGATCACATTAAAAAAATATGGGGGGTCTTATAGGCTTGTCACAAAAGCAAAGTTTGCTGATAGTATCAAGCGATTACTTGAAAACCCGTCTCCGCAGTCAATTTCAAAAGCTTCTTTAGAAGTTTTGGCAATTATTGCATATAAACAACCTGTCACTCGCGTCGAAATCGATGATCTTCGAGGTGTTAAATCAGAAGGTCCAATACATACGTTGGTAGCAAGGGGGTTTGTCATGGAGATGGGACGTTCAGAAGGAACTGGACGGGCGATATTATATGGAACGACAAAGTTGTTTTTGGATCGATTTGGATTAGAGTCAATTGAAGGTTTACCGCCTTTAATCGTGAGAGAAGAGGAAGATGACGGAAATACTGATTTATTTATGACGCAATTTCAAGAAGCATTTAGAGTTGAAAATGATGGAGGAGGAAATACTACTTGAAACGAGCCATTGCACTTCTTCTTTTTATGGCCATCATGTTGTTTGCTGGAGGTAAAGAAGCAAGTGCGCATTCCGCTTGGGTTGTAATAGATGCTGAAACAGGACGAATACTCTCGGGGTCGAACGAAAATGTTCCCCTTCCAATCGCGAGCCTAACGAAAATATGGACCGCATTCACTGTATTAGAAAGTGGTGCTTCGCTTGGAATGACAACAATTTCCCCGGCCGCAGCTGCCTCTGAAGGGTCATCAATCTATTTAAAGCAAGACACCACTGCTGATGTGGAAGGTTTGTTATATGGACTTATGCTACGATCAGGTAATGATGCGGCATATGCGCTAGCGGAGCATGCTGGAGGGTCACTCCAAGGTTTTGTAGATTTAATGAATGAGAATGCAGTCTTGTATGGTTTAAACGATACTCATTTTACTAATCCATCAGGACTACACAATGATCTCCACATCTCAACAGCTTATGATACAGCGTTAATGATGTTTTATGCCATGCGTAATGAGACTTTCAGGAAAATCGCAACAGCGCATACGTATGACTATAAACTTAATAATGAAAGTTATAGATGGCAAAACAAACATCGGTTAATCCTGTCAAATGAGACGGCTATTGCTGGGAAAACTGGTTTTACCAAAGCAGCTGGACGAACGCTAGTCACGTATTTTGAGAAAGATGATAAAAAAGTGATTGTCGTGACATTGAATGACGGAAATGATTGGAATACACATAGATATTTATCAGAAGAAGCATTTTCGACGCATAATCTAGTTACAGTTGCGAAAAAAGGGACATATTCAATCCTTCCTGGGATGGTGGGTGAAATTGAAAAGCCCCTACAACTGTTACTGAAAAAAGGTGAAAAGGATAAAGTTTCCCATATTGTTCGAATTCCACGCGGGAAAAACAAAAAGAGTGTCGGGCAATGGACGGTCTATTTTGACAATGAGCCATTAATCACCTCTGAAATAATTCTCACACAATAAAGTCAATTTGATAATTACGTCGGAAATATGGCGACTATAGGAAGACTGACCTAATTATAGGACAGTCTTCTTTTAATTTGGCGCAAAGTATGACATAATTTTTCACAGTACGTAGGACGGGGTGAACGAAATGGAAAGATTACAAAAGGTAATGGCACAAGCAGGAATTGCTTCTAGAAGAAAATCAGAGGAACTAATTGTGGGTGGAAAAGTAAAGGTCAACGGGGTTACGGTGACTGAGCTAGGAACACGTGTCTCAATGACGGATCAAGTTGAAGTTGAAGGAGTTCAAATCGTAAAAGAGGAAAATGTTTATTATCTTTTATATAAACCCAAAGGCGTTATTTCAACAGCAAATGATGATAAGGGAAGGAAAACCGTTGTGGATTTTTTCCCGCTAATCGAAGAAAGAATATATCCTGTTGGACGACTCGATTATGATACATCAGGCGTTATTATCCTAACGAATGATGGAGACTTTTCTTATTTGATGACGCATCCGAAATTTGAAATCAAGAAAAAATATATCGCAAAAGTAAAAGGCATTCCATCGAGGGAAAATTTACGTAAACTTGAGCGAGGTATAGAACTTGAAGACGGGATGACAGCTCCAGCAAATGTAAAAATGCAATCACTGGATAAAAAGACGCAAACTGCGATTGTTGAGATTACGATTCACGAAGGTAGAAACAGACAAGTTCGTCGGATGTTTGATGCGATTGGCTGTCCTGTCGATAGTTTAAAACGAGAAGAATTTGCAATTTTATCGACTCGTGGTTTAAACGCAGGGGAAGCTAGAGAGCTAACAATTCATGAAGTAAAACAATTAAGAGTTTTAGCGGAAACTGGGAAAATAGGATAAAACCCATATTCCGTTCACACTTAATTCATTAATATCAAAAGCTTAATGGCCGTCATTTGTTATAATGTAATCAGATTATTTATTTGGAGGTTGTATGAATGTCGCAACAAAATCGAATTGCTGCAAAAAAGAAAAACCGATTAATCATTCGAACGATTGTACTTATTCTGCTGGCAGCAGCAATTATATTTGCTATCACCACACGTGATAAAGTTAAGGTGATCGCGATCGGTGATCATGCGCCTGATTTTGAACTTATGGATTTAGACGGAAACAAACATCGTCTTTCTGATTACAAAGGTGAGGGAGTTTTCTTGAACTTCTGGGGCTCATGGTGTCCACCTTGTAAAACAGAAATGCCTTACATGGAAAATCAATATAAAGAGTTTGAGGATAAAGGAGTTCAAATATTAGCCGTTAATCTTAAAGATACCGTTTTAAAGGCGGAATCCTTTAGAGATCAAATGGATTTAACATACCCTATCGTTAGGGATCCAGATGAAAGTGTCAGGCAGGCCTATAATGTTTTGCCACTTCCAACTACGATTCTCATTAATAAAGATGGGATTATTGAAGATATAATAACAAAGGGAATGTCAGAAGACGAAATACATTCGTTTATGAAAAGCATTCAACCCGAGTAAGGAGTCTAAAAAATGAGCAAGATCAAATGCCAGTGCGGCCATGAGAATCCATTTGGCACGGTGCTTTGTGAGCGATGTGGTAGACCGCAGACTGAAGATGCTATTAAAAGTAAAACTGTTGATATGCGTTACGAAGGTTCTGCGCGTAGATCACAAACATATAAGCGAACAATCATTGATAAGATATGGAATTTCTTTTCAAGTGTAAAAATTGGAATCAGTATCATCATTGCAGTTCTAGCAACCTCTGCAATAGGAACATTATTCCCACAAAAACTATACGTTCCTGTCTCAGACGCTGAATTAGGTGAATATTACGAGCGATTATACGGCTTTGTTGGCGTCATTTATTATAATCTCGGATTTCATGATATGTACAATAGTTGGTGGTTTATAACGCTAATTGGAATGCTCGGAACATCTATTATCATCGCGAGTGTTGATAGAGTCATTCCACTATATAAATCATTAAAAAAACAACGAACAAAACGCCATCCATCATTTATGAAACGGCAACGAATTTATGGCATCGGAGAAGTTGAAGATGCAGACGTCTCCATTGAAAAAGCAGCCGAAAAGCTAAAGAAATTACGATATATTGTAAAAATTGAAGATGGTGCAATTCTAGCTGAAAAAAACCGTTTCTCTAGATGGGGTCCGTACGTTAACCATACTGGATTAATTATATTCCTAAGTGCGATTTTACTTCGTGGAATCCCAGGGTTTTACGTAGATGAAACACTTTGGATTAGAGAAGGCGAAAAATTAGAGATTCCTGGTGCGCCTGGATACTATCTTGAAAATAACGGATTTACGATGGAAAATTATTCAGCTGAAGACGAAGGAAATGAGGTTTTCAGTACTGCCTTAGAACGTGTAGGAACCATTGCGGAAAATTATCAGACTGACGTTACGTTATATAAAAATGCTGAAGATGCAGTTCCTGGACAAACTGAGAACATTGAAGTCGTCAAAGAGGATTCAATCATTGTAAACCATCCATTAAAGTTTGATGGTTATAGTATTTTCCAAATGGATTTCCGTCTTGGTGAATTAAAATCTATGACATTTCAGTTAACTGAGAAGTCGTCTGAAGAGTCATTAGGTGAGTTCACGATAGACCTCATTACGCCGGAGAAGCAATATGATCTCGGGAATGGTGCGGTTGTTGAACTAAGAGAATACTATGCGGATTATGATGGGATTAAAGACGGCGAACCATTCTCAAAATCACCGATTCCAAATAATCCTGCTTTTATCTTTAAAATGATCACACCGGAAAAACCACAAGGTGAAATGAGTTTTGTCGCAATTCAACAAACACTCGAAACAGATGAAAATGATTATAAGGCGAATTTCCTAAGTGCCGAAACTCGTGATATATCTGGTTTGACTATTCGGAAGGATAGAACATTATATATGTTACTTCTTGGTGGAATCGTGTTCATGATCGGTGTTTCACAAGGCTCTTATTGGAACCATAGAAGAATATGGGTTCAAAAAGGAGAAGGTAATGAGATATTGCTTGCAAGTCATACGAATAAGAACTGGTTCTCCTTGCGTAAAGAAATTGACCAAGTACAAGCATATGCAAATTTACCTGAATACGAAGATCGTGAAGATAAGGAGTCCGAACTGGACGATGAGAAAGGGGACTTTAACTAATGGATTTTGCGTCATTAAGTTCTAATTTACTGCTAGTTTCATTTATCGCATATTTAGTTGCAACGCTTTTCTTCGGAGGGGCCGTTAAAGGTGCCAACTCAGAAAAAGCATACAAAAATAGTAAATGGGGAACCATTGGAATTATCGTTACAGCTGTTGGATTTCTAACGCATATTGGCTATTTCATCACAAGATGGATAGCATCCGGTCATGCACCGGTTAGTAATATGTTTGAATTTACGACTGCATTTGCAATGATGCTTGTTGGTGCTTTCATCTTACTGTTTTATATGTATAGAACACCCTCATTAGGATTGTTTGCATTGCCGATTGCAGTCATTATTATTGGCTATGCAAGTATGTTCCCGACTGAAATCACACCGCTTATTCCAGCGCTTAAGAGCTACTGGTTGACGGTACACGTTATTACAGCAGCACTTGGAGAAGCAATTCTTGCAATTAGTGCGGTAGCTGGACTTGTTTTACTACTGAAAAACGTTGATTTAACGAAAAAATCAAAAGAACGTTTTTGGTTGGAATCTGTAATATTCACATTAGTTTTGGTTGTTGGATTCATCCTTTCGTCAACTGTTTTCTCTGTGATAGGAAACGAATCTGAATTTACATTTGTCGATAAAAACGGTAATTTAAGTAAAATAGAATATACTTACCCACCACTGTTCGGTATGAATGAATATGAGGCTTTGACACCTGAAGCAATGACGCCGTGGTTTGAAATGCCAGCAATTGTGAATGCAAAGACATTAACAACTTTTGTATGGTCAGTGGCTACCGGGACTATTCTCTATCTTATATTACGGCTGATTATTCGTAGGCCAGTTGCGACGTTAATGCAACCATTCGCCAAAAAAGCGAACACGCGTTTAATGGATGAGATAGGCTACCGTGCAGTATTGATAGGTTTCCCTGTATTTACACTTGGTGCTTTAATATTCGCAATGATTTGGGCACACGAAGCATGGTCGAGATTCTGGGGCTGGGATCCCAAAGAAGTTTGGGCACTAATTACATGGCTATTTTATGCGGCATTTCTACATTTGCGTCTTTCTCGTGGATGGGAAGGTAAAAAGTCAGCTTGGCTAGCTGTAATTGGTTTTGTAATCATCATGTTTAACTTAATTGCTGTAAACTTAATCCTTGCAGGGTTGCATTCTTACGCATAACTAAATAGAGACTGCATGGATTACCTGAAAATCCATGCAGTCTTGTTGTTTCTAATTATTTGAAATCAATTGTAGAATATAAATAGGTAAGTTGATGAGAGGGGTAATAGGAAATGGAAGAAAATATTTCAATTTTAGTAGTAGATGATGAAGATCGTATCCGTCGTCTATTGAATATGTATTTAACGCGAGAAGGCTATGCTGTCGATGAGGCAGTTGATGGTGCCGAAGCGCTTGATATGGTGAAGGAAAATAATTATGCATGTATATTATTAGACCATATGATGCCAGAAAAAGATGGACTCGAAGTATTAAAAGAATTACGTGACCAAAAGGATATGACGCCAATTATTATGTTAACTGCAAAAGGTGAAGAATCAGATCGTGTTACTGGTTTTGAAACAGGTGCAGACGACTATATTGTAAAGCCTTTTAGTCCAAGAGAAGTCATCCTTCGCGTAAAGGCAATTTTAAGAAGGTCAACAACTATTCAAGGTAATACTGCTTCAACATCAAAGGATTTAGTCGTATTTCCTCAGTTAACGATTGATCATGATGCGCACCGAGTTACGGCAGAGGGTCAAGAAGTTAATTTAACACCTAAAGAATATGAGTTGTTATATTTCCTAGCAAAGTCACCAGATAAAGTATTTGATCGGGAACAGCTATTGAAAGAAGTTTGGCATTATGAATTTTTTGGCGATTTAAGAACTGTGGATACACATGTAAAACGACTCCGAGAAAAACTAAGTCGAGTCTCAGAGAGTGCTGCGAAAATGATCGTAACAGTATGGGGTGTCGGCTATAAGTTTGAGGCGGTCGAATGAATCGAATATGGAATTCAATAGTCGGGAAGCTATGGGCAACCATTTTGCTTCTCGTTACTTTTATTTTATTTATCGTTACGGCATTGCTATTAGAGTTTTTAGGGAATTTTCATAGAGAGCAAGCAGAGCAATCATTAATCCGAGAAGCGACAATGATTGAAAAAGTTGTATTGGAGCATGAAGAACTTCCGTTAATCTCTTTTCTTATACACGATATTTTAGACAAAGAAACAAATGCTATTATAACTGACTCAAATGGTACGATTATACATTCCTTTCATAATGGTCTAAACAAGAAAAGAATTGAAGAAAAGGTGCTTTCTAATTCTGAATTAGCGTCAAATAACCAATCAAGTAATCAAGTCCTCAAAGAAATGATGTTACCATCGCTGAAGGAAGAAGGCGTAAATGAGCAATTCATTGTGCTTGAATCTCCTTATACAACAGAGGCGGGCATTTGGAGTACTGTCTTTATTTATCAAAGTTTGGATGCTATTCAAGCAACAATGAAAAGGACGACAAATATTGTTTTTCTTTCCGCTTTTATTGCGTTTATTTTGACAACAATCTTCGCTTTTTTCTTATCTACTAAAATTACTTCGCCGCTTCTAAAAATGCGACAAGCTGCATTAGAATTATCAAAAGGAAATTTTGACACCCGTTTACCATCCCTTCAAGGTGATGAGATTGGGCAACTGGCAACCGCTTTCAATCAAATGGGAAGACAGTTAAAGTATCATGTAGATTTAATCAGCCAGGAGAAGGAACAATTATCAAGTATATTAACCTCAATGGCTGATGCCGTCATTACATTTAATCGTGATGGAACAATATTACTGATCAATCCACAAGCGGAGAAATTACTGCAAAAATGGTTTTTTGCGAATGATGCTCAAAGTGAATCAGTACCTCCAGAACTGTTACATATGTTAGATCATTCGATTACATTTTCTGAAGAGGTAGAAGATGAGCTAGAACTAAACAATCAATTTTATCTGATTTCAATTAGCCCTTTATATAATGGTGATGATATTCGTGGAGCTGTAGCAGTCCTCCGTGATATGACCGCACAACATCAGCTAGATAAGCTACGCACTGACTTTATAGCCAATGTGTCCCATGAGCTCCGTACACCAATATCGTTACTACAAGGCTATAGCGAGGCTATTTTAGATGGGGTAACAAAAAGTGACGAAGAGAGAGAAGAAATGATTCAAATTATTCATGAGGAATCGTTAAGAATGGGTAGGCTCGTTACTGATTTACTTGATCTTGCTAGAATGGAGTCAGGTCATATGACTTTATACAAACATGATATTTCTGTCACTCCATTTATTACTAGAATTACAAATAAGTTTACACAAGTTGCGCTTGAGGCAAATGTTGATTTAATCCTTAAAGTTCCTGAAAGAGAACTTTGGGTCGATTTAGATGCAGATCGAATTGAACAAGTCATTACTAACTTAATTGAGAATGCAATTCGACACACACCAGATAAAGGAAGTGTGACAGTGCATGTTGAACAGTATGGAGAGTCGTGTAAAATCACTGTTCAGGATACGGGAGTTGGTATTTCAGAAGAAGATTTACCATTCATTTTTGAGCGTTTTTACAAAGTTGACAAAGCAAGAACACGTGGAAAAGGCGGTACAGGGCTTGGGTTAGCGATTGCTAAGAATATCATCGACTCACATGGTGGTGTTATCTCAGCTACAAGAGATGTCGAGCAAGGCACAATTATGACAGTTTTACTACCTTTAAAATAAGTGAAACTTATTTGCAAGGAGAAACGACTACTAGAATGAACGGGGGGATATCATGGACGACTCCGTTTTTAGCCGGCTGTATGAACAGTACCATAACGATGTGTTTCGATTTCTTATTTATTTAATAGGGAATCGTGATCAGGCAGAGGATTTAATGCATGAAGTTTACGTTAGGGTACTTAGAGCTTACGCAGGTTTCGAGGGGAAAAGTTCTGAAAAGACTTGGCTTTTTTCGATTGCGAAAAATGTTGCAATCGATCACTTTAGAAAAAATTCTGTCCGCAGAAAACATTCTTTTGACAAATTTGATTGGGAAAAAAGTGAGTTGGTTTCAACGGAGATACTTCCCGATACTGAAGTTCTCTTAAAAGAAGAGTTTAAAAAGCTTTTACTTGTCCTTGATACGTGCACAGGTGACCAAAAGATGGTCATTCACATGCGATTTATTCATGATCTTTCTATTGCTGAAACAGCCGAAATTCTTGGTTGGAGTGAAGGGAAAGTGAAAACTACGCAGCACAGAGCTATTCATTCACTACGCAAAAAATTAAATGTCCTTCCAGAAGAAGGGGTGAACATTCGTGACAAATAAGTGGGACGATGAAAAAATACAAAAAACGCTTCATGAACTTCCGGATATTCAAGATATCCGTTCCAAAGAAGATGTTTTGTCGCGGCTAAAACAAGATAGTCGATTAAAGAGTCAGACCGAGCAACAACCAATTCGGAAAAATAGACGAAACTATATGCCAGTCTTTGCAGCTATAGCAGTAATTCTTGTCTTGGCATTTTTAATCCCATCGATGCTTAATGGCAATAAGGGATATGATCAAGCTGATACATTCAGTTTAGCTAATGAAGCTAAAAAAATGGAGAGTACAAATCGAGATGATTCAGCCGGTGAAGAATCAGAAGAAATGGCTGATACAGAGATGGATCAGGACTATGAGTTAACAATTCAATCAGAGAGTGAAGAAAACACACTATCTAACAGTGCGGTTTATCCGAGTGAAATCGATGGTTTCACAGTTTTTCATCTTGGTGTTGCCAGTGAAGCGGCTGCTAGCATTCCGGTTACATTTCTCATTCCAAATAACCAAATAAAGGAAGACTTTGGGGATGTTCAACCGAATAGTTTAGATTTGTATCAGAAATATGCTGGGCAAATTGATGAAGAGGCACTCGGGTTCAATGATTACCACCCCTACAAAGGTTCATTCTCAACTGACGCTGATGTCCTCATTCATACACTGCCTGTAGGGCATGGATATGATATGGCAACAGCTACATTGTCTACATTCACTGGAACATTACACGATACATTTTACGGTTTTAAGGAAATCAGATTTGAAAATGAAGATGGCACGCTTGTTGAATTCGATCAAGTCGGTGAACCTAGTCCGCCGATGAAATTATATAGCGGTTTACATCAGATGAATTATTACAAATTTAAACAGTCTGATGGTCAAGAGTTTTTATCATCAAATTTTTCTTATACCTATGACAATCTTGAAATGGCCCTTCAAGAAATGAAAGTTATACCGAATGATGTTTTTTCTCCAGTCATTCCGAACGATGTTAATTTTGAAGTAATTGATGAAAATGAAGTGACAGTTGTAAAATTTGAAGATCAATTAGACTTATTATCAATTTCTAAAGAAGAGGCCGATCAACTGATTGACGGTATTACATTAACGGCGGCAAGCTTTAATCAACAAATCCAGTTTGAAAATATTACGCAAACTGAATGGAATGGATTGAATCTTAACGAGCCGTTACCTAAACCAATCGGTCCGAATGAAATGCCTTTTCTATTAAAATAAGTTTAAAGCATCTTGTAAGCAATTGAGTTTACAAGATGCTTTTTCATGTGTATGATAAATATGTAACATACAATAAAATATTGATTCATCTTCGGGGCAGGGTGTAATTCCCGACCGGCGGTAATGGAATGCATAGCGTTCCGAGCCCGCGAGCTGAAAAGCTGATTCTGGTGAGATTCCAGAGCCGACAGTATAGTCTGGATGGGAGAAGGTGAAGGTACGGTCGTCTTTTTTGTGAAATTTGCAAAAGAGGTGCCTATTTTATGATGGATTATTCTGTCCATTTGCAACTAAAATGTGCCTTATACAACTCCCTAGAGCTTATTTGCTTTAGGGAGTTTTTCATTAAAATTTGGCGAACCGTCCTATCCTCTTTTGAAGTGAATCGAACAAGGAGAGAGGAAACAAATGAATAATAGCAAGAGATTAAGAAGAATGATGATTATCGCAATGCTTGCAAGTGTGGCAACAATTTTGATGCAGTTTAATTTTCCATTGCCAGCATTACCGCCTTTTTTAAAGGTTGACTTTGGTGAAATACCGGCTGTTCTTGCCGTTATGACATTAGGACCAGCTGCTGGAATCGCAGTAGAACTGATTAAAAACTTATTGCATTGGTTCTTAAGCGGAAGTCCAACAGGTGTGCCAGTGGGAGAAATTGCCAACTTTGCAACAGGCGTGTTATTCATCTTGCCGATTTACTATATTTATAATAAGTTTCGCACAGCAAAAGGCTTAGCAACAGGACTTGTTGCTGGAACGGTCTCAATGGCTGTCGGAATGACATTGTTAAACTATGCAGTGTTTTTGCCAATGTACACTTACTTTTTAAATATGTCACCTGTAACTGGTGACGCTTTATATGCCATGCTCATTTATGGAATTTTACCTTTTAACTTACTAAAAGGTGGATTATTAATGGGGTTAACAATACTCCTATTTGCGCGGATGCAAACTTGGATTGAAAAACAACGAACACGGTTATTGCCGGAATGATTAGGTACAAAAGAAGTGTCAAATCTAGTTGATCTAGATTTGACACTTCTTTTTAATCTTCATATTTTAATGCGTCCCCGTCGAAGGGAGCATCTGCTACTTTAATTGAGTCAGTTGGACATCCTTCAAATCCGTCTTCCATATCCTCCAGCAGTTCTTCTGGAACTTCAACGGTTCCCGTGTTATCATCGAGGATAACAAATGCGATTCCGTCATCGTCATAATCATATATATCGGGTGCTGCTGCCCCACAAGCCCCGCATGCGATGCATGTGTCTTGATCGACGATTGTATATTTAGGCATGGTTTTTCTCCTCTTTTCTCCGTTCAAACAAATTATGTACAGTCTCTATTCTAATGATAATGACAACCGTTTTCAACTAATACTATAATTTAGGGGGAGGAACTTTATATTGGATCTCTCATTTTTGCTATTAACAATTATCAGTCGACTTGATGGGGAACGGTCGATAAATGCAGGTTATCATCTCTTACGTGGAAAACGTTCAGGACAAACTTTACAAGATGTTGAATATTATAGTTTGGGTGATTTTTTCAGCTTATTGCCCAAATTGCGAACAGAAATATTTTTAGATGCAGTAGAACAATTAAAGCGTGCAGAGTATATCTCTATTAATGAGGATTCAAGTGTTTATATAACGACAAAAGGAAAAGAAATTGTTCAAACACTGCCAACGAATTACTTTAATGGTTGGAATTATAGAGGAAGAGAACATATTTTTTTCTCACGACTTTCATTAATTGTCCAAACCTTGTCTTTTTTTAAAGTAGGTGAGAAGTCATTTATGCCTATGCAAAACGATCATGAAGTCCAACTTTTTGTTAAGAAATTCTTTATGATGCCAGGCCGTCTTAAAAGCTCATTTTCAAATAAATTACTGCAAGAACTTCAAGGGTCAATTGAAGAAAGTGGTATGAATGAAGAACAAAAATTGATAATTGTTCATCGTTTAGGCGGTTATCAACAGACAGGATGGACTTGGAAGCAATTATCTGATGAAATGGGAATTCAGCCGTTTACTCTGACATTATTCTATATCGAAAGTTTGCATAGGTTACTTCAAACAATTGAACAATCAGACCAGTATCCACTTTTGATGAACATCGCTACTGGTATTAGAGTTCAAACTTATTTAACTGATTCAACTGCTAAAACAAAAGAGTTGTATGAAAAAGGATTCTCAATGCAAGAGATCGCACAAATGCGTCAATTGAAAATGAGTACGATTGAGGATCACTTTGTTGAAATTTCGATTAATGATGAACAATTTCCAATTGCGGAATTTGTAAAACTAAAAGATTACCATGCAGTCATCGCAAAATCGACGGAATTAGGTACGAAAAAACTCCGATTATTAAAAGAGGAATTTCCGTTTTTGACCTATTTCCAATTAAGACTAATCTTAGGTGCCCAGTCTAAAGGAGGTACAAAATGGACATCAACTCAATCTTATTAAACAAGTTTGGATTTGAACAGTTTAGGCCGGGACAAGAAGAAGTTGTTCGTTCTGTCATTTCAAATCGAGACACCATTGCCATTTTGCCGACAGGAAGTGGGAAGTCTTTATGCTATCAACTTCCAGCTTATACAAAAAACGGTACTGTCTTAATCATTTCCCCGCTCGTTGCTTTAATGGAAGATCAAGTAGCAATTATGAAAAAGAATGGAGAAAAACGGGTTGTTGCATTAAATTCTTTTTTAGCCTATAAAGATCGCGAGCGAATTACAAGGCAGTTGGAAAACTATAAATTCATTTTTATATCTCCTGAAATGTTAGTCCAGACATATATGGCGGAACAACTACATAAGTTAAAAATTGCTTTTATCGTAGTGGACGAGGCACATTGCATTTCTCAATGGGGGTTCGACTTTAGGCCTGATTACTTACGAATCGGAGAATTTTTCAAAAGACTTGATCGACCAAACATATTAGCGCTCACTGCTACTGCTAATAATAAAGTTTTGGATGACATCAGTCATTATCTCTGTCTTGAAAATCCGTCAATTCAAAAGCAATCATTAGACCGGAGAAACATATCATATTCTATGATGCAAATGGACTCTGAACAGGAAAAAACAGCATGGCTCTATGAAAGAACTAAAACGACATTAGGGCCAGGTATTATTTATGTAGCTTCAAGAAAACGAGCAGACGAATTAGCCTATCAATTGAAAGAGCAGCAACTATCAATTGCATCTTACCATGCAGGTATGGAACAAGAGGATCGTGCATTCATACAGGAGCAGTTTCTAACAGGAGAGGTTGATTGGATCTGTGCAACGTCAGCATTTGGTATGGGGATTCATAAAGAGGATATCCGTCAAGTGATTCATGAAAATATGCCTTCATCGATTGCAGGTTATATACAGGAAGTCGGCCGCGCAGGACGTGACGGAAATTTGTCTGCAACCACATTATTATTTACGGTTGATGATATTTCTAAAACACGGTTTATCGTACAAAATGATCTTCCAACGGAAACTGAAATCCGACATTATATCAACTTGTTAAGAGAAGGGACTTCAAAGAATGATTCGATGCAATTGTCCGGCATAAGTGAAACGGGAACACGGATTATTGATTATTATATTGAACGAATGCCGATTGATGAAGTTGTTCGAAAAATAAGGGAACAAAGTATGGAAAAAGAAGCACAATTACAAAACATAGTCCAAATTATTAAGGATGAAAAATGTATTCGAAAATCGCTATTATCTTACTATGGTGAAACTTTAGTTCAACATCCAACGTCATGTTGTTCAGTATGCGGGTTAAGCGAGGATAATTGGTTGTTCGATATTAAACCAACTAATTCGACAAGGAAATTAGTCGATTGGACAAAGCGATTAGCTTATCTTCTGTAAAATTAGGATATCATCCGTTTACTTTTGACAATATTTTCGTCATAATGAATATAGAGATGCATGATTGTGATAGGAGAAGTTGAAAATGAAAAAAGATGATTATAGATCTGATTTTGAAGAGGATAGACAAAAGATTAATTTAGATGACGAACCTACAGTCATTAAGACACGTGCAGAATTATATAAGAAAAACAGGAAAAGTAAAAAGAAATCAAGAAATGTAATGATTAATGTAACTTTTACTTTGTTTACACTTATACCTGTCGTTATTATTGCTTTCTTTCTTATAAATTGGTATGTGGAATCAAATAAAAATACGACAGCTGCACAAGGTTCATTGGTGAAGTATGAAACACGTGAGAATCAAGATAAAGATGATGATTCATCAGGTAACGGGCTCGATGATAAAGAGGATACTGAAATAGTAGTCGAAAAAGATGAAGAGAATAAGAAGGACAAATCGAAAACTGAAAAATCACCTGAAGAAACAGTACAAAAGAAACCAACAGAAAAAGTAGAATCGAAAGACAAGCCAATAGAAAAAACAGTAGTAGAGCCAAAAGAAAAAGTAGAAGAAAAAGTGGAAGAAAAACCTGTAGTCAAAACACATACAGTTTCTCCAAAAGAAACACTTTATAGTATTTCGGTTATACACTACCAATCTGGTAAAGGTGTAGAAAGAATCAAACAAGCAAATGGTATAACGACCAATGAAATCTATGTAGGCCAAGTCCTCGTGATTCCATAACACATTTAGTGAAGGCAAAGGATTGCAACTTTGCCTTTTTTCATTATGTATTAATAAATGAAGGGCGGCGTGTTATTACGTATAAATTAGTTATGAAAACAATTCTGGTTCTAATACCTTCAATATTCTTGTATATGCTGACCAATGCATTTAGAAGAAACGTCGTGAAGCATGATGTGAAAATTAAATCAAGTAATTATCAAGCAAAAACGTTGAAGGTGTTTTTTATCTCAGATATTCACAGAAGAAAAATTGATCGGAAATTAATAAGGAAAATAGATAAGGATATCGATCTTATTATTATCGGTGGAGACTTGGCAGAAAAAGGCGTACCCTTGTCGCGTATTGCTTCAAATATTAGATTATTGTCTAACCTCGGAAAGGTCTATTATGTATGGGGGAATAATGATCGTGAAGCAGGAGAACGTGAAATTCGTAGAATAATGAAGAGATTTCATGTCACTATATTGGAAAATGATAATTTCCCGATTCCTGGTCATAGTACTTGGGGGATATGTGGAACTGACGATCCGACCAGTGAAAACGTCGACATCGATAGAACCCTAAGTGATATTGAACATTACAAACAAATACTTCTTGTATGCCATCAGCCCAAAATGATAAGAGAAATTGAAAGCTATATCCAACCGACTATTATGCTAGCGGGACATACACATGGTGGTCAAATTAGAATCGGCAAACTCGGATTGTTTCAAAAGGGGAGTTTCCAAGTGAATAGTAAACAAGCGAAACTCATTAGCAATGGCTACGGAACATCTACAATTCCGTTCCGGTTGGGCGCGCCTTCTGAATGTCATATAATTACAGTGAGTTACTAGGAAAAATAGAGTGGAATTAACGAACCAATTTGAATTTGATAGGAGAGGTAAAATGCAACACGAAGATGTTATTGTAATTGGCGGTGGACCTTGTGGGTTATCTGCTGCTATTGAACTACAAAAAAAGGGATTAAAAGTCCTTGTCATTGAAAAAGGAAATATCGTAAATTCAATTTATAACTACCCCACACATCAAACGTTTTTTAGCTCAAGCATAAAATTATCCATTGGCGATATTCCATTTATAACGGCTAAAGATAAGCCTAAAAGAAATGATGCACTCGTTTACTATCGTGAAGTGGTTAAGATGAAAAATATCCATGTAAATAATTTTGAGTTAGTCGAACAAGTAAAGAAGAGCACAAATGGTTTTCAAGTCACTACAAACAAAGGCCTTTACACGGCCAATCAAATAGTAGTAGCAACTGGTTACTATGACAATCCCAATATGATGGGGATTGTAGGGGAAAATCTACCGAATGTTTTTCATTATTTCAAAGAAGGACATCCATTTTTCCAAAAGAATGTCGTCGTAATTGGTGGGAAAAATTCAGCTGTTGACGCAGCCTTGGAATTGGAAAGGTCGGGGGCAAATGTAACAGTTGTTTACCGGGGTTCCAATTATTCACCAAGTGTCAAACCGTGGATATTACCAGGTTTTGAAAGTCTGGTGAAGTCAGGTGCGATCAACATGTATTTCGAATCAGAAGTAGTGGAGATTACTGAAACATCCGTCACTATTCAAAACGGACGCGAAAACATAGAAATTGAAAGTGATTATGTCTTTGCGATGACAGGATATCATCCAGATTATACATTTTTAGCAAATATGGGAATAGAAATTGACGAAAAGAATGGATGTCCCCAATTTAACGAGCATACAATGGAATCCAATGTTAGCGGGTTGTATATTGCAGGTGTCATAGCGGCAGGTAATGAAGCGAATGAAATCTTCATTGAAAACGGAAGATTCCACGGTGTACAAATTGCGAATGCCATTGCAAACTCAACTGTACAATTGTAAAATAATGTTATCGAAGTAATATTGGGAGGAGTGCCGTTCATGTTTATATTGTTTACAGTTGCAATTGCACCTGGATTGGCACTATTTAGTTATTTTTATTTGCGAAAAGACATCGCAAAAGAACCTTCCCGAACATTACTACAAACTTTTATATATGGTGCAATTATGACTTTCCCAATTTTATTCGTTCAACATGTATTTGAAGAAGAACATATATTTACCAATGAATTTGTCCGAACTGTTTTATTTACAAGTGGCATCGAAGAGTTTTTTAAATGGCTAATTTTATTTTTGACGATCTATCATCACTTGGATTTTGATGATGCATATGATGGAATTTTGTACGGAGCCAGTATTTCATTAGGATTTGCTACAGTAGAAAACATTCTTTACTTATTAACATACGGAACTGATATCGCTTTTATAAGAGCATTATTGCCGGTTTCTAGCCATGCATTGTTCGGTGTCGTTCTAGGATATTATTTAGGTCGAGCAAAGTTTGCGGAAGAAGCTCAGAAGAAGAAAACATTATTTATAGCCTTCTTAGCGCCATTTACACTCCATTTTGTTTATAATAGTATCTTTCTTATTCAGGAATTGTTTTTATATTTAATCATTCCATTTATGTTATTTTTATGGTGGTTTGGATTAACGAGAGTGAAATATGCACACACATTTGCCATGCAGCAATTTAGAAGAAAAGCAAAATAGAAGTGAAAAGATCTAACCATTGGTTGGGTCTTTTTTTAATTCATAAAATCAAGATATTTGGACAAGCTTAATAAAAAAGGAGGAATGGATTTGAAAAAGATTCTAAGTCATATCCTCATTGCCACGCTACTCCTCAGTTGTGCTTATGTGTTGTCCCCGCTGCCAACAGGGGCTTTTAGTTCCCAAGAAATTCAACGGGGTGCATTTGGTGATGATGTTATTGAACTTCAATCAAGGCTTCAATACATTGGCATTTATAATGGTGTCATTGACGGGCAATTTGGTTACGGAACTTACTGGGCATTACGAAACTTCCAAGAGCAATACGGTCTTCCAGTAGACGGAATAGCAGGTAATACAACTAAGAAGAAACTTGTTGACGTATCAGATTACGATGAACAGTTTGTTGTTGATAATATCAACAAAGGTAATAAATTTACGCACTACGGGGGAAAGCCACTCGAAAATCAAGTATCTAAAGGAACTGGTAAGAAGAAGGATGCGCAACTCCCAGCAAAGTTTTCAGAGAAAGATTTACAATTAATGGCCAATGCAGTCTATGGAGAAGCAAGAGGAGAGCCTTATGAGGGCCAGGTTGCAGTCGCAGCAGTCATCCTGAATCGTGTTGAACATGCAGAGTTCCCAGATACAGTTGGTGGTGTAATCTTCCAACCGGGTGCATTTACAGCCGTTGCAGATGGTCAAATCTGGTTAACACCTAACGAAAGAGCAACTGAAGCGGTTATCGACGCGATTAACGGCTGGGATCCATCTGAAAATTCTATTTACTACTTCAACCCGATTACGGCAACAAGTAAATGGATATGGTCTCGTCCCCAAATTAAAAAGATAGGATTACACGTTTTTTGTTATTAATCCAATAAAGGAGGATTAAAAGGTTGCTGGAATGTTGTCCAATTCCAGTCCCGTGTGTATGAAAAAAATTATATTTTTACTAGTTTATACAGTAGCTGCACTATCAGTTTTTGCATTTGGAAAAACATCAGAAAACCAACAGTTAAGTTATTTACTGAGTGCACAGTATGCAGATAAGATGACAGACGCATCAACTAAGTTGGAAGAACTAGATACCGCTGTAAAAAAGACTTTGCTTTTTAAAGATCAAGAAGGCTCGAAAAGTGCACGCGAAGATATTTGGCGCTTGTCATCGGAAATTAAAAATTCAGTTGGTTCGTTACCCCTTGATCGTCAATTTTCCAATTCATGGATGAATTATTTAGGGAGACTGGGCAACTTCGCAAAAGAATCTGATCGTAGTGACGACCATGACGAGTACCATAATGTTATGGTGGAAGCATCCAAAAACTTAAGAAGTATGGCAGATGAGTGGGAAATTGCGACGGTTGGGTTAATCGGCGGTGATATGACAATTGATGGTTGGCAAAACCAATTAGAATCAGTCGATTCAAATCACGATTGGGCAGGAATGACAGAAACCGTAAAGCAATATACGGAAAGCGATTTTCCGCTAACCGCAAGTGAATCAGACTCACAGAAGAAAAAGGATTTACAGAAACTAACCGATAAAAACATCACTAGTGACGAGGCAGTTGAACGCTTCAAGGTGTTGTTTCCAGAAGTCTCCACAGGATCACTTGTTGTTGAAACGAGTAAACCTGGGTCACCATACCCTTTTTATCATATCCGCTTCGCAAAAGATCAATCGATTGGTTATATTGATATAACAGAAAAAGGGGGCCATGTGCTTTCATTCTTGGCTGAACGCCCATTTACTGAATCGAGCCTTGAATTTTCTGTTATTCAAAAAAGAGCGGAAGATTTTCTATCGAATTCTGGATACGAAGACACCGTTTATGAGGAATCAAGAGAAAATAATACGGCATGGCATTTAGTTTACGTACGTGTTGAACCAGAATATGGTGCGAAAGTATTTTCAGATGTTATTCATATAAAAGTTGCAAAGGATACAGGAAACATTCTTGGTTTAGATGCAATGGAGTACATTCAAAAAGAAGATACGAAAAGACAACCAATCAATAAAATAGATTGGAATACGTTCTTTCAGTCCAATGTACAAGTTGTCAATGAGGAGCTTGCTTATGTGGAAAATGATCGACTAGAACAAAGGTTAGCACATTATCTAACAGTGAAGATGAAAGCCGAGGGAATCACAGAAACCTATATAGTTGTTGTAGATACAGAAACTGCCGAAATTATTGAAACAGAAAAACAACAATAAAGTGAAACTTCAATCCGTGGGGGGGTTCATCCCACGGATTGTTAGTTGAACCAATCGGGCTTTTACGGGCA